>JACROU010000090.1 GCA_016214265.1 Candidatus Omnitrophota bacterium
CCGCACAAAGATATTCTGAATTTGGGACCGCTCACGGGCGCTACTCAATATTTCCGTTTGAAGCTCAATAATTTAAGCGGCATCGATTTGACACAGATTAAAGGCATTAATTTTGTGGTGGACCGCTACACGGTAGCGCCGGCCGACGGAGTGCTCACGCCAGCGAACCGGACAGGAAATGTGACGGTTCAATTCGCGCCGGGTCTTGATGTGACAGGATTTCAACTCCCTCAGCAGAATTTAGCCGCGGCTGATATTAGCACACTTCCCGGCTTACCGGGACGAGTGGCGGGACCGGTTCTTGTAAAAAGTGCGAGTGCCGTTGCTTCGCTTGCCCAATCTTCCCGAGGTGAATTCCGGATGACTTACGACGTGACGCCTCTGGTTTCTCAGAACGGCGCCACGCATCAATTCTCGACGGCGTATGTCACGTATGATAATTTTGGCACCGATGATGGAGATCCTCAAACTACCGCTGACATTGAAACCAGTGATTTGTCACAGCTTCAAGGCAATCAGATTACCGTCGGTTTGACGGGTACTCCGGGTATGGACCTTCGCGTGGTGTTTGAAGACATCAACGGAAAAAAAGATTTTTTAAATTTGGCCCAGCTCGGTGCGGGCGAGCAGTATTACCGCCTTAATTTATCACTTCTCGACACGTTGCAGGACGCCACTCCGCTTACCGGTATCGATTTGACACGCATCAAAGGCATCGGTTTTGAAATTACGGGTTTGCAGGCCGCACAGCCTGATCCGGCCCTGCCGAATGCGGGCCCCTTCCAGGGATTTTTGAATGTGAAATTAAACGGGCTCGACGTAACGGGTCCGATTATCGCCGACACCCAACTCACTGCGGCCAGTATTTCAACATTGCAGGGGAGTCCCGATCCAGTGCTTACCGGAGGATCGAATTTGCCGAGCACAGTCACCCAGCAAAGCAATGATGTGGCGACATTAAATTACAACGTCACTCCGACCGTTGATGCGCAGGGAAATACGGTGCACAAATACGCCGGCGTTTCCTTTAATTACGACAATTATGGCACCCCTGCGACGATTGAATACTTTGATCTTTCTGCCGCGAGCGAGCTCGTTGTCGGTTTGAGCGGCGCGCCGAACACGCGCGTGCGTGTTGTGTTCGAAGACAATGCCGGAGGCAAAGATTTTCTGAATCTGGATACCGTGACCGCCGCGGAAAAATATTACCGTCTGAATTTCAGTTTGCTGGACGGAGTTAATTTCAGCCGTATTTCGGCCATCAGCTTTGTTGTGGATGATTTTATTGCCGGCTCGTTTACGGGCGCGTTGAACGTGAAATTGAACGGGCTCGACGTGACCGGAAACATTTTGCCCGGACAAAATTTAACGGCCGCTAACATTATCACTCTGCCTTTTAATCCGGGTCCGGTGTTTATCAACAGTGCGAACGCAACCGGGCAGGTGATGCAATCGTCACGAAGCCAGGCGCGCCTGACTTATAACGTAACGCCGATTGTGACGGGAAATCCGCCGAACACTGTCACCACGCATCAATTCGCCGGCATGGTGATCAATTATGATAATTTCAATACCCCCGTGGTAAAAGAATTTCGCGATTTGTCCGGAACCACCAATTTTATTTTTGGCCTGGCCGGAACGCCGGGAATGGATGTGCGCGTTCTTTTTGAAGACGTTGCCGGTGGATCTGATTTTTTCAATCTGGGACAGCTTGGCGCGGGCGAGCAGTATTACAGTCTGGACCGGAATTTGCTCACTGGCGTTGATTTCACGAGAATCACGGGGATCAGTTTTGTCGTTGCGGGAACTCAGACTCCGAATTCCGCCGGCCCGTATCAGGGATTTTTGGATGTGAAAGTAAACGGTTTGGATGTTACGGGGCTTTTGACTCCGGATCAGACTTTGACTATTGGAAATGTCACTCAGCTTTTGGGAAATCCGGGTCCCGTCACGGTGAAAAGTGCGAGTGCCACTGCAAATCTGGCGCAGTCTTCGCGCGATCTGGTGTCGCTCACTTACGATGTGACACCGGTGGTTTCGGGGAATCCGGCAGTGGTGACCCAGCAATTTGCCGAGGCTCTTTTTAATTATGACAATTTTGGAACGCCGGCGGTGAAAGAATTTCAGGATTTATCCGCCCTCACGGAACTTGTGGTCGGACTTTCCGGCACCGTTGGGATGAACGTGAGTGTTACTTTCGAGGATGCGGCTGGGGTGAAAGATACGTTGAATTTGGGGCAGTTGTCCGCCGCCGAGCAGTATTTCCGGATTCCGCGTTCTTTCATTGATAACGTCAATTTCGCACAAATTACGGGCATCGGTTTCGTGGTATCCGGCACGCAGGCTCAGAATCCTCAGCCGGGCGGAGGGCCGTTTACCGGCAATCTGAACGTGCGGCTCAGCGGACTGGATGTGACGGGATTTATTCCAGCCAGCCAGAATTTAACCTCCGCAAATGTGACTTCGATGCCGAATCAGCCGCGTCCCGTGGTTACCGGCGGTTCGAGCGCGCTTACCGGCACGAATCAGCTGTCGAATAGTCAGGTGGATTTGGCTTATGACGTGACTGCGGTTTCCAGTTATTCTGGACTGACGGTGACGTATGACAATCCGGGAACGCAAACGGTGGAATCGGGTAATTTAACGACCATCGGTGGAAATCTGGTGGTGGGGCTTCGCGGTCCCGCAGGCACCAACGTGCGTGTGGAATTTATCGACGCAGCCGGCAACCGGGATTTTCTGAATGTGGGTCCGGTCACGACGACGGAACAATTTTACAGTATGAATCTCGCCCTTTTGAGTCCGACGGTTAATATTTCGCAGATCGCGAATATCAATTTCATTATCACTCAAGCGCTGGTTCAAGATACTCAGGATATTTTAAACGTGCGCCTCGGCAATCTGGATTTTCTCGGTTCCAGTTTTATTCAGCCCGAGCAGGGATTGACGGCGGCGAATGTTACAACGATTCCGGGTGCTCCGGAAGTGTTAACCACCGGAGGATCGGCGGCGGGCAGTTCCGTGTTCCAGCTTTCGACCAGTCGTACTGATTTAAATTACGATGTGACTCCGGCCGGTAGTTTTTCGGGAATCAATGTGAATTATGATAATGCTGCTACGCCTGCCACTGAATTTCAGGATTTCAGTTCTCTCGGCGGCCAGATGATTGTGGGACTTCGTGGTCCGCTGGGTACTAATGTGCGCGTAGAATTTGAAGACTCAACCGGAGCAAGAAAATCGCTGACACTCGGCTCGGTCAACACGACAGAACAGTTTTACCGGCTGAATCTGGCGCAGGTCGCCGGCATTGATTTCACCAAAATCCGCCGCGTGAATTTCCTCGTTGATAATTCTCTTGTGCTCGACAAACAGGATGTCTTAAGTTTGCGTCTTGACGGCATGCGGTTTACGAACATCATTCAACCGACAGTGGGACTGACGGAAGCGAGCCTTACGAATTTTCAGGCGGGTAATCCGCAGGCAGTTCTCTTGGGTGGATCCTCGAACCGGAGTTCTGTGGCGCAATTCTCCAACAGCCGTGTGGATCTGGATTATGACGTATCAGCACAATCCAGTTTTTCGGGAGCGGCGATTGCGTTCGATAATTTTCTGACGCAAGGTGTCGTGGAAACAATTAATTTGTCCGCTCAGCCGGATATCGTGGTGGGCGTGCGCGGTCAGATCGGCGATAGGGTGCGTCTTGAAATTGAGGATTCCGGCACGGCAAAAGCTTCCGTGGTGCTGGGCAATATCAACACCGTGGAGCAGTTTTACCGTATTCCGCTTAATTTGTTTACCGGCATCAATCTTGCGAGTGTCGCATCCATCAATTTTGTTGTCGATCAGAATTTTGTGTCGGATACCACGAATGTCATGCGTTTTCGTTTTGCCGGGCTCTCTCAACCCGCGTTGACGGCGCAAGAGCAGACGATCCGCCAAAACTTGATTCAGTCCCATCTCGGATTTTTCCAGTCGGGCGTCGGCATTGATCCCGCTACGCATTTTCCGTTTGACAACATCACTTCGGCGGCAGTGCCTCAGCGTTTTACCCAGCCGACATCGATCGGATTTTATCTGCAGATTTTGTCAGATATTGCTGGAGGCCGAATTTCGAATCCAAGCATGACTTCATCCCAAGCGCTGGCCGAAGCCAATTTGGTGCTCGACAGCCTGCTTTCTGCTCAGGCCAATTATGGCTGGAATGGTCTGATTCCATTCCTCAATCTGAGTCCGCTTGGCCCCAGCACCACTCAGGTCGCGACGGGCGATAACGCCAATTTAGCGCAGAGCATCGCTGCGTTTGTCGGCGGGCTGGAGAGAACCGCGTTTGGCGGCGCCGATCAGGCACTGGCCACCACATTAATTGGCAAGGCGAATACGGCGCTGGGCAACATGGCCCAGGGATTTCAACAGATGTATGACCCGGGCAATGGTCTTTTCCGCGCGGAAGTGAATCGAACCAGCGGACAGTTCACGTCGCTCTGGATCGACCGTTTCAACAATGAATTTCGCGCTCCGGTCGGATTTGTGTCGCTTTTTTACGGAATCAATCAGTCGGTGTTTCTCAATCCTTCATCCCTGAACAAGGTGTACACGGATTCTTTGGGAAATAATGTGGACGTGATGACCTCGTTTGACGGCGGGGCGTTCCAGATGTTCTGGCCGCTTCTTCGCGCCAATGAGGAAAAATACGTGGAAATGCTTCCGGCGCTTCAGAATTTTCTTTACGCCGCGGCGGATTATGCCAAACGGAATAATATTCCTGGCCTGATTTCTGCCAGCTCAACGCCCGAAAACGGATATCTGGGGCTTTTGGGCGTTCCCGAAATCGGAGAAATTAATCCGCTAGCGCTGGCTTTCGATATCGGTTCGGTTTATGCGTTGGCAAGCGCTTTTAGTGTGGCGCCGTCATTTGTTCTGGCATGGCTGGATAATTTAAGAATTCAGGCTCCGGCGATTTCCGGCCCGTTCGGATTTTTTGACTCGTTCCGCTCTTCCACGGAAGTAGGCCAGAGATTTTTCGCGATCGATCAGGCCTCTCTTATTCTGGGACTGGCGGATGCGGGTGGTGATGACTTTGACACGTTCATGGCTAATCGAGGTTTGAAGGATGATTTTGAGCGGCTTTACGAGCAGAAATTTATCGATATTCGGCCGAATCAGAATCCGCTTCCTTCACCTCCGGTGGTTCCGGCTAGGACGTTTGCCGTGCTCAACAATTTCAGCTCGCAGGGTATGACAGGAACATTTGCCAACGGGGCTTCGAGTCTTAACGTGAGCAATGGCTACACAATTTCGAATAGATTTTTTTATTCTGGCCAGGCCGCGCGTGCTGGCCATTTCTTTGTGCTGGATCAAATTCATGACAGCGCGAATGAAACGCTTGTGATCAAATATACTGCCACGACAACGCCGCAGCAGCTCGAAGTCGAATTGATCGACAATACTGGCGCTGTTGCGGGAACGTTTACGGTTCCGGTCACTGCGGGTGCGGGTTTCCGTGAGGCGACGGTTCAGATTCCGAACACGAACGCATTCCGCCAGATCAGCCGCGTCAATGTGCTGGTGAATCCCGCGGCGACAGGAGTTACTGCGGCCGATTTCAGCATTCATCAGCTCAATTTCAAATTCCTGGGCACGATTCCGCCGGTTTCTCCGAATCCGGCGCTGACCGTGGCGAATGTTAATTCTTTGCCAGCCAACTTTGGTTTGACGAACACGGGTGGTTCCGTAGCAGGCACTTCAATCAATCAGATTTCGTCTTCGCAGTTTAGCCTCAACATCAACAATCAGGCGGCCGGGAATTACGGCGGTGCTTCTGTGATGTTTGATAATTCCGGTACTTTGGGGACTGTGGAAACACAGAACTTTAACACCGTGCCCCAGCTTGTTGTGGGACTTTCATCGCCGCAGTTTTCTCAGGGAAAGCTTGAGTTTATCGATATCAACGGAAATCGCAGTACCTTTACGCTTGCGGGAATTACGAACACCGAGAAATTCTGGTCCGTTGATCTCAACAATCTGGCGCCGGGATTTGACCGCTCGCGGATTCAGATGATTAATTTTATCGTGGATACACAGGCTCAGGGCGTGCTGAACGTGCGCACGGCAGGACTCGCGTTTACGCCGGTGTTTTCGCCCGATCCGACCGTGCTTTTGGGGCAGCAGTCTACCTTTAATTCGCCTTCTCCAGAGGCGATTTTGACATTCGGTTCTGTGGCGGGAAGTACCGCGACCCAGCCGTCTGCTTCGGAAATTACGGTGAATTACAATAACGCCGCGGCAGGGAATTATGCCGGGGCGACACTTAATTTCGACAATTTTGGGGTTCCGGGAATTCAGGTCATCGATCTTTCAGCGCGGGCCGAAATTATTTTGGGATTGCGTTCGACGCCGAATCTTGCCAGTGTGAAACTGGAAATGATTGACGCGGCGGGGCAGTCGAGTTTTGTGCGGCTTTCGTCCGTGACGGGAGCTGAGCAGTTCTGGCGTGTGGCCCTCAGCAATTTTTCTGGAATTAATTTAGCTCAGGTCCGATTTATCAACGTAATCAGTGATCAGCCGGGAAACGGGAATTTCACTGTGCGTGTGAACGGCCAGCAATTTACGCCGGCGGTAACACCCGATACGACCGGTTTAACGGCCGCGAATATTACAACGTTTCCAAATTTCCCGGTTCCGGGGTTGACAGGCGGATCCAGCGCAGCTTCTGTGTTTACCCGGGTTTCATCGAGTCAGGTGAATGTGGCTTATGATGTGACCGCGGCGGGAAGTTTCAGTGGTGTTTCGTTGACATACGCTGCTGATCAGGATCTTTCAACGCTTCCGGGAAGCCGGGTTGTTCTTGGCGTGCGCCGCACCGGTGCGGTATCTGGAACTATCCGAGTGAAACTGGAACTGGTGGATGCCAGCGGAATGCGTGCTACGGTGTTTATTGATTCTGTCACTGCAAATCCATCCATTTATGCGGTGCCGTTCAGTGTTTTACCTGTCGGCTTTGATATCACAAAAGTGAAGATGTTAAGCTGGATTGTGGATCAAAACGGAGTGACAGTTCCCACCCAAACCGGAACCATCGAAGTTAATATCAACGGAATCGCTTAAAAACAGGAGTTAGGAGATACGAGTTAGGAGCTAGCTCGTTTTCCTAATTCCTAACTCCTATCTGCTAAAAAATGGCGGGAGCGACGGGACTTGAACCCGCAACATCCAGATCGACAGTCTGGCACTCTAACCAATTGAGCTACGCCCCCGCGGAAGGAATTACCTGATTGCGGCACTGCTGCTTGTCTATTACAATTGACGAAAGGCTGGGATTTTACTCGAGTTAGCCCCACGTTTCAACGGTTGTTTTGGAGTAGAAAAGGTAATTATGAGCCTGGTTATTCCGCTCGGATCGGCAAAGATAAGAGACGACGAAAACACCCTTCCGGCACCCATCACGAAACGCGATCCATCCACCTTCGAAAATTACATTCATGACGCTTCCAACTTTAGGGGCAGCGCCGAATCCGTTTTTATTCCGTTCAGTGAAAAACAAATCGCTGATTTCTTGAAAGAACAGTCTTCCCGAAAAATCCCCGTCACGATTGAAGGGGGCCATACCGGTCTGACGGGAGGCGGGGTGCCAGGGGGAGGCGTCGTGCTTTCTCTCGAGAAACTCTCGCATATTTCAGAAATTCGAAACAATGCAATTCGCGTCGACAGTGGCGCGGTGTTACGTGATCTTCAGGATTTTGTTCAGTCAAAAAAGTGTATGTACTCGCCCGATCCGACCGAGCGGTCCGCGTTTGTTGGCGGCACGGTTGCAACTAACGCTTCAGGCCCCCGAACATTCAAATATGGTTCCACACGAGGACATGTTCGAAAAATGCGCGTCGTGCTTTCGAGCGGTGATGTGCTGTCACTTGAACGCGGCCGGTATCTATTGGGCGCGGATCGAACGGTTGTTTTAGAATCGAAAGACGGTCGGCGAATTGATTTTCAAATTCCAACGTATGCTATGCCGAAAACCAAAAATGCCGCCGGCTATTTTGTGAAACCCGGAATGGATTTGATCGACTTGTTTATCGGTTCGGAAGGAACTTTGGGCGTGATTACGGAGCTGGAGTTGGCACTCGTCTCTTGCCCTGAAAAGATTTTTGGTGTGATTGCTTTTTTTGAATCGGAAGATGCCGCGATTCGTTTTGTGGCGAAAGCCCGGAGCGAGCAACCGGCCAGTGTGTTGGAATATTTTGATTCTCGATCGCTTCATTTGCTTCGAGATAAATTTCCGAAAATTCCGCAGGATGCCAACGCCGCGGTTTTCTTTGAACAGGAAGTTGCGGGGGCGAGTGAGGCTGAATTGCTCGACCGTTGGCTTAAGCTCATGGCCAAATGTGAAGCTCTCGTGGATCAATCCTGGGTCGGTTTGGACGCGAAGCGCCAAGGTGAATTTCGGGATTTTCGTCATGAGATTGGCGTCATCATCAATGAAACGATGGCGCGGCGGGGTATGCGAAAAGTGGGAACCGATATGGCGGTGCCGGACGAAGCGCTGCTTCCGATGATGAAGTTTTATCGCGACACGATTCGTGAGTCTGGACTGGATTCCGCAACCTTTGGTCATATCGGAAATAACCATCTGCATGTCAATTTGCTTCCAAAATCGAAAGAAGAATTCGACCAGGCCTGGATTCTGTACCGGAAATGGATTGAGAGGGTGATCTCACTTGGCGGTACGGTTGCGGCGGAACACGGGATTGGCAAAATCAAAGTTCCATTTCTTGAGATGATGTACGGTCCAAAAGTGATCGAGGAAATGCGCGCGCTGAAAAAATCTATAGATCCTGCCGGAATTTTGGGGCGGGGAACGATGTTTGCATTCTGTCATCCTGAGCCCACACAACAGGGCTCAGGATGACAGAAGTCACTTCTGCTTCTTGAGTTTGCCAAACATTTTCGTTACGATGCGATCAACCATTTGAGGTGCGACCGTGTTCAGAAATAACGTGAATTTTCCCAAAAAGCTGATTGTGACGGTGCGTTTGCGTTTTTTAACGGCGCCATAAATTAAACGAGCCGCTTTTCCGGCGCTCATTCGCGGTGGTCCGCCTGATGTATCCATGTACTCTAATCCGCGCGGTTCTGCATCAAAAAACTCGGTGTCTGTCGTGGTGGGGCGCACGACGGTGACTATAATTCCATAAGGTAATAATTCGGTGCGAAGGCTTTCAGAAAGTCCTTCCAGTGCAAATTTTGAGGTGCAGTAGGCGCTGCGGGCGGGAATGCCGAGTCTGCCGATGATGGAACTAACGTTCACGATTTGCCCGGATTGTTGATGTTTCATCACGGGGATCACTGCCTGCATGCAGTGAAACACGCCCATGACATTCAAATCCAGAATATCCCGAAACGCTTTTGGGTCTGTCGCTTCAAAAAACGCGTTGAGCCCAGCGCCGGCATTATTGACAAGAACGTCGATGCGGCCCAGCTTTTCCACAGCAATATTCACGGCTTCAAAGACACGAGTACGGTCCGTAACACTTCCGGCTATGACAAGAACATGCCCATCAGGGCGCAGTTTTTTCAGCTCTTCGCAGATAGCGTCCAAACGGTTTTTTCGGCGGGCGAATAAAACAACGGCGTATCCGTGCCGATAAAAGTCATACGCGCACGCTTTTCCGATTCCTGATGAAGCGCCAGTGATAAAAACTACTTTTGAATTTGAGTGGGTTGTGTGTGGCATACTTTTGTATGTAAATCAAGAGTATCATAAGCTAAGATAAAACAAGTTTAAAGGAGCAATTATGCCGCTTGAAAGCACCTGCCGTTATCAATTTGATTCGGGTCATTATTGCGCGGAGCAGCGTGATAACGGTTCGGGATTCTGTTTTTTTCATGATCCTGCCATTTCCAAAAATACCCCCGAAGCCGTTACTCGCGTTGTGGAAGCGGTTAAAGCCAAAAAACATTTAGATGGGGCGCATCTTGAAAAAATGGATTTGTCTCACACGGATCTTTCAGGTGCCCGGCTTGTGAAAGCCCATTGTGAGGGTGCGGCTTTTGTGCGCACCAATTTCGAAGGAGCGCATCTTTACGGGGCGAATTTCCGCGGCGCAAATCTTTTTAATGCCAATTTCCGCCGAGCCAATCTGAAGGAAACGGATTTGCGCGGTGCGAACGTCCTCGAGATCAAAATTGACGATGCCAAAATCCTTGGAATTCATTGGGGAAATAAAGGTATGGTCCAGAATGAGGTGGAGGGCCGCGAGTTCGAGAAGAAGGGCGATATCCAGAAAGCAAAAGAAAAGTTCCGCGAAGCCGAAGAAATTTACCGGAATGTTCGCATCCATTTAATGGCGGTCGGTATATTTGACGAGGCCGCTGATTTTTTTTATCGCGAAATGGTCGTTCGTCGGAAACAAATGCCTTTCTATTCGATTCAGCGTTTCAGTTCGAAAATCATCGACTTGCTGTGCGGTTACGGAGAAAAAACATTCCGTGTCATCAGTGCCGCCGCGATTTTTATTATCGGCAACTCGTTTGCTTATTTCGGGTTCGGCATCAAATATGGAGACGAAATTTTACGCTATGTTTCCGATCAAAATTTGATGCAGAATCTGCGCGAATATTTGCTGTGTCTGTACTTTAGCGTTGTGACGCTGACCACGTTGGGATACGGCGATATCGCTCCCATCGGCATTTCGCGCGCCTTTGCCGTCAACGAGGCCTTTTGGGGCGCATTTATGATGGCGCTTTTTGTGCTGGTTTTTGGCCGAAAGATGATCCGATAAAAGGTACCGGATACCTTTTTGAGAAAAGGTGCCAGGTTGAATGCTATGGAAAAAAAAGACTGGATGCGAGTTTGGAAACAGTTTTCTGTCGCTGAAATCAAACAATCCTTGATTATCATTGGAGACCTGACCGCCGATTGTTATGCTTGCAAAGAAGTCGGGCTTCAGTATGATTCCATAAGAAATTGCCCAAATTGCGGTGCCAATTTTCGGTTTGTCAGCTCCAGGCAGGCGGCCGGGAACGCACCGACCCGTTACCGGGATGTTCAGCGCATTACGTCCCGCAGGCCGGATTTGATTTTCATTGATTATGATGACTTTAAAAAATTGACCGGAAAATCACAGGCTTACGAATTGCTCGGCGGTGATTCGCCAGAATCTTAAACTCAATGACCAGCTCGGTTTTTCACTATTCGAGATTCGTTTTTTTTCTGCTTGCCGCTGCATCCATTTCTATTTTTCTGTTTATCGTTCAGCAATTTTTAAAAAAACTTCTTTTTCGTCCAAAACGCCGCGAATTATCACGCCGTGAAATCCGGGAATTGCTGCACGCCCCGTCCGAAAAAATCCGCTGGTCCGCGACACGCGCGCTTTTAGCGCTTCAAGATGAAAAAAGTCTGCCCCGCATTTTAGAGTCGATGAGCCATTTGGGACGTTTCGGTTTGGTTCAGCTTGAGCCTGATCTGTTTGAGGTGGGTAAGGATGGGGTTTTTTCGCTGGAAGAGGCGCTGCAGCATCCCGAGCCCGATGTGCGGATGCTGGCACTTGGCATTGCGGGTAGATTGAGACAGACCGCGCTCATTCGTTTTGTGGCGCGCTTGTTGGAGGATCCTATACTGGATGTTCGGATGCGGGCTTTGGGTGCTTTGACAGAAATGAGTTCGCCGACCGGGAAAAATAATGTTCTTTCCGGTGATGTGGAAACTATTTTGAGCGGGAGGCTAGAGCAGGCAACCTGGGAGGAAACGGCGCGCATTCTTCAGGTGATTGGTGCCTGGAAACTGAAAAAGTTTATTCCTGATGTAGAAAATCAAGTAACGAATCTGCATCCGTGGGTCCGTTACCGCGCGCTGGAAACCCTGCTGCTTTTGGGCGCCGAGGGCCGCCGACGGGCCAATGCGATTCTTTCGGAATATCGTCACATTGTTTTTCCGATTCTTGAAGATCTGGACGTGAGAAATGATATCCAAGATTAAATATCTCTCATTATCTATTTTAATTTTATTTCTTGCCTCCTGCGCTTCGTCTGGACCTCAAAAGCCAGCGGTTGTTCAGAAGAAAACGGCTCCGGTTGTGGCTCCGGTTAAAAAGATTTCTTCAAAAAATTCTTTCGCGCCGATTTTTGGAGCCCGTGATCCGCGTCTGGCCTGGTGGGGGCTTTATGAAAAAGCGCCAACTGTCAAACGATTCGTGAAAACCAGAAGAAATTTCGACGTGTTTGATAAGCGCGAATTTCTGTTTGAGAAGCCCCAGAAACATGAGTTTGAAAATGTAACGGCACGCACGCCACTGAGAATGAAAGAGTATTCGGGAAATTCTTTCAATTACGATTGGCGGGACAGTTGGCGCCGGTTTTTCGGAGTGTTGATAACTTTGCTTTTGGGCAGTATTGCCTGGAGGGGGCTGTCGTTGATCGCGCTTTTTTTTGGTCTTTGGCGCCGCCATCAGCGCGAAGTTTTTTTTAACAAGGATTTAATTGCCGTGAGTAATCTGGTTCCACCGGTATCGCTCTGTCTTTCCTCGAAATCTTCAGGTACCGAGCTTTTAGCCCAAATCAGCGCGGTTGAGAATTTGGATTATGAAGAAGTGGAGTTGATAGTTTTTCGCGATGTGAAATCCAAAGACGACGACGCGATGCTTCTGAAAGATTTCCGGCTTCGGTTTCGTTCGCCGCTTTATTTCGCCGATTTGGATACAGAGGATCCTTTTGAAATTCTTGAGGTGCAGGGCGAACGCCGGATTTTGCTGGTTTATTCGGACCAGAAAACACTGCGGCCATCCCTGGCTTTGTTTTTGAAACTGGCCCGGTACCCACTGGTCGGTTTTCTCAATGAGCGGGTTATTTTGAATTCCGATTCCATCGCCAATTTGGTTTTCCGCTGGCTGAGAGACGGTGAGAAAAGCACCTGTGTTTACGGGTTTCTGGATGAACTGAACTCGGGACCTTCCACCTGGCTGGAGCGGGAATGGGCTTTTTTGAATGGCATTGGAGACAGCGGAATCGAGAATTGGATTCGCGACAAGCGTTTCTTCGGTCTGATGCCTAAAAACATGGCGATTCAGCTGATGGAGTTTGGGGGAGGGCGTTATCAATCCGCTCTTTGGTCAGAACTTCCCAGCTTTGAGATTGTTGGAACGAAAAAATCCGAAAGTTCCGGTTTCAGGGACTTGATGTCGGGGTTTGTCATGCCTATTCGAAATGTGGTTGAGTTTGTGATGTCAGGACTGAGTTGGAAAGGTATCAAATCAATTGCTGATCAAGTCGCGTGTTTTCTGGCGGCTGTGCTTTGGCCTATCATATTAGTGAATTTTGTCATTTTGCTAGTTGTGGCCAGGCAAGTTGAGGCGTCCGTTTTCTTCTTAGCCGGATCCGAAGCGCTGCTCTTAATTCTTACCGCCGCAATCTGGTTTTTGTTTCCCCGGAATACCATTCGAAATGTTTTTCCGTCCCGTTCCGGCGTTTTAATTCAAGAACAACAGCAAGTTTCTGCCTAAAAAATTCCGGACGCGGATTTTTGAACATTTCTTCATTATTGACTTTCCGTAACCCCATTCTTACAATGCGCTTTCGATTTTTTGCCCTGCCATCATTTTAGGTGGCCAGATAGCTCAGTCGGTAGAGCGAGGGACTGAAAATCCCTGCGTCGGCGGTTCAATTCCGTCTCTGGCCACCAATTTTTTCGAAGGAAATCACGTGGATTTTTTTCTCGGTATCGACATTGGCGGCACGAAAATAGCGGTTGTTGTGGCAGACCGCCACGGCCATATTCTCAAGTCAGTTGAATTTCCAGTTCTCCATCATCGTAAACCTCAAGTAGCCATTCAAGAGCTTGTCCGGGACATTCAAGTTTTGATCAAAACGAAAAAGATTTCAGCCATTGGCATTGGTACGCCTGGACCTGTTAATCCTGAATCTGGGAAAATTCCATGGTCGCCAAATCTTCCGGGCTGGGAAGGTTTGGCGATTTGCCGGATTATGAAACAAAATTTTCGTGTGCCTGTTTTTATCGAAAATGATGCCAATGCGGCCGCTTTGTGCGAAAAGCATTTTGGTTGGGGGCGCGGGAAGAAGAATCTAGTTTACATTACAATCAGCACGGGGGTTGGTGGCGGACTGATTTTGAATGGAGAGCTTTATTGCGGCAGTGGATTTAATGGCGGCGAAATCGGTCACGTGACGGTTGTGCCGAACGGGAATTTGTGCCGGTGCGGAAAACACGGGTGTCTTGAAGCGCACTCTAGTGGAACGGCAATTGCGAAAGCGGCGAAGCAGACGAGCGCGAAACTCGTGAAAGAAGCGGCGGCACGGGGTGACAAACTGGCGGTTAAGGTGCTTACGGATGCCGGGCGCGTTCTCGGCATTGCGGTTGGGAATCTGCTGAATTTGCTCAATCCGGAATTGATTGTGTTGGGCGGCGGCGTGATGAAGGGACCCGAAAAGGGAATCGGAATTTTTTGGCGCGCTATGATGCAGTCGGCTAAAAAAGAATCCTGGTCAGGCCCGTTCAAAAAGTGCCGAATCATTAAGACGAAATTTCGGGATCATGTCGGAGCTTTGGGCGCGGCAGCATTAGCAATGGAAAAATGTCGAATGTTGAATGCCGAATGTCGTTAAAAACTCTATCAGCTTATTGCTTTTCCGGAATTCGGAATTCGACATTCGAAATTTATACGCGCCCATCCTAAAGGATGGCGGGCAGTAGTTGATGAGCAACCAAGCACCCGACCGGCAGCGCAAAATCTGTGACGCAATATTTTGTGCGCCCATAGCTCAATTGGATAGAGCATCAGTCTTCGGAACTGAGGGTTACAGGTTCAAGTCCTGTTGGGCGCAGTTTTTTTCGAAAGAGGGCTATGAGATCTAAAAAAGCTAAACTCATCGTTTCCTTGTCTGTTATCACCGTCATGCTGGCCGGCTGCGCCACGGATAACGACGCTTCTTTCCAGCAGGATCCCAATGACCGCGAAACTCCGGGTTTGTCCCGCCGCGATCACAAAGAAATTCAAGTGGGTGAGGAAATTCACCGCGAAATTCTCTCCTCATTTTCTGTTTACACGGAACCGACGGCGAACGAATATGTCCGCGAGATTACGCAGACGATAGGAAAAGTGTCTCATCGGCCGGGATTGCCGTATCAGTGCACTATTTTATTCAGCGATAAAATTTATGCGACGGCAGCGCCTGGCGGACGTATTTATATCACGACTGGTTTTATCAACATTTTGGATAACGAGTCGGAACTTGCCGGGGTGTTGGCTCACGAAGTGGCCGAGGTCCAGTATCACAATCCCAAGTATTCCGGAAGCAAACAGGCTTTGGGAGCCGCTGAAACCGCAGCTGGGCTCGCTGCCGGATTTCTGGGGCCGTACGGGATGCTGGCTCTGGTCGGCATTGCCGCGCTGAATACGATGACGACTGAAAAGGATTTGCCGCAGAGGGTAGACATGGCCGATAAGAAGGGGCTTTGTTACATGGTTCGAGCGGGATATGATCCTCAGTGTTATATTGATGTGCTATACAAGATTATTTATGCAGATCCGAATCAGGTTGGGCTGCTTGTCGATTACTACAATTCGCGTCCCGTCAATGCGGACAGACTGAAGCACGTGAACAAGGTGTTCCGCGAACTCAAAATCGAAAATCAAACCTTTGACACTCACCGTGAAAAATTCTTGGGTTCGATATCGAGCGTAAAAGCCCTCTATTTTGACGGCTCCCACTAGAGAAGGTAGCCGATACCTTCTCTCTATAGTTTGACACTCATTCTGCCCCCCTATATAATCACAGGATTCTTTATCTGTAATTTATCCAAAACCTAGATAACTTAACAACTTACGTGAGATTCCATGGAACCCATTAACGAGATTCTGAAAGAACGTTTGGAGAAGATAAAATCATTCCGCGATAAGCAGTTGGATATTTACGGCGGGCGCTTTTTGCCTGTCGATTCTATTGCGGATACCCTGAACCATTTTGAAGAAGGCAAAAAGGTGCGCCTCGCCGGAAGATTGATGGCCATTCGCGGCCATGGTAAAAGTTCCTTCGGTGATTTGAAGGACCAAACAGGTCGCGTTCAGATTTATCTTAAACTGGATGTGGTCGGAGAAGAGAAATATCACTTATTTCAGAAGCTGGACCTCGGCGATATTCTCGGCGTTGAGGGAACGCTCTTTACTTCGAAAATGGGCGAGAAGTCGGTAAAGATTGAATCGTATCAACTGTTGTCAAAAATCGTTCAGATTCTTCCCGAAAAATGGCATGGCCTGAAAGATGTCGAAATCCGATATCGCCGCCGGTATGTAGACTTGATCGTCAATGACGACGTGCGCAAGACTTTCAAATTGCGCAGTGACATTATCCGCTCGATCCGCCGTTTTCTGGACGCGAAGGGATTCATGGAAGTGGAAACGCCGATGATGCAGCAAATTCCGGGCGGTGCGAAAGCAGAGCCGTTTAAGACGCATCACAGGGCTTTGCATTTGGATCTTTATCTTCGTGTGGCTCCAGAACTTTATCTGAAGCGCCTGCTGGTGGGCGGCTTTGAGAAAGTGTACGAAATCAACCGGAATTTCCGTAACGAAGGAATTTCGATCAAGCACAATCCCGAGTTCACCATGCTCGAACTTTATCAAAGCTACGCGGATATGACGGACATGATGAACATTACCGAAGAAATGATTTCCGGACTGGTGAAGGAAATTCACGGCGGGGAAACCCTTACGTATGGTGACAAAGAACTTAGTTTTGCCAGGCCGTGGAAACGAATCAGCTTTTATGACGCGCTTAAAGAGAAGACCGGAGTTGATTGGCGTAACAATCCGAATATCCGTAACGAGGCAGAACGGCTCAAGGTGAAGCTCGATGCCAATTACGATGACGTGGATATTCTCAACGAAGTTTTCGATGAGTATGTCGAGCCGAATTTGGTGAACCCGACGTTTGTCGTGGATTATCCTCTGATTATGTCCCCGCTCGCTAAACGAAAATCGGGAACTGAGGATTTGACAGAGCGTTTCGAGCTTTTTGTTTCGCACATGGAATTGGCCAACGCGTTTTCGGAGCTGAATGATCCGGAAGATCAGCGCGGCCGTTTCATGAAGCAAAAAGAAGCGATCGGGGAGCACAAAGTGATCGACGAAGATTTCTTGATGGCGCTTGAATATGGCATGCCACCCGCGGGCGGTCTGGGTATCGGCATTGATCGATTGGTCATGCTGCTCACCAATCAGCACTCGATCCGTGATGTGATTTTGTTTCCGCAATTAAAACCAGAAGTTCAGGAAGAGGAACCGAAGGCTTAATGCGTTACGAATATTTCATTGCTCTCAAGCATTTGTTGAAACGTCAAAGTTCGGGATTTATTTCTCTGATTTCGTTTATTTCCGTGCTCGGCGTTTCGGTGGGTGTGATGGCGCTGATTGTTGTGATGGCGGTGATGAGCGGATTTGACCGTGATTTGAAAGGAAAAATCGTGGGCGTGAATCCGCATATCCTGGTTCAAGTGCCCGGGGGCATTTCCAATGTTGAAGATGTGACGGCGGGAATCCGGCTGATCAAAACGCAGCATATCAAAACTGTGGCGCCGTTTGTTCAGGGGCAGGGAATTATCCGTTCGAAGTCCAACGCGATGGGCGTAGTGATCAAGGGCGTTGACGCGCGCAACGATGATATGAGCGGAGTTATTAATTTTATCCGCGCCGGCTCATTTCGATTTGTTGGGAAATCGGAAAGTCCTGCTGGCGGCAAAATTCCGGGAGTCGTGATCGGGCGTGAGTTGTCCAATATTTTGAATGTTGGTGTCGGCGGCAAAGTTTATTTGATCAGCCCGTTTTTGAAAGATTCCGACAAAATGCTCCCCACCCAGGCGAAGTCGCTTCCGTTTGAGGTGACGGGCATTTACGAGCTTGGCATGAGCGACATGGATTCGACGATCGCGCTTATCGATATTCCTCACGCTCAGGATTTGTTTCAGTTGGACGGCGTGGTGAGCGGTATTAGCATTCGACTCGATGATGTGGAGAAAGCCGAAAGCTTGAAAAAGCAGGTGAGGGATTCGCTCGGAGACGGATTTTTGGTCCGCAGCTGGCTGGATCTGAACCGGAATTTTTTCTCTGCGCTTAAAGTCGAGAAGTCGGTGATGGCGATTTTGCTTTTTCTGATCATTCTGGTTGCGGCGTTCAATATCGTTTCGACATTGATTATGGTCGTGATGGAAAAAACGCGCGACATTGGACTTTTGCGGTCGCTGGGCGCTTCGGCCGGAGGGATTCGCCGAATTTTTCTTTTCGAAGGAATGTTTGTGGGGTTTTTCGGTGTGATTCTCGGCACCATTTTGGGACTCGTGATTGCGTTTAATATCAATTTGATTGCGGATGTGATAAAAAACACGACCGGATTTGAAGTGTTTCCAAGCGACATTTACTATTTCAGCAGAATTCCGGCTGAGGTTAACTTTGCAGATGTTTTCACCATTGTGTTTTTCGCCATGCTAATGTCGCTTCTAGCGGGATTGTATCCCTCTCATCGCGCTGCAAAATTGAATCCTGTTGAGGCGTTGCGTTATGAGTGATTTGATTCTCGAGACGCAAGATCTGCACAAAGTATATGAGGGGCATAGCGCGGGACGCGTTGAGGTGTTGAGAGGCGTGAATTTTCAAGTCTCACGCGAAGGTGTGTATTACATTCTGGGGCATTCGGGGACGGGAAAGTCAACACTGCTCCATTTGCTCGGTGGGCTGGACCGGCCGTCGCAGGGGGATGTGATTTTTGATGGCAGAAGTTTTGATTCGATGAACGAATCTGAATTGGCAGCATTTCGTAATCAGGAAGTCGGATTTATTTTTCAGTTTTACTATTTGCTGCCGGAACTGAATTTGCTTGAGAACGTGATGCTTCCGGGAATGATTGCGAAAGACCCGAACGCGAAGTCGCGAGCCCTGGATTTGCTCGATCACGTAGGACTTTCGAAGCGGCTGAAACACCGGCCGTCGCAGCTTTCTGGGGGTGAACAGCAGCGCGCGGCCATTGCCAGGGCGCTTATCAACGAGCCGCAGGTTGTTCTGTGTGATGAGCCGACGGGAAATTTGGATGAGGAAAACGCGAAAAATGTTTATGACTTGATCGAATCCCTCAACCGGGAGAAAGGTCAGACCTTTTGTATTGTAACTCACGAGGAAAGCTTCGTGAAAGGCAGGCCGAATGTTTATCGTTTATCGATGGGGCAATTAAACAAGGAGTCTTGAAGTGAAAAAGAAAAAATCTGAAATCAAGGAAAATCATGTGTTCATCAATGGGAAATATTTTTTGAAGAACGAAGCCACGGTTTCTGTGTTTGATCACGGCCTGCTTTACGGTGACGGTATATTTGAGGGAATGCGTTCGTACAACGGATTGGTGTTCCGGATGGAAGAGCATCTGGACAGGCTGTGGGAGTCCGCGAAATCGATTATGCTCAGTATTCCTTACACAAAAAAACAGATGAATGATTTGGTGATTCAGACGCTTCAAAAGAACAAACTGAAAGATGCTTATATCCGACTTGTGATTACTCGCGGTACTGGAGATTTGGGGCTGGACCCAAGAAAATGCAAGGTGCCGACGGTGTTTATTATCTCGGATAAAATCGTGCTTTACGACGGTGAGATTTACGCGAAGGGCGTTGAGGTGGTGACGGTGCCGACTGTGCGGAACTTTACGGAAGCGGTGAATCCTGCGATCAAATCGTTGAATTACTTGAATAATATTCTGGCAAAAATCGAAGCGACTAACGCCGGTTTTTGCGACGCGGTGATGTTGAATCATCAGGGGTATGTGACGGAATGCAGCGGCGCCAATATTTTTATTGTCAAGGACGGGGCTTTGTTCACTCCTCCGACTTACGTGGGCGCGCTTAAGGGAATTACCCGGTGCGCCATTCTTGACACAGCCCGAAAACTTCGTGTGCCTTTTCAGGAAAGGATTCTGACCCGGCATGATTTGTTTAATGCCGATGAGTGTTTCTTGACGGGAACAGCGGCTGAAATTGTGCCGGTGGTGAAAGTGGACGGCCGAGTGATTGGAAACGGTAAGCCCGGTGAGACCACGCACAGTTTGACACTGGGTTTCCGCGATTTAACCAAAGTCGATGGGGTACGGTATAAGATTTAAGTAAGGGTAAGGAAGGTAGCGGCTACCTTCCTTGCTTTGGTAAGTGGTAATATTGATTCGGGTGAACGGCTATGTTGTGTAACGTTTGCGGCCTTGAAGAGGCTACAATTCACTTAACAGAAATCATCAACACGAAGATGGTAGAGCTCCATCTGTGCGAGCAATGTGCCTACGAAAAAGGAACGGACGTAAAACAATATTTTAATTTCAGCGAGCTGCTTGAGGGATTGTCCGAGGCCGGTGAGATGCTTAAGTCGCCATCAGAGAAAAAAGAAGCTGTGCGTTGCAAGGGGTGCGGAATTTCATTCGACGATTTCGGTAAGTCCGGTCGGTTGGGCTGTCCGGAATGTTATCAGACATTTTCAAAACAGCTTCTGCCGCTCATTAAACGAATTCATCGCGCGACACAGCATGTTGGAAAAAAACCGTCAAAAATTTCCGGCGAAGTGAAATTTCATATGGAACTTCGGGAGCTTCACGAAAGACTGCGCAAGCTGGTGGAACAGGAAGCTTTTGAAGACGCGGCAAAAGTGCGCGATTTGATCAAACAGCTGGAAGATCGGGCGAAAAAGGGGACTGAAAAACATGGCTCTTGAAGATTTGCTGAAAACACCGTGCGAATGGCTGAAAGGAACGGGCCCCGACAATGATATTGTGATGTCGAGCCGTATTCGTTTGGCGCGGAATTTGAACGGATACCCGTTTTCGACGAAGCTCACGAAAGATGAGGAGAAAGCGATTATTGAAGAAGTGCATGAAGCTTCACTTGCTAGTCCATTCATCAAAGACGCGATGTTTCTTCTGAGCGAAGATTTGACCGATCTTGACAAACAATTTTTGCTCGAGAGGCATTTGATTAGTCTGGATCACGCTTCAAAACAGTCAGGCGCGGTTTGTTTGACCAAAAATGAAACGATCAGCATTATGGTGTTGGAGGAAGACCATCTGAGAACGCAGGTGTTAAGTTCCGGTTTCGATCTTCATAAATGCTGGGAGACGATCAATAAAGTGGATACGCAGATGGAAGAAAAACTTTCATTTGCGTTTCATAACACGCTCGGATATTTAACGGCTTGCCCGACGAATGTCGGTACTGGCTTGCGTGCGTCTTGCATGATGCATTTGCCGAGTCTGGTGCTGTCAAAACAAATTGCGAAAGTGATGCAAGCTCTTATCAAACTCAACATTGCTGCGCGTGGGCTTTACGGTGAAGGAACCGAAGCCAGCGGAAATTTTTTTCAGTTTTCGAATCAGGTGACTTTGGGGCAGAACGAAGAAGAAATTATCGATAATTTTGAGCGGGTAATCAAGCAGATCATCGAGAACGAGCGGGAAGCCCGGAAAACACTTACCGACAAAAAGCAGGAACGTTTTTTTGATCAAATTTGGCGGGCGTTGGGCGTGTTGAAGTCAGCCCGTTTGATTAACAGTAAAGAAGCCACTTCGCTCTTATCGATGGTCCGGCTCGGTGTAGATTGCGGGGTGATACAAGGTCTTGAGCGGGAGAATTTAAACGAGCTGTTGATTTTTTGTCAGCCCGCGCATCTTCAAAAAATGACACATCGTAACCTGAGTTCCTCGGAACGGGATAAAGAAAGAGCCCATTTAATCCGAAAAACATTAAGATCAGTTGAGATTTCATAAATTGCGATATCTTCTATAATTAATTTGGGAAACGTAATATTACACCTGGAGGCAAGTCATGTTTGACCGGTTTACGGAACGCGCTAGAAAAGTCATCATCCTGGCCAAGGAAGAGGCCAAACGGTTCAATCACGATTACATCGGCACCGAACATATTTTGCTCGGACTGATCAAAGAAGGAGAGTCTGTCGCCGCGGCGGTGCTTCAAACCCTGGGGCTTTCTCTTGAGACGATTCGTCTGGAAGTTGAAAAGCTGGTTCAATTTGGACCCAGCACGATTGTATCTGGAGATATTCCATTCACTCCAAAAGCCAAAAAAGTGATTGAGCTTGCGATGGATGAGGCGCGTCGTCTTGGCCACAATTACATCGGAACGGAACATTTGCTGCTCGGACTGATCAAAGAAGGTGAAGGTGTGGCCAGTCACGTGCTAATGAACGTGGGGCTCGACCTGAACAAAGTCCGCACAGAGGTGATCAAACTTTTGGGCTCTTCCACGCCACAGCAGGGCGGCGGAGGTGGTGGTGCCAGTGGTGGTCCGGGAGTTGCGAAAGGAAAAACAAAAACGCCGGCGCTGGATGCTTTCGGCCGTGATTTGTCTCAACTGGCCCGCGAAGGAAAGCTGGATCCGGTGGTTAACCGTCAGGATGAAATTGAACGTGTCACACAAATTTTAAGCCGCCGCACAAAAAACAACCCCGTGCTTCTCGGAGAAGCGGGCGTCGGAAAAACTGCAATTGTGGAAGGGCTGGCTCAGCGTATCGTCAGCGGCAATGTTCCGGAAGTACTGATGGACAAACGTATCGTGGTGCTGGATCTTGCGCTGATGGTGGCCGGTACGAAATATCGCGGACAATTCGAAGAACGTATCAAAGCGGTAATGGATGAAATTCGCCGTTCAGAGAATGTGATTATTTTTATCGACGAGCTTCATACACTTGTCGGAGCTGGCGGAGCCGAGGGCGCGATTGACGCGTCAAATATATTGAAACCCGCTTTATCGCGCGGTGAAATTCAGTGCATTGGCGCTACCACGCTGGATGAGTATCGAAAATATATCGAAAAAGATGCCGCGCTGGCCCGGCGTTTCCAAACCATCAATGTAGATCCGCCGACAGTCGAAGAGACGATCGAAATTTTGAAAGGGCTGCGCGATAAATATGAAGCGCATCACCGCGCCAAGTTTACCGACAACGCGCTTGAGGCTGCGGCGAAGTTGTCCGAGCGCTACATCACCGGACGTTTTTTGCCGGATAAAGCCATCGATTTAATCGATGAAGCGGGTTCGCGTGCCCGGTTGTCAGTGACCACACTGCCGAAAGATCTCAAAAAACTTGAATCCGAAATCGAGCAATTCCGCATGGAAAAAGAAGCGGCGATCAAGGCCCAGGATTTTGAGAAGGCGGCAAAATTACGTGACGAAGAGCGGCAGGCGAAAGAAGAATTCGCAAAGATGAAAAAGAGCTGGAAAGAAGCGAAGTCCGAGACCGAAGTGGTGGTCACGGAAGAAGACATTGCTGTAATCGTGGCGAAAGTTACCGGAATTCCGCTTCAGCGGCTTGAAGAAAAAGAAACGTCACGCCTGCTTCGTCTTGAGGATGAGATTCACAAACGGATTATCGGGCAGGAAGAAGCCGTGCGGGCAATCGCTCACTCGGTTCGCCGTTCCCGCAGCGGACTCAGGAATCCGCGCCGTCCGATCGGAAGTTTTATTTTCCTCGGTCCCACTGGTGTCGGTAAGACGTTGCTGGCGCGCGCGCTTGCGGAATTTATGTTTGGCGATCAGGACGCTGTTGTTCAGATTGACATGTCGGAGTACGGTGAAAAATTCAACGTCTCACGCCTTGTCGGAGCACCTCCGGGATATGTCGGCTATGAGGAGGGCGGACAGCTGACTGAAAAAATTCGCCGCCGTCCGTACAGCGTGATTCTTCTTGATGAAATTGAGAAGGCACATCCGGACGTGTTCAATATTTTGCTTCAGGTGATGGAAGACGGTCGTCTAACGGATTCTTTCGGCCGCAAGGTTGATTTTCGCAATGCCATCATTATCATGACTTCCAACGTCGGTGCGGATCTGATCAAGAAAAATATCGACATGGGCTTCAAACCCCAGACTGAAGCCGTGACTTACTCTGATATGAAGAAAAAACTTTTGGATGAAACCAAAAGGTTTTTCCGTCCGGAGTTTCTGAACCGTGTGGATGAGGTAGTTGTGTTTCATCCGCTCAATCGCGAAGACCTGGAAAAAATTATTCATCTTGAGTTGAATGAAGTTATTAACCGCCTCAAAGATCAAAAGATGATTTTGGAGTTTACCCCAGGCGCGCTTCAGTTTCTGATCGACAAGGGGTATGACCCTACTTTTGGTGCGAGACCACTTAAGCGCACGATTCAGCGTTACGTTGAGAATGTTCTGTCTGAAGAAATTCTGGCGGGCACATTCAAAGACGGCGATAAAATTAGTTGTGACGTGAAAGGTGACGAATTGGTTTTCGATAAAGTTTAACCGTTCCATTACGTCCGTTCTGCCCACTTATGAAAAAACTCATCACAGGAATATTGGTCATAGCGTTCCTCTCTGGAGGAGTGTGGTTTTCCTTCGCGCTTGTTAGCCGGTCTGTGGAAAAGGGTGAGATCCGGTTAAAGACAGAGGAACGCTTCGGGAAAATATTCGGTGCCAAAGTTTCGATTGGTAAAATCCGCCTTAAATTTCTACGCCGATTGGCGTTTTCAGACTTTGAATTTAATAAAGGCTATCTGACGCCGGGTTTGGCGATTACCGGAGTTGAGAAAATCGTTTTTGGGTACGGTTGGAACAGTCTGATCAATCGGAATTTTAAAATGCCCAAAAATGTTCTGCTGCAAACGCCTAATTTTTCGCTCGAGGCTTTTGATCTGTCACAGATTTTATATCATTGGAATTTCTTTCAATTCGCCGGCAATGTTTCATTCGCGGTGAGAATTGATAACGGAAGTGTATTTTGGGCTCAGAAAGCTACGGGTGAAAAAAACGGCCTAGAACATTTGGACGGAATCGTAAATAAGAAGAATGCCAACGAAGTGTACTTGCGTTTCACAGGTGATTTGGCAGGCAGGTTTAAGGGGAGAATTTCCTGGGAAGGGAAAGTTTTTCCGAAAACCAAAATGGCAGATTTGATTGTTCGACTTAATGATGTCCAATGTGCTTCGTCGGACGTGTCAATTTTTCATGATTTGAACGGAATGTTGCACATTAAAGATTCTACCTTGATCATTGACGAGTTGAAATTCAGCGTTTCTTCAATTCCGTTTATTTTGCGCGGTAGAATTGAAGGTTTTAGCGGTTCCGATCCCAAATTTCATCTGGAGGTCAAAGAGTTATCAAAGTTCCCGGGCGGAGAAATGAGTTTGGCTCTCGATGGAGATTTGAAGGAGGGAAAAGTGTGGGGGGCATTTTTGGGATTTGATGCCACTTTTCCTTTTCGGGGGGATTTTTCGAAGAATGCATCAGGATTAAATCTCACGAATTTAAAAATCGGCAACACCATGGAAGCGGATTGTGAGTTTCAGTTTGCCGATTGGATGACCCATCTCAAACTGATTCGGGGCAAGGAGCGGTATAACGTACGATTCGCTCTAAAAAATTTTCGCGTGGGAATGGATATTACTGCGGATCATCTCCAGCTTTATGATTTTGATGTCGTGACTTCTTGCCATATTGATTTGAAACCAAAGTCAGACCCGTGGAATTTTGGTAATTATCAATTCGAAGCTTCTTTGAGCACCGATTATTTCGTTTTTGATTACGCCCCGCTTGCGGATTTTAAAGGGACATTTGTTGTGTCCAGCGAAGGTATCCGTCATGTGGATCTGAGCTGGGGGAAAGGGTATAACGCCGTCGGCGAAATTATTTTTGG
The DNA here is from genome assembly GCA_016214265.1 of Candidatus Omnitrophota bacterium. Taxonomy (GTDB): domain Bacteria; phylum Omnitrophota; class Omnitrophia; order Omnitrophales; family JACROU01; genus JACROU01. The sequence continues at coordinate 25,686 of JACROU010000090.1, forward strand.
AAAACCGCCGTTGGTTGCCCTTGACATAAAAGCATCAAAAATTGTACTTAGTGAAGTAACGAAATTTGGGTTCCATACATTGCCGGAAAATCTAACGGGAATGATGGACGCTAAAATTAGTATTCGCGGACAAGCCCAGCAGCCCGAGGTTTCAGGCTATATCAGTGTCGATTCCGGGTCTGTGAAAAATCTTACTTATGATAATTTATTGTTAAATTTTTACGGAAACCGCCATTATCTAAAATTGAAAGATTCTAAAATCACCCGCCGTTCTCGCGCATATTTTGTAAAAGGGGATATAGATTTTTCGAGTAAAAATATTTTCTCGGGAGTTGAGGTGATTTCAGAAAATCATTTGCCTGTCTGGAGCGGGAGAAATATGGGGATGGAAGCGCCGGGTTCACCATCCCAACCAGTGCACGATAAGCAAATTGCTCAAATTGAGAGGAGCTTTTAATGCTTCAATTTTCACTACGCAAAAAGCTCTACTTTTTTATTTACTGGCTGCAGGAGATCGGTGAGAAGCTTTTTGTTATTCTGCAAGAAACTGGGGGAACTTTTATTCTTCTGGTTGATACCATAAAATCATTTCTTTCGACTCCGCTGCGTTGGAAAGAGACATTGAATCAAATGCAGAAATGCGGCGTAAAATCGTTTCCGCTCGTATTTTTGACCGCCATTTTTACAGGCATGGTGCTGGCACTGCAATCCGCTTATCAGCTCAAAAAATTTAGCGCGCTACAGTTTACGGCCGATCTTGTATCGCTTTCGATTACCCGTGAATTAGGTCCGGTGCTGACGGCGATGGTTGTTGCCGGCCGTGTGGGCGCGGGAATGACGGCAGAGCTCGGAACCATGAAGGTTACCGAACAAATCGACGCGCTTAAGTCGCTGGCCACCGATCCCGTGCGTTATCTGGTAGTGCCCCGCGTTGTCGCTTGCTTTTTTATGCTTTTTATCCTGACTGTTTACGCGGATTTTATCGGTATTGCAGGCGGTTACATTGTGAGTATATTCAAGTTGGGCATTTCTTCTGATCAATATATCAACCGTCTTTTTATCGCCCTGTTTCCGAAAGACGTTTTTACCGGACTGATTAAGGCGTTTGCGTTCGGACTGGTTGTTTCCATTGTGGGATGCTTTTACGGATTCCGGGCTAAAGGTGGGGCCGAAGGCGTGGGCCTTGCGACAACGATGTCCGTTGTTGTGTCGCTAATCACTATTATTGTTTTGGATACATTTTTCACAGCGATTTTTTATTTTATCGGGTAATTATATGGCCACTCATGAACTGGTGCGTAAAGAAACTCCGTTCGCGATCGAAGGGGTGAAGCTCACCAAGAGTTTCGGCGATCTTGTGGTGTTGGATGAGATGAATATCCAAATTCGCCGTGGTGAAACGATGGTCATCATCGGGCGCTCGGGTGTCGGCAAGAGTGTTTTTCTTAAATTGATAGAAGGTATTTTAAGGCCCGATTCAGGAGACGTGATCGTGGATGGTGTCACTATTAATAATCTTGATGAAGAGGTGCTCAATCTGGTTCGAAAAAAGGTGGGGATGCTTTTTCAGGGATCGGCATTGTTTGATTCTTTGACGGTCGGGGAAAATGTGGGTTTTGCCTTGTTTGAGGAAAAACAATTGCCGCGCCCTCAAATATTGGAGAAGGTTCGAGATAAATTGAAGCTTGTGGGGCTTTCTGGAATCGAGAGTTTAGATCCTGCTGAATTGTCGGGAGGTATGAGAAAACGTGTCGGCCTAGCGCGCGCGATTTGCAATGATCCGGAAATTATTTTATATGATGAGCCCACAACGGGGCTGGATCCAATTACGGCCGATTCCATTAATGATCTGATTGTTAGAATGAAGCAAAAACTCAATGTGACGGCGGTGGTTGTGACGCATGACATGACCAGCGCCTACAAAGTCGGGGATCGTATTGCCATGCTTTATGACGGGAAAATTGTCGGTATCGGAACTCCGGATGAAATCAAGAATTCGAAAGATCCGGTGATTCACCAATTTATTACAGGAAGTGCTGTGGGACCCATTACGGATAAGAGCCGTTATCTTATTAATTCCGAAAATCATAACTCGCACTAATTTGAGGAGCTTGTATGGAAAGTAAAAAACTGGAACTGGTTGTCGGAACATTTGTTTTCTTCGGATTCATTATCCTTTTTGTTCTGATATTTTTCGTGAGCGGTGTTTTCTTTTTTAAACAGGGATATCACATCAATGTGGTTTTCAATAGCGTGATTGGCATTGCCTCCGGCGCTCCTGTTAAGATTGCGGGTGTCCAGGTGGGGCAGGTCGATCAATTGTCAGTCCGTTACAATAAAGAGACGGGAAAACCGGAAGTAGTTCTGAAATGTTTCCTGGACTCCGGCGTTCAGGTTCATGAGCATTCACCCATTTATTTGAGGGGAACTTTTGCGCTCAGTGAACCTCATGTGAATATCGAGTCTACCGGAAATAATGAAGGACCGTTGTTAAAGGAAGGGGACACGATTCTCGGAACGGATCCTGTTCGTCCAGAAGAACTGTTGGAGCGCGGCAAAGAAATTTCTTATAAATTGGAAGATTTAATTGTGAATGCGAACAAAATTATTACCGATCCAACGTTGAAGGAACAGGTGAAATCGGCAATTAAAGATTTCTCTGAATTGATGGCCTCACTGAATGATATTTTCTCAACCTCAAAAATGGACATCAAGGGAATGACAAAAAATATGAATGAGTCATTCGCCAAAATGAATGTGGTGCTGCAGGATGTCAGCGAAGGTAAGGGAACGATCGGGAAATTTGTAAAAGATGATACGTTGTATACAGAATCCGTCGAGTTTGTTCGCGATTTAAGGGCCCACCCGTGGAGACTTCTTGCCCGGGATGATAAAAAGGGGAAATTTTTGGGCGTATTCTAATGTCGAACCAGCAGAGGGGGCTCTAATTTGATTATTTTCTTACGTCTTCTATTTCTTGTGATTTGTGCCGGGGCTGGGTATCTGGTCGGATATTCTGCTTTTGGGATTAAAAACGAATCACTGTTGGGCATGACGATTGGCATTTTGATCGGCGCTTTGGTGATTTTGCTCGATATGTTTTTTAAGAAGGCCACTGTCAAAAACATGTTGTCAATTTTGCTTGGAATTATTCTCGGCCTTTTGTTGAACAAGCTCTTTATTGATGTCATCAGCCTGTCTAATTTAGATGACGATGTTGTCGCTAAATTAAATTTTATTTCAGCTCTGGTTTTTTCTTATCTCGGAGCTGTTCTGATTCTTCGTGGTCAGGAAGAGTTTCAGCTTATGATTCCATTTGTCAGGCTCGACACGAAAGCCTCTGGCAATGGAATTGTCCTTCTCGATACTAGCGTTATTATTGACGGACGCATCGCGGATATGTGTGAGACGGATTTTATTGGTGGACAGGTTATTGTGCCAGGGTTTGTGTTGAAAGAGCTTCAGGCCATCGCTGATTCTTCAGATGGGTTAAAAAGAAACCGCGGGCGGCGCGGGCTTGATGTGCTCAATAAAATCAAGAATTCCCAGCACGTCAGCGTGAAAGTGCATGAGCTGGATTTTCCTGAAATTCACGCTGTAGACGCGAAGCTCGTCAAAATGGCGCAAGAGTTAAACGCGCGGATTTTTACCAACGATTTTAATTTGAATAAAGTCGCTGAGCTTCAAGGAATCAAGGTGCTGAACATCAATGCGTTGGCCAACGCGCTGAAGCCTGTTGTGATGCCGGGTGAAATGATGACGGTTAAAATTCTGAAAGAGGGAAAAGAAGATAATCAGGGAGTGGCGTATCTGGATGATGGAACGATGGTTGTGGTCGACAACGGCCGTAAGGCCATCGGCCACACTGTTAATGTCAGCATTACAAGTGTGCTTCAGACTCAGGCGGGACGCATGATTTTTGCCAAGGCAGCTGATGAAGAAATCCGATGAAAGTAAGTGCGATTCTTACCGCGGCGGGTTCCGGCTCACGGCTTAAGCAGACAGTCTCAAATCCTCTTAAGCTTCCAAAAGCGTTTTGGCCTCTCGGAGCCAAAACTGTTTTAAATTGCTCACTCAAGTCGTTGATTGAATCCCGGTTAGTTTCAGAAATTGTGATCGTGGTTCCGGATGAATTTGTGAAGCGGGTGGAAAGAGAAGTTCTGGCAGAAAAAAAGAAAATCAGAGTGGTTCGCGGAGCTTCCAGCCGAGTGCTTTCGGTATTTGAGGGGCTCAAACGGGTTTCCCGCGACTGTGATTTTGTTCTCGTTCACGACGCTGCTCGGCCGCTCATCACGACAGAGGGTGTCGATCAGGTGATTCGCGCGGCATTGAAATCAGGCGCCGCGATTGCCGCCAAACCGGTGGCCTCGACTATCAAAGAATCAAAGGGTTCGAGAATTGTAACAACGGTTCCTCGCGAAACCTTGTGGGAGGCCGAAACGCCTCAGGTGGTGAAGCATGCTTGGCTGATTGAGGGCTATAAGAATTTTTTCAAAAATCCGTTTTCAGCGACGGACGAAGCCGGTTTGCTGGAATTCATTGGCCGGCCGGTGAATTTGGTCGCGCTTACGAAGAATAATTTAAAAGTTACTACCGGACAAGATTTGGAGATAGCTCAAAAAATGCTCAATGGTCCCGTCGATTTTAGAATTGGTCACGGCTCGGACATTCACCGATTAGTGGCAGGGCGCCAGTTTATTCTTGGTGGCGAAAAACTTAAGTCGCTAGTGGGACCTTTGGGGCACTCAGATGGCGATGCTTTACTTCACGCACTCTCAGATGCGATTCTTGGCGCGGCTGGGCTTGGCGACATTGGAGACTATTTTTCCGATACCAATCAACGCTACAAAAACATTTCAAGTTCAAAAATTCTTGAGGCTGTGATGAAACTGGCGCATGAGAAAAACTGGAGGCTGGAGAATGCCGATTGCATTATTCATCTTGAAAAACCTAAATTGGGTACCTCCAAATCAAAAATCAGAAACCGCATCGCCAAAATCCTTTCAATTTCTCCGGACGCTGTAAATATCAAGGCAAAAACACGCGAAGGGCTGGGCGAAATTGGTTCCGGTTCGGCCATTGCGTGCGAAGCTACGGTTCTTCTGAAAAAGGTGTCACGATGAGCGTTCGCGTTCGATTTGCCCCATCTCCAACCGGTTATCTGCACATCGGAAATGTTCGCACCGCGCTGTTTAATTTCTTGTTCGCCTCGCGGAATAACGGCGAGCTGATTCTCAGAATCGAAGACACCGATCAAGAGCGCTCGAAGCCCGAATACACCCAGCAAATTATGAAAGATTTGGCGTGGCTTGGGATCAGGTGGAACGAAGGTCCCGACGTTGGCGGGAAGTTCGGACCCTACGAGCAGTCCAAGCGTCTCAATCATTATCGCGATGCGGTGAATAAATTGATGGAAGCGGACCGGGCTTATTATTGCTTTTGTTCGACGGAAGATTTGGACGCTATAAAAAAAGAGAATCAGGCCAAGGGGCTTCCGCCGAAATACAACAATCGCTGCCGCGGATTGGAAGATTCAGAAGTCGAGGCCAAAATCGCTTCCGGACAAAAACCTTCCGTTCGTTTCATGGTTGAAGAAGGAATGTTGGAATTTGAGGATATTATCCGCGGACATGTGAAATTCGACATGGGATTGTTTGGCGACTTCGTGATTCTGCGTCCTGACGGCATGCCCACATTTCATCTGGCGGTTTGCGTCGATGACGGACTGATGAAAGTGACGCACGTGATTCGCGGTGAAGATCATTTGCCGAATACACCGCGGCACATTCAGCTTTTCCGCGCGATGGGTTTTGAGCCGCCGAAATTCGCGCATCTGTCACTCATCATGGGAAAAGGCGGTGAGCCGCTGTCGAAGCGTCTGGGCGCGATGTCCGTTCAGGAGTACACGCAGACCGGATATTTGCCGGATGTGATCGATAATTATATTGCTCTCCTCGGTTGGGCACCGGGAGACAACCGGGAAATTTTCAAGTTGAAAGAACTTGAGCAGACATTCTCGCTCGACCGGGTGGGAAAATCTGCTTCTATTTTTGATCTCGAAAAACTGAATTGGCTTTCGGGCGAACATTTGCGCCAGCTTTCAGATGACGAATTTGTCAGAAAGTCTGTGGAATACCTTGAGTTGCAAAATGCGATGCCAAAGTTTGCGGACAAATCGAAATTGTTCGGGCTGATTCTTAATTTCAAAGATAATATTGCGCATTTTGACGAGCTGATTGACCGGCTAGCGATTTTCGATCCAGAAGCCCCAATGCAGGACGTGGAAATTTTAAAACAGCCGCAGGCCGCTGAGATTCTGATAGTGTTGAAAGAATATTTTGAAGCCCTCGGGGCCTCCGAAGTGCCCAATTACGAGGTGCTGAATCAGAAGTTGAAAGCATCGGTGACGGTGAAGGGGAAAGAACTTTTCATGCCGCTTCGTGTTGCGCTGACGTTTCGTGCGCATGGCCCAGAGCTAAAACGCATTCTTCCGCACATGACCAAAGAACTTTGCCTCAAGAGAATTTATGCTGCAACTTCACAACACGTTTAGCGGGAAAAATGAAGAGTTCAAACCTCTCCATCCGGGTGAAGTCCGTATGTACACCTGCGGTCCGACCGTGTATGACTATGCCCATATCGGAAATTTGCGGGCTTACATTTTCGAGGATTTGCTCCGGCGTATGCTTAAGCTGAAAGGCTATAAAGTGACGCAGGTGATGAATCTGACGGATGTGGATGACAAAACAATTCAGGGTGCGATTCGGGAAAATATGACACTCGATCAGCACACGCATAAATACATTCAGGCATTTTTCGAAGATCTCGAACTGCTCCGGATTCAAAAAGCCGAAGTGTATCCCCGGGCCACGAAGCATATTCCCGAAATGATTTTATTGATTGAGCGGTTGATTAAGACAGGACACGCCTATGAAAAAGATGGTTCGGTGTATTACCGGATCGGAACATTCTCCAATTACGGAAAACTATCCAAAAAAAATCTAGAAGAAAATATCGCTGGCGCCCGTGTGGATTCGGACGAATACGATAAAGAACATTGGAGCGATTTTGTGCTCTGGAAAGCGAAGAAAGAGGGAGAGCCTTCCTGGCCTAGCCCTTTTGGCGAAGGACGGCCCGGCTGGCATATCGAATGTTCGGCGATGTCGATGAAATATCTGGGTGAGACCTTCGACATTCATACGGGCGGTGAGGATAATATTTTCCCGCATCACGAAAACGAAATCGCGCAGTCGGAAGGTGCGACCTTGAAGCCGTTTGTGAAATACTGGCTACACTGCAAATTTTTGCTGGTGGGCGGCGAGAAAATGTCGAAGTCGAAAGGAAATTTTTACACGCTCAAAAGTTTGATCCAAAAAGGTTATGATCCGTTGGCAGTCCGTTATCTCCTCATTTCCCATCATTATCGGCACCCGGTGAATTTCACGATTCAGGGGCTTGAGGATGCGGGGCATGTGATCAGCCGGCTGAAGGATTTCCGTTTGCGTCTTGTTCAGTTCGAACCTGTGGCAGGGAAAATGTCGAGTTTGAAACGCATGATTGGCGAGACGAGTCTCGCGTTTGAAAATGAGCTCGAGAACGATTTGAATATTTCGGGGGCGCTTGGAGTTTTTTTTAATTTGGTTCGCGAAATCAATAAAGC
>JACROU010000091.1 GCA_016214265.1 Candidatus Omnitrophota bacterium
GGATAATATTCATGGCGCCCCGCGAAAAGATGTTTTGGCCCCAGGCACTCGCGAAAATCCTCTAAAGCGCAAGTCATCGGCATCGGGAATGCGCAATCTTATCGATGGTCGCGGCAAAGTGGGGGGAGATCAAATTCAGCGGACGGACAATATTTTGGGAACTCCTCGGAAATCCGCGCCAAGCCGTCGTTTCTTCGGAAAGAGTTTGGGAGAGGAAAGCCTTAATGCAGAGGGTCGTTCGCTGGGCGATGTGATTGGAACTATCCGTGAATTAGCGGGACGTGTTGTCGGACGCGAATTACCGTCGGTTCGGGATTTTCTCTACAATCTCGTGTTTGGTGAAGAATTAATTGCCAGAGCGAGCGAAGATAAATCGCTTCAGGATTTCCGCGCGGAACATGCGGAGTATGTGAAAAATTTGCCGGATGCGCTTTATTCGAAAGCGCATCAAGAGCAGCCGGAACTCGGCGTGTTGGCCACGACTTCCGATTTATACTCGCCGGAAATTGAGCGTCAGCTTTTGGTGAATTCCAAAGCGCTCGCGGTGATTGTGTTTACCGGAGCAATGCGTGATTTGAATGCGTTCAAAAAACGTTTTGCGCGTGTCAGCGACCGCATCATTATCGAACCCGCGTCGAAGCCGGAAGCGGGAAGTGTGATGAATCAGATTTTGTCCGGTTCCGCGCTTCGCAAACTGGCGGGCAATGTGAAACAAACCGTCCTGGCCCGGCATACGGCGGTGTTTGCATCGTCCGAGATTTTGAGCGAGCTTACGGCGCTGAAGCTGTCCTCACGGCTGGTCGCTTCCGACAAGGAAGGCTTGATTCAGAAACAGCTCACATCCTTCGGGATTTCCGAATCCGACTTCAGGCTATACGGAAACGCGGTTGGTTTCCTGATCGCCAAGAATGGCGGCTATGACGCCCTCGACGACGAGGCTCGGGAAGGCTTGACCCGTCCGGATGGAGACAACTGGATTCGCTTCAATCTGAGCCTTCTAGGCGCCAAAATCGCTCAATTGGTCAACGAATTCGCCGGCTTCCAAGCTGTCCAGCAGGCCGCGTAAAGCCTCCGCCAAATTCCAGAATTGACAGATTCCTGGATTTCTGATATCCTTATTTTTGGATATCGCAGAAAGAGAGGTTGTCATGAGCTGGATTACTACTGCATTGGGTCCCAAAGGTCAAATCACACTTCCAAAACGGATTCGGGAGATTCTGGGGCTCGAAGAAGCCGGAGATGTGATTGGTTTTCTTGTTGACGAACAATCGGGCACAGTCAAGTTGACGCGGATGGAAATGCGTCCTGTAGGAGAAGCGTTTTCTGAGGAAGATTTGAAAAAACTTGAAAAACTTGCCAAGGCACCCGGCGGAAAGAGATTTTCCAAAGCGGAAGATTTCTTGCGCCACATTGAGAAACTGTAGCTAGCATGCAGTATTTCACAAGCGCCGCTTTTGAAAAGACTCTGAAAGACCTAGTTTCGGACCGCAAAGATCGGGTCAAAAAGGCGATTCACCTTTGTGTCGCTTTTTTTGAGACAGGGGAATTGCCACATGGGCTGGGGCTTAAACCGTTGCGTCATGAATTTTGGGAAATCCGTGCTGGTATATCTGATCGTGTTATCTTCCGTAAGAGCAAGGGGTTAATTGAGTTTTTGTTGGTAGGTTCTCATGATGAAGTAAAAAGATTTTTGAAACGAATTTAATCCTCCTCCAACCTCGCGCTTGACAGAATTCTGCAAATTCGTACAATACCGCCACTGTTAGCACTCTCTTGCCGAGAGTGCTAACGCCGATTTGTTATCCTGAGTGACAAAAATTCAACAAGGAGAATCAACCATGGCAAAGCAGATATTATTTAATGAAGAAGCGCGCCGGGCTATTTTGGACGGTGTCGATCAGCTCGCAAACGCAGTGAAAGTAACACTCGGACCGAAAGGCCGCAATGTTGTTCTCGACAAGAAATTTGGCTCACCAACGATCACCAAAGACGGTGTGACGGTTGCTAAAGAAGTGGATTTGGAATGTCCGTACGCCAACATGGGCGCTCAGATGGTGAAAGAAGTTGCTTCTAAAACTTCCGATGTGGCCGGTGATGGAACCACTACCGCGACGGTGCTGGCTCAGGCAATTTACCGTGAAGGTTTGAAGAATGTGACTGCCGGAGCGAATCCGATGGCCTTGAAACGCGGAATTGAAAAAGCCGTTGAAGCCATCAAAGAAGAATTGAATAAGATCTCCAAAAATGTGAAAGACAAAAAAGAAATCGCGCAAGTCGCGACGATCGCCGCAAACTCTGACACCACGATTGGTAATTTGATTGCCGAAGCGATGGAAAAAGTCGGAAAAGACGGCGTCATTACCGTGGAAGAAGCCAAATCCACACAGACGACGCTCGATGTCGTTGAAGGCATGCAGTTCGATCAAGGTTATATCTCTCCTTATTTCGTGACGGATACAGAAAACATGGAAGCCATTCTCGAAGATCCGTACATCCTCATTTATGAAAAGAAAATCTCCGCGATGAAAGATTTGCTCACGCTTCTTGAGAGTATCGCCAAGCAGGGACGCCCGCTCCTCATCGTTTCCGAGGAAACGGAAGGCGAGGCGCTCGCGACTTTGGTGGTGAACAAAATCCGCGGAACGATTCAGGTTTGCGCCGTGAAAGCGCCGGGATATGGTGATCGCCGCAAAGCAATGCTCGAAGATATCGCGATTCTGACCGGCGGCAAGGCCATTTCCGAAGATCTCGGAATTAAGCTCGAAAACGTGACCGTGAAAGATTTGGGACGTGCCAAACGCGTGACGGTGGATAAAGAAAACACCACCATCATTGAAGGCGCGGGAAAGCCGGCTGAAATCAATGGACGTATCGATCAGCTGAAACGGCAAATCGCTGAAACCGATTCTGACTATGACAAAGAAAAATTGCAGGAACGCCTGGCGAAACTGGCCGGCGGTGTCGCAGTCATCAATGTCGGGGCAGCAACAGAAACTGAAATGAAAGAAAAGAAAGCCCGCGTCGAAGACGCGCTTCACGCGACTCGCGCGGCCGTGGAAGAGGGGATTGTTCCTGGCGGAGGCGTGGCGCTTCTGAAATCTCAGTCAGTCATCGACAATCTGAAATTAAAAGGCGATGAGAAAATCGGCGCACAAATTATCCGTCGATCACTCGAAGAGCCTCTTCGTCAAATCGCGCAGAATGCGGGTGAAGAAGGATCGGTTGTGATCCGCAAAGTGCTCGAAAGCAAAAACAGTATCGGATTCGACGCGCAAAACGGCGAATACGTGGACATGATCGAAAAGGGAATTATCGATCCGAAAAAAGTGACCCGCACCGCCCTTGAGAATGCCTCAAGTGTTGCGTCTCTTTTGCTGACCACCGAAGCATTGATCACCGACATTCCTGAAGAAGAAAAGGCGATGCCGGGCGGAATGCCTCCGGGCGGCGGAATGCCGGGCGGTATGGGTGGGATGTATTAATAAGTTAGAAGTTTAAAGTTAAAACTTAAAATTTAATTGGAGGAATTAAAAATGAAAGTAAAACCATTAGGTGACAAAATTTTGGTAGAGATTCTTGAGGCGGAAGAAAAAACAAAAGGCGGCATTATTCTTCCCGACACGGCAAAAGAAGAAAAGTCGGAAGGAAAAGTTGTGGCCGTCGGAGCTGGAAAAGTTCTGGAAAGTGGCAAAGTTCAGCCTCTCGAAGTGAAAAAAGGCGACAAAATCATTTTCGGAAAATATTCAGGGGATGAAATCGTTATCGATGGTAAGAAACACAAAATTTTAAAAGAGTCTGAAGTTCTGGCCGTTTACGAAGCGTAAATACAGCTACCAGCTATTAGCTGTCAGCTATCAGTCACTGCAAAAATTGTTTTTACTGATGGCTGATAACTATTCAAAGGAGATTAAGTTATGCCAAAACAATTAGCATTTTCTGAAGACGCGCGGGTACGCCTGAAAAAGGGCGTGGATATTCTCGCCGACGTCGTGAAGGTGACTTTGGGTCCGCGCGGACGCAATGTCATCATAGACAAGAAATTTGGCGCGCCGCTCATTACCAAAGACGGTGTGACGGTCGCCAAAGAAATTGATCTGAAAGATCCGTACGAAAATATGGGCGCTCAGATGGTGAAAGAAGTCGCCGAGAAAACCTCCGACGAGGCGGGTGATGGAACCACCACCGCGACGGTGTTGGCTCAGGCTATCGTGCGCGAAGGCTTGAAAAATGTGACTTCCGGAGCCAATCCGATGGCTTTGAAGCGCGGAATCGACAAGGCGGTGGAAGTGGTTGTGGAAGCCATCAAGAAAATGTCGAAACCGGTAAAAAATAAAGAAGAAATCGCCAACGTAGGTACGATCAGCGCGAATAATGACCGCACGATTGGCAACATTTTGTCCGAAGCGATGGATAAAGTCGGCAAAGACGGTGTCATAACGGTTGAAGAATCCAACACGACGAAAACTGAGCTGGAATTTGTCGAGGGAATGCAATTTGACCGCGGCTACATTTCACCGTACTTTGTGACGGATCCGAACCGGATGGAAGTGGTACTGAAAGATCCGCTGATTCTTCTGTACGAGAAAAAAATTACCGCGATTCAGGATTTAATTCCGGTTCTCGAAAAAGTGGTTCAGACCGGCAAAGCGATTTTGTTGATCGCCGAAGAAATCGAGGGCGAGGCCCTGGCGACTTTGGTGGTGAATAAGATTCGTGGAACTTTGCAAATCGCAGCTGTGAAAGCGCCCGGATTTGGTGATCGCCGCAAAGCGATGATGGAAGATATCGCGGCGTTGACCGGCGGACGATTTATTTCCGAAGATCTTGGGCTCAAGCTTGAGAGCGTTGAGCTGAAAGATTTGGGTACCGCCAAGCGCGTGGTGATTGATAAAGAAAACACCACGATCGTGAGCGGCGCGGGAAAAGTCAAAGACATCAAGGATCGCTGCGAGATGCTCAAAAAGCAGCTCGACAAAACAGAATCCTCTTACGATAAAGAAAAAATTCAGGAACGGCTTGCGAAACTTTCCGGCGGAGTTGCTGTGATTAAAGTCGGCGCTGTGACTGAAATCGAAATGAAAGAGAAGAAGGCCCGCATCGAAGACGCGTTGCACGCGACTCGCGCTGCGGCGGAAGAGGGGATCGTTGTTGGCGGCGGTGTCGCGCTTCTTCGCACGATTTCAGCGTTGAATAATTTGAAGCTCGCCGGCGATGAAGCCACGGGAGCCAGAATTATTCGCCGCGCGATCGAAGAGCCAGCCCGAATGATTGCAGAAAACGCCGGGGAAGACGGTTCGGTCGTGATTCAGCAGGTGCTCGAGGGTAAAGGGGATTTCGGATTTAACGCGGATAAATGCGAATTCGAAGACCTGGTTGCCGCGGGTGTCATTGATCCTGCGAAAGTGGTTCGGACTTCGATTCAGAATGCGGCGAGTATTTCCGGTCTGATTCTGACCACTGAAGCTACGATTTCCGAAAAGCCGAAAGAAGAGAAAAAAGAGAAATAGCTTTCAGCTCACAGCTGTCAGCTTTCAGCAAAAACCACTGAGCTTAAAACAGTTCAGTGGTTTTTTTCTTTTTACTGACAGCTGAAGGCTGATGGCTGACGGCTTTTTTGCTTTACTTCCCACCCCTCGTTCGCTAAAATTCACGCTTCTTCGGAGTTCGTTTTCATCAATCATCACGGAGGTTTTCGTTTATGGGCGAGTGGGTCGGACGTGGTCGGAAAGCAAGACGTTGTTATGGTTTCGATGAAATCGCTTTGGTTCCTGGTGATGTTACATTAAATCCTGAGGAAGTGGATATTGCCTGGCAGTTGGGTGATATTAAGCTCAATGTTCCGATTATTGCCTCCGCCATGGACGGCGTTGTGGATCCTAAATTTGCCATCGCGATGGGAAAATTGGGCGGACTTGCCGTTCTCAATCTCGAAGGCATTCAAACCCGTTACGATGATGCCGAGTCCATTCTGAAGGAAGTTGCTGAAGCAACTCCCGAACGTGCTACCGAACTCGTTCAAAAGCTGTACACCAAACCCATTCAAGAAAAATTAATTTCTAAACGTATTCAGGAAATCAAAAAAGGAAAAGTTATTTGCGCCGTTAGCTCCATTCCTCAGCGCGCTGAGAAATTTGGCAAAATCGCTGAGGAAGCCGGATGCGACATCTTTTTTGTCCAATCCACCGTCACCACTGTAAAGCATATTTCCAGCACGTACAAAGTCGTCGACTTCCATAAATTCTGCA
>JACROU010000053.1 GCA_016214265.1 Candidatus Omnitrophota bacterium
ATTCGCAGGAAAGTCCCTTAGGACAGATTTTCCGTAACGGTAACCTGTGCAAATCTTGATCTCTTTCAACTCATCCAAAACATCCAGCTTCATCACCGCAAGTTTACTGATACCATTAACCATGACCGCGTGATTTCCAATGACCGCATCAAACCATCCGCAACGCCGAGGGCGGCCAGTGGTCGCGCCATATTCGGCACCTTTATCCCGGATTTTTTTCATTAAATCATCCGGAAATTCCGTAGGAAACGGCCCTTCACCAACACGAGTGGTGTACGCCTTGATGACACCTAGCACCTCATCGATTTGAGTTGGGCCAACTCCTGTCCCAGTCAGCGCTCCGCCGGCAGACGCATTGGACGAAGTAACATACGGATAAGTGCCATGATCTACATCCAGCAGTGTTCCTTGAGCACCCTCAAAGAGAACCGCTTTTTTTTGTTTGATCGCGCGATTCAAAATGAGCGACGTGTTTGCGGCAAACGGAAGCAGTTTTTCCCGGTATTTCAGGTATTTCTTGACGATTTCATTCAGTGACAGCGGCTTGTGATTATAGATCTTGGTGAGAATTCTGTTTTTGATCGCCAGCACGTGTTTGAGCCTGGCCACAAATACTTTGGGATCTGACAAATCTGCGACACGAATACCAAGCCGAGCCATTTTGTCTTCATAGCAAGGTCCGATCCCACGCTGAGTGGTTCCGATTTTGTGCGAGTTCTTCGACTCCTCTTTCAATTTATCGAGTAATCGATGATACGGAAGAATCAAGTGGGTCTGATCGCTAATTACAAGACGATTTTTGACGGAGACTCCTTTTTTGCGAAGCATTTCAATTTCTTCGAAGAGAGCCTCGGGGTCCAGAACAACACCATTTCCGATAACACATTTTTTCCCGGGTCGAAGTATTCCTGAAGGAATTAAATGAAGAACAAATGATTTGTCGGCGTATTTAACGGTATGCCCGGCGTTATTACCGCCTTGATAACGGACAATGTAGTCACTTTTTTCGGTAAGAATATCAATAATCTTACCTTTACCCTCGTCACCCCATTGCGCTCCTATGAGAACGGTATTTGCCATGATTTTAGTCCTCGTTAGAGCTTGAGCAGTTTACAATCAATGATTTTGGGAGATTTTTTGATTTGTTCAATGACGGTATGGGGCACATCGCTGTCTGTGTTGATCACCGTAATAGCCGATGTGTGCGCTTCTTTTCGACCAAGCGTCATTTCGGCGATATTGATGTTGTTCTTACCAAGAATAGTGCCCACTTCACCGACGACACCCGGTTTGTCTTCGTTCGCGATGAAAATAATATTTCCTTTTGGTACTGCGTCCAGGAAAAATTCGTCAATCTTCACGATGCGGGAATCCGTTTTGCCGAAAAGGGTTCCGGTAATCGTGTGCGATCCCGATGCAAGAGTCACCTCAAGAGAAATAAAATTAGCGAAATCCTCCAGATGCGAGGTTTTACTTTCGTTAATTGTAATGCCGCGCTCTCTGGCGATTACAGGCGCGTTCACGTAATTGACCACTCCTTCACCACAAATGGGTGTCAATAATCCTTTGATAGCCGCAAGCGTCAATGGTGCGAGTGGAAATTGCGTCACCTCACCACTATATTTTAGAGTCGCAGTTTTGATACTGCCTTCAAAAAGCTGCGTGTGCATCGATCCCAGCTTTTCTGCCAGATTAATCCAGGGACGCAGAATATTGAGCGTCTTGGTGTCTAGCGAAGGCATATTCACCGCGTTACGAATTTCCCGCCCAAGCAAAACATCCACAACCTGCTTGGCCACCGCAACAGAAACATTTTCCTGAGCTTCTTCCGTAGAAGCGCCTAAATGCGGAGAAACGACAACTTGATCCAGCGTAAGCAGAGGATTTTCTCCGGGGGGTTCTTTTTCGAAAACGTCAAGCGCAGCGCCTTTGACTTTTCCGGACTTAATCGCATCGTACAACGCTTTTTCATCCACGATTCCCCCTCGGGCACAGTTGACGATACGCACTCCATTTTTCATTTTTTGAAAGGCCTTATCATTAATGAGATGCTGAGTCTCACGGGTCAACGGTGTATGAACAGTAATGTAATCAGCTTGCGAAATAACTGCGTCCAAATCATTGGTAAGTTCCACGCTTGGATCGGTCATTGCGTTCGCCGAGATAAAAGGATCATAAGCCAGAATACGCATACCGAATGATTGAAGACGTTTAGCCACCTCGCGTCCGATACGGCCGAAGCCGATAATGCCAAGCGTTTTTCCGGCAAGTTCCGCGCCCATAAAACGATCGCGCTTCCATTCTTTTGCTCGTACTGCGGCGTGCGCCTGAGGAATATTCCGGTTAAGCGACAACAGCATGCTGATCGTATGCTCGCAGGTCGAGATGGTGTTTCCTTCCGGCGTGTTCATGACGATAATGCCCTGCTTGGTGGCAGTCTCAAGATCAACATTGTCTACACCGACTCCCGCACGGCCAATAACTTTCAGCTTTTTTGCGGCTTGAATAATTTCTTTCGTGACCTTGGTCGCACTTCGCACCAGAAGCGCATCATAATCACCAATAATGGATTTCAATTCATCTGGAGGTAGTTTTGTTTTGACGTCGACTTGAATTTCTTTTTCGGCTTTAAGCAACGCAAGACCTTTATCTTCAATTGCGTCGGAAACAAGAATTTTAAACATGGCGGATTCCTTACAGGTTTTTAAATTGTTCGACTGCCTTCGTGACATCGCACTGATAACCTTGACGGGCTAAAGCTTCGCCAAAAATTTTAAATCCGGTAGCAAGATCCTGTGGTCGGATAAATCCCATATGCGCAATTCGAATTACTTTTCCTTTAAGATGATCTTGACCACCGGCAACGGTAACGCCAAGCTCGTCGCGCATCATCTTCACAAGTTTTGAACCGTCGACAGAAGCCGGCAACTCGATAGTGGTCAACACATTGGATGGTGCTTTCGAATACGTTTTAAGTCCCATGGCTTGAGTCGCTTTGCGAGTGGCTTCCGCCAGTTTTTTCGCGCGATGAATCACTTTGTCATATCCATCTTCCTTGAATTGCCGGAGCGCTTCGACCTGCGCCAGCACCAGCGTAATTGCGGGTGTGAACGGCACATCCTCTTCTAACAACGACTTCTGATATTTTTTAAGGTCCAGATAAAATTTAGTAAGATTCGCATCCTTCGCCCGATTCCACGCCTTCTGACTGGCCGCGACAAATGCCAGCCCGGGCGGAATCATCAAAGCTTTTTGAGAACCGGTAATGACGATGTCAATTCCCCATTCATCCATCTTGCAATCTTCACCACCCAGTGCGCTAATGGCATCCACAATCAAAAGCGCCTGATAATTTTTGGTGATCTGTGCAATAGCTTTAATGTCGGTAAGTACGCCAGTCGAGGTTTCACACAGGGTGGTGAACACACCCTTAATGTCTTTTCCGGTCGGTGCGTCCAATTGCTTTTTAATGTCGATCGGATCAACTGCTTTTCCCCACTCAACACTAATCACATCACATTTGAGGCCAAACGCCTGAGCCATTTTCACCCAGCGTTCTCCGAACTTTCCAGAGTTAACTGCAATCACATGATCTCCGGGTGAAAAAAAGTTAACGATGCTTGCCTCCATTCCGCCTGTTCCCGAAGCGCAAATCGTGTAAACGTCTTGCTTGGTTTGAAAAACGTATTTAAGGCCTTCCTGCAATTGTTTCAACACCGAGCGAAATTGCGGAGTCCGGTGATGAAAAATCGGGCGGCTCATAATTTCAAGAACTTCGGGTGGAACGGGCGTTGGACCAGGTGTGAGTAAAATATTAGGTTTTGTGGTAGTCATCGTAGTCTCTTCCATGTTGGTACCTTCTTATTTTTTTGCGCCAAACAATTTTCCTTCGACAACCTCATCGATAATACCGTAATCTTTTGATTCTTTGGCGGACATAAAATAATCGCGGTCCGTGTCCTTTTCGATTTTTTCGATAGGCTGATTGCAATTCACGGCAAGGATCCGGTTCAACTCCTCTTTCATTTTAAGAATTTCGCGGGCTTGAATGCTGATGTCGGATGCACTTCCCTGCGCACCACCCCAAGGCTGATGAATCATCACACGGGAATGTGGAAGCGCGTACCTCTTTCCCTTTGTACCAGCAGAAAGAAGAACGGCACCCATGCTTGCGGCTTGTCCGACACAATACGTGGCAATGTCACACTTCACAAACTTCATTGTGTCATAAATGGCAAGTCCCGCAGTGACTGATCCGCCAGGCGAGTTCACATAAACGTTAATGTCTTTTTCCGGATCGTCCATTTGGAGGAAAAGAATCTGCGCAATAATCAAATTGGCGATCACATCATCAATCGGAGTGCCGATGAAGACGATACGATCTTTCAACAAACGGCTGTAGATATCATAAGCCCGTTCACCGCGACCTGTTGTTTCAATCACCATGGGAACCAAATAACTCATAGCAGCCTCCGATTTTTAAGCGTTGGTAATTTCCGCGTTGTCTTTAATTAATTTGAATACTTTTTCGTTAATGATCTGCTCAATCAAACTCTCGAAATTTTCTTCTTTCTGAAAATGCTCTTTGATTTTATCGATCGGCGCATGATATTGCCGGGCCATGCGGTCAAAACGCTCGTTCAAATCTTGCTGATTAATTTGCACATTTTCTTTTTGTGCTATTTTGTCGAGGATAAAAGACAAACGAACTTGCTTCTCAGCCTCGTCATGAAATTCCTTCACCAGATTAGCGTGTTCCTTTTCAGCTTGCTCTTTAGTGAATCCGCGCTGAACCATTCTATTAATCGCATCATGCACCAGTTTATCAAGATGGCGCTCAACCACTCCGCGAGAAACATCAAAAACATTGTTCTGAATCAGATAATTCAGAATTTCGTGTTCAACGGCACCTTCCTGCTCTTGCTCTTTCTTTCGCTTGATATCCTCTCGAACTGCCTGCTTGAGCACTTCCAAATCTTTGTACTCACCGGCAAGTTTTGCAAATTCATCATTCACTTCGGGCATGCTCTTTTCTTTAACCTCTTTTACCTTGATCGAAAATTGCGCCTGCTTGCCTCGAAGTTCCTGATTGGGATGATCAATACCAAGGGTTACAGAAAATTTTCTGTCCTCGTCCGCTTTTATCCCAATCAGTTTCTGAGAAAAGTCACCGAGAATGTGATGCTCGTGCAGAAAAATCCATTCATCTTTGTGTTCTTCATTGGGTTTTCCTTCAATCTCAACTTGATAATCTGCGATCAGATAGTCATTCATCCGCGCCTCGCGGGAAACAGGGATGAAACTGGCAAAGGTCTCTCGGATTTTCTCGATCGTTTCGCTAACTTCTTCGTCCTTGATTTCAAACGCGGGCCGCTTAGCTTTGATCCCCTTGTAATTCCCAAGAATGAATTCGGGATCCAACTCGACCTCAATTTTAAGCTTTAATTCCGTATCGGAATATTGCATATCATTAACTTTGGGATACGCGATGATTTTGAAATTTTCCGCCTCCGAGATTTTTTTAAGCGCCACAGAAATCAACTGGCGAATAACGGCTTCTTTCGCTTTATCAGCAAATTGCGTCTCCAAAACTTCACGCGGGGCTTTACCTTTCCGATAACCAGGCACAACAACTTCCTTGGCAATTTCATCATAGTATTCATTCTTAGCAGAGCAAATAAACTCTTCTCCGATCAGAATTGCGATCTCACGCTCACACGGGTGTGTTTTCTTAACGGTGTATTCCATTGACATTCCTTTGGACAAATAAAATGGAGCGAGCGATGGGATTTGAACCCACGACATCAACCTTGGCAAGGTTGCGCTCTACCAACTGAGCTACGCTCGCTTGGATATGGTTAAACTTGTAGCCGAAAACAGAGGATTTTATAGGGTGCTGTTAGGGCTGTCCACGGTTATTTTAAAGGCGGTTAATCAATGACAGAACTTACACTTCCGTGTTTAACACTCTTTCTACTTCATCCTTCAGCCTGATCAGATTAAAAGGTTTTGAAAGAAAGGCGTCGCATCCCAAATCCGTGGCTTGATCCATCAAATTCTGATCCACGTATCCCGTATTGACGATTACTTTGCAATTAGGAAAACTCGCACGCAACATTTTCAGCACTTCAAGTCCTGACATATCGGGAAGCTTTAAATCCAGCAGCACCAAATCAGGAACTTCTTTCCAGATAAGTCGTTTTCCGTCTTCCCCGGTATCAGCAGAAGCAACATGAAAACCCTCCTCAAGAAAAAAATCTTTTACTTCACGGACAATACCATCTTCGTCATCAATGATTAACAGCTTCGGCATGTTCCACTTCCTCGTAAACTGGCAGTATAATTTTGAATGTGGTACCACGGCCGGGATTGCTTTGAACCTTGATTTCCCCGCCATGAATTTCAACGATGTATTTACACATGTATAGCCCGATGCCTGACCCTTTGCCTTCTTGCTTAGTGGTGAAGCGAAAATTAAAAATTTTCTTCATAACATCCTCAGGCATACCAGTTCCGTTATCCGAAAAGCTGATCACCACCATTTTACGGTCCGTGGGATCGGATTCTGCCCGCACCGAAATTTTCCGATTCGACATTCCCTGCAAAGCATGTAGGGAGTTGATGAAAAGATTTAAAAAAACTTCCTGCAATCGTTCCAAATCCCCGCGCACCAGAGGAATCTGCGCAGGAATATCAAACTCCACTTCGGTTCCTGAAAGATTGTCCATGTATGTTTGAAATCGCACAAGCGGAAGGGTTTGCTCAAGGATAATTTTCAGCGAAAGCGGTTTCATCCTTCCCTTTTCATGGCGGCGCAGCAACCCGGTCAATGTGTTCACGACAGCCTGAATCCGGGAAATATTCGTTTCAATTCGCTTAAAAACATCCAGCACGTCGGTCACTTTTAAATTTGCGTCTTTTCGATGCTTTAAGATGATACGGCTTACATTCATAGAAAGAATAGTGAGCGGATTATTAATTTCGTGGCCCACAGATGACGCCAGTCGTCCCAAGGTCACCATTTTTTGTTCATGAAGAAGCTGAGCCTGCGTATCTTGCAATCTTTTATTTGCCTCCTCGGTCTCGTTCAACGCATGAATTAATTTTCGGGAAGCATCGTGAAGCTCCTGATTGATTTGCTCCAATTTTTCACCTTTACCAAGCGCTTCGTCGTAAAGGCGGGCATTTTCAATCGCGATGGCAGTATCCTGACTGAGCTGGAACAAAATATTAAGATCCTGTTCTGAAATTTTTTTTCCGTTTTTTTTCAAACCGATCAAAAGAATGCTTTTCAAATCTTTCCCATAAAAACACGGAATGACACTCACCGTCCGCAACCTCATCAGCTCTTGATGAATGATTTCGAATGGATATTCCAAATGTGACAAGTTTACCTTACGCATGGAGTCTTTAAGTACAGAATCAATAGCCTCGAGCAAAAGCGGTTTTTCTTCATGCTCAAGATAACTAATTACCGGATTTCTTCCATCCAGTGACAAACCAATATTTTCAAGCGCCTGATATCCGCGCTGATGTGCCAGACGAAAGACGCCCTTAGGATCCTTGACCAACACAGCCGCGTTTGCGACTTTGAGGCTCATCGTAACAAAATGAATGACGAGACTGAACAGCCTAGCAGGGCTTTTTATTTTTCCTATATGGCGAGTGGCGTTTTCAAGCAGTCGTTTGTAGTTTTCTTTCTCAGGGAAAAAGGCCTTTTCGATCCAAGCAAGAAAAACGGGTTTTAGGCGAGAATAAATAAGAATAGAGGTCATCGAAGACAAAACGACTACGACAAGTAAACGAAGCAAAGACTCACGTTCTATACTTAATGGATCAAGCAGCATGGATTCATGTCCTCTTATAAAGACTATTTATCGGTCTTTTCGTGAAGAACATAAAGCCCTGAGAAAAACTGCCGCGGGAGAGAGTTGAACTCTCACACCTTGCGGTACAGGATCCTAAGTCCTGCGCGTCTGCCAATTCCGCCACCGCGGCGTGAAGCCCCTATTCTAATGGAATGAAGCAGTTATGGCATTTTATTTTTTAGCGTGGATTTTGGATAAATCGAATTGGTGGCGTATATGTGACGTGGTTTCGATTTTTTTGCTCGTTAGCGTACTGCTGCTAGAATATATCAAAACGATTTTAAAAATTGCCGTACTTGATCATGATTACCAGCTAACAATGCGATACATTCTTCATCGTCCCGGCGAATAACCACTCGAATATTCGATTCAATTCCTGCTTCGTAATACGGTTTTCTCAGTTGCTTATAAAAGAAGCGAGGAGCAACCTTTCTCGTCACTTCCAAATTACAGTCCGTCTCGTAATAAACCTTCACAGCTTCAATGATTTGCCCCGCAATCACCCTTTGTTCATATCCGAGCTTCTTGAAGGCCCTTTCAAAATAAGGTCCCAAAAATAAAATAAGCGCCACGAATTAAATCTTACCCTGTTTAAGACGCGAGACCAATCGCTGAGTTACAACCTTTTCTTGGCCTCTTCCTTTTTTAAATAGAAGATCCAGCTTTTGATAGTCTTCTGCCGTAAATTTCTTCTCTTTCATCTCGACAGGAATCAGTTCGATTCGATTCCTGCGAAGCTCAACGCTGAACATTGAGCCTCTTTTAAGATGCAGCACATCTGCGATTTTCTTGGGAATTGTTATCTGATGCTTCTCTGTCATGGTAATGGTCATATTGGATCCCCCTCAAGAGAAAGACTACCATATGTAGTAATACCTTACAATAAGGAATTATTATACTTCATGGCATAATAATTCATAACTATTTAGGGTCGCCTTTCCCAGGGCAGGACTTGCGCCTGCTAGTTGACAGCACTTTTCACAGCGCCCCTAAACAGTTAAGTTACTTATCCGTCTTTGACGTCTTTGAGTTTAAAGAAAAGAGATCCTGTATCGTTGCAAACGAGTTTAATGAAAACCCGCTCTAGTTGGTTTGAAATTTCTGTGGCGTATATGTGACGCAACAACCCAGGAAATCTGGCGCAGGCTTAGGAAGCCTCCCAAGTCCTGCGCGTCTTCCAATTCCGCCACCGCGGCGTGAAGTGTTAGCTATTGGGCAATTAAAGTAAACCTTGAAAAATAGGAACGCCAGGACAATGCGGAAGTTTGATATTCATTCTCACCAAAAAAGTAATCGGCAAGCAATTCCCGGGTACGCATAATTTCTCTTAAACGTGTTTTGTTTTTAGGGTCGTTAGATGTCAATAACCTGAGCGATGAAGAAATTACTTTCATGGGTTCATTTTAATAGAAAAGAACTAACTTCGCACCTTGAAAAAAATGGTGCCCGCACTAGGACTTGAACCTAGGACCCAGTGATTAAGAGTCACTTGCTCTACCAACTGAGCTATGCGGGCACGCATGTGAGAGTTGAAAAGGTCGCGTATTCTATTACAGGATACAAGCGGATTCAATTGTGAAGGAATATGTTTAGGACTTATGCCTTTCGCCTCATTTCAGGTCCTTCCCGCTTGAATGACAGGGTAAGCGCTGGCCCGTATTGATCCTCCGGCACATATTTATAACGGTCCGCGGAAAAGAAAGCGAATGAAAATCCAATTGCCAACCACGGAATTAGAAACAGCAAATATCTCATCCAATCTCCGTCGTAGGAACCAAACATCGAAGCCCGTAATGCGTTAAGCACATGCGTGAGGGGCATATACGGATAAAAAAATTGATAAAACTCCGGGGAAGTCTGAATCGGATAAATCCCTCCTGAAGATGAAAGCTCGATCACGAGAAAAAGAACCGCGATAAGTTTTCCCGCATCCCCCACCATTTTGACAAATGAAAGAATCAAACTGTTAAATACAATCACCGCCACGATTAGTGTTGTGTAATAACCCAGTGGATTCAGGACAGGCACCCGCATCCAGAATTGCACCACTAAACCCAAAATCATCGCTCCAATCAAGGTGATGGTTGTGGGCGCTAACCCTTTTCCGATGATTTTTGCCGTCTTGGATTTACCCTCCATTCCTGCAGGAAAAATAACAAGATGAAAAAGAAAAGCGCTCATCACCCCGCCCAGCCAGATCGAAAGACACATAAAATATGGGGAGTACGCCTCGCCATTAAACGTCACGGGAGTTAAATCCTTTTGTTCAGGAAGTACGGAAACCGCAAGTGTATCGCCCTTGTCTCCGATGTCCTTGGCTTTATCAAGTCCCGCGGCTAATTCTTCTATTTTCCCCTGATAAAGCTTGGCGCCTTCAGCAAGTTTCTTCATATCCGTTTCGGAAGGAAGTCCGACCAAAGCGCCAAACAATCCTTGATTTGAAAGGCCAAGCGCCAATTTCTCTGTCGCGCCGTGAAGCATCTCGCCTTTTTTAGCCAATTCGGTGGTGTAAAAAATAATTTTACGCCATCTTTCTGTGGCGATTTTGTCGTTTAAATCGTTCGCTAATATTTGAGAAAAACGTTCTGCCATGAGTGTCGCGACATAATTGGTTCCGCCAGAAGTAATCAATTGAAGTCTCGCAACATCATTACCAGGAATCGCTTTCTGGCTGAAATCTTCGGGAATAATCAAACCAAAATAATCATCACCTCGGCGGACACCTCGCACTACGTCATCATAAGTTTTGTAATGAATCAAACAGAACGGTTTTAATTCTGTGAGCTTCTCTAAAATAGCATTACCCAAATTGTAACTTTTCCTCTGAACTCTATCCCTTTATCCAGGCTCACAATACCAACAGGAATTCTGTCCACATTCTTGTAGGGCTCCCATAGCGAAAGCACATAGATGCCCGTATAGACGGTTGGAATCAACGCAATAATCAGCGCGGCGAGCCACATAATGACTCGCCCCTCGAAGAGCCTCATTTCCCGCGCGTACACGCTCAGGATTTGATGGCGCTGGCTTTGGATGGGATTTGATTTTTCCATGTTTGCCTTAGTGTTTGTTGTATTTGCACTGACCGAAATCCATAAGTGTCAACACAGACCGTTCCTTCGCGCACAAATTCACGGTCATACGGATCGCGCAATAAAACGACAGCGCAATTACTGGACTTAACCTGAATCAGCTCGAGGAGCTTTCGGGTTTGAGGATAAAGATGAGCATCAAAACAAAAAAAGATGACAGAATCGCTTGTGCTGGCCAGAGCGCAGGCCTCATCAATTTCTGAGTCTTTTGGCTCAATACCCACAACGACAACTCGATCGAGCCTCGCATTAAAAAGCTGTCTGACATAAGCTTCCTCGTCTAACATTTCTTTCTCAATAAAAATTTTATCGGCAAGCGCCGAAAGTCTGGGGAATATTACTGTGCAGGGATGTTCAAATACATCTAGCGAACAAATACCATCCCTGGCTATCAGCTCAGCAACGAACTTTCCTTTTTCTTCCTGAAAAACTGTTTCCGAAACCGATCTTATTTTCTTGATCTTCTTGATTCTGTAAACGGATTCTTCAAGATTTTTTAAATGCAATTCCTTTTTCCGGTAAGCCGAGTACAAGGATTCGTAGACTTCTCTTGCGTTATTGGCGTCATGACAAACCAGAACCATATCATGTCCGGCCGCCACAGCTTTTACAGCCGAGGTTTCGATGGAGCACAAATTCTTGAGTGCGCCCATTTCCAAATCGTCGGAAAAAATCACACCCCTGAAACCAATCTCTTTCCTGAGAAAATCCCGGATAATCCGTTTAGAAAAAGTCGCGGGAACTTTTGACGGGTCCAAATTCGGATAAACAGGATGCGAGGACATGACAGACGCCACCCCCGCATTCATCGCGGCCAAAAATGGCTTAAGGTGAACGCGTTTCAGCTCGTCCCAGTCTGTTTCCAAAACCGGAAGCCCCAGATGAGCATCCGTGGAAGACTGACCCTGTCCCGGAAAATGCTTCGCGCACGCGGATACGCCACCCGCCTGCATTGATTTGATACGCGCGCTCCCGAGACGAGCGACAAGCTCCGAATCTTTTCCGTAAGAGCGAATGCCGATATTCGGACTGAAATTTTCGGTGAGAACATCCAGAGTCGGCGACAGATTGACATCGATCCAGAGTCGGCTTAATTCTCTGGCCTCAACTTCTCCCTGAAGCCTGGCGTATTCTTCATTCTGGGTTTTCCCCAACACCAAATTGTCCGGAAAAATAGTAACGCCTTCCGATAAATGAATCACCCGACCGCCTTCGTGATCGACAGCTACCAAAAGTTCGCGTCCAAGAGCCTGTTCCAGACTGGAAATTAATTGTTTGAATTGTTTAGCGGATTCAAAATTAGGACGAAAGACAATCAGCCCACCAGCATGAGTATCGCTGAATAGACTGATGGTTTCCGGAGTTAATTTTGTTCCGGAAATCCCAACCATGAGTTGTTGCCCCACCATTTCTTCAAGAGTCATAGTTGATTAGCATTATCGAACATGCTATTCTCCAAATCCATGAAAAAAGTTTTGTACTCAAAACTGCCCACTGAAAAGCCAAATCCCCGCTCTAAAAATATCGACCGGAGTCCTATCGACAAAATAATTCGGATTATCAATCAAGAAGATCAACTGGTTCCGCTGGCTGTCGGGAAAGTCCAAGGTCAAATTGCCAAAGCGGTCAGACTTATAGTTCATTCCCTCAAAAACGGAGGAAAACTTTATTTTGTGGGCGCGGGAACCAGCGGACGGCTCGGGGTGCTTGAAGCCGCGGAGTGCCCACCCACGTTCAATACGCCTCCCTCGATGATTCAGGCGGTGATGGCTGGTGGCAACAAAGCGGTCTTCAGATCTGTGGAAGGCGCGGAGGACAAAAAGGTCCGCCTGAACGCTAAAGCCGGCGATGTAGTGGTTGGAATTGCCGCAAGCGGTGTGACGCCATTTGTGTTGAATGCGCTTCGAGACGCGAAATTCGGAAAATCCAAAACCATTTTGATCGCTTGTAACGCTGGCTCACCCATTAAGAATGTTATCGATTGTTTGATTGCGCCTCAGGTTGGCCCCGAAGTTATCACCGGTTCCACTCGGCTGAAAGCAGGAACGGCGACCAAATTGATTCTTAACACACTCACCGTTACATCGATGATTCAACTCGGAAAAGTGTACGAAAACTGGATGGTGGATTTACAGCCTAAGAATAAGAAATTGACCGCCCGGGCGCTGCGATTAATTCAAAGATTGGGACAGGTTTCAGTTGACGAGGCCCAAGCAAATCTTCGGCAAGCCCAATATAATGTAAAACTTGCAATCGTGATGGCCAAAAACGGTTGGGACGCAAAGACGGCAGCAACAAAACTAAAGAACGCCGACGGATTTTTGCGCAAACTGATCACCGCATGAAACAACTGGCCGTGGGTTTGATGTCGGGCACTTCCGGCGATGGCGCGTCACTTGCCTTGGCCGAGTTCCAGAATGACCGAGTTAAAGTTCTCGATTACAAAACCTATCCCTACCCCTCCGGATTTTCACAGAAAATTTTAAATGCTTCAACGCTTTCGATCGCGGAAATATCACGGCTCAATATTCAGCTTGGCAACTTCTTCGCAAAGGCCATCTTAGATTTTATCCCCAAATCGTCTCGCAAATCGATTCGCGTGATTGGCTCACACGGACAAACGATTTATCATGGCCCTTTCGATAATCCGCCAAACACATTTCAAATCGGCGAGCCCTCAGTGATCGCAGAACAGCTCGGAATCCCTGTTGTCGCTGATTTCAGGATGCGTGATATCGCCTGCGGTGGCGGCGGCGCTCCCCTCATGCCTTTTTTTGATCACTATTTTTTCGGCAATTCCAACATTCGCGCGCTTCAAAATATCGGTGGGATTGGCAACGTAACGGTCGTGGGCAAGAATTTAATTCCGATTGCCTTCGACACCGGGCCTGGAAATTGCTTGATTGACTGGGCGGTCAGGCTCGCAACGAATGGACGAAAATTGTATGACCGTGGCGGAGAACTGGCCTCGAAAGGCATTATAAATAGGAAGGCCGTTCTCGAAATGGCGGCTCACCCCTATTTCAAACGAAAGCCTCCCAAATCAACGGGCCGCGAATTGTTTAACGAGAAATTCGTGCCGGTCTCGCTGCTCAGCGAGAAATCCGCGGATTTAGTGGCTACGCTGACCTATTTCACGGCGCACACCATTCACGAAAGCTGCAAGAAATTTCTGCCGAAAAATATTTCGGAGATTATTGTCAGCGGCGGCGGTGCGCTGAATTTGACTTTGATGAAGCATCTCAAGAAATTATTCTCCACGATTCCGGTAACCACGATTAAGGATTATGGCATTCATGTTCAAGCCAAAGAGCCGGCCGCGTTTGCCTTTTTCGCGTTAAAAGCGATTGAAAGCGAAATTAATCACCTGCCCGCGGGAACCGGCGCGAAAAAAGCCGCGGTGCTCGGAAAGATTATCCCAATTGGTCGGCCGGCCGACCAATTCACTCGCGGGCGAGTAAATTGAGCAGGAAAAACCATGCAACCACTTGATTGGATCGTAGTCGCCATTTACTGTGTCGCCAGTTTACTGCTGGGTGTGGCCCTCACCAAAAAAGCTTCGGCAGGCATTGAGTCGTATTTTGTCTCGGACGGAAAATTATCGTGGTGGCTCGCGGGCACGTCCATGGCCGCGACGGCTTTCTCTTCCGATACTCCACTTCTTGTCACCGGAATCGTTCGTCAGCGAGGCATTTGGGGAAATTGGGAAATCTGGGCGCTAGGCATCAGCACGATGTTTGCGGTTTTCTTTTTCTCAAAACTCTGGAAGCGTTCGGGGGTGATGACGGAAGTTGAATTCGTGGAACTCCG
The DNA here is from genome assembly GCA_016214265.1 of Candidatus Omnitrophota bacterium. Lineage (GTDB taxonomy): Bacteria > Omnitrophota > Omnitrophia > Omnitrophales > JACROU01 > JACROU01. The sequence goes on from JACROU010000053.1 coordinate 14,771, forward strand.
TTACGACGGAAAAGCCGCCGCTTTTTTGCGCGGATTCAAGGCGATTTACTGGGGTGTCTTCTACAACGCGTTCGTGATGGGCGCGTGGCCGATGATTGGTCTCACGAAAGTAATGCAGGAGACGACAAATTGGAATAAAGCGGAGTCCATTTTCTTTTGCATGGGACTCACCGTCATTTATTCCTGCCTGTCCGGATTCTGGGGCGTTGTGCTCACCGACTTTTTTCAATTTTTCATCGCGATGGGCGGCGCTATTTTACTCGCGATTTTCGCGATCAAAGCTGCGGGCGGAATGGAACACGTTGTCGCGAACTTGCAGCACACGGACAAACTTGCGTTTATCCCGCCGGTCCACGGAGATCACTTCACCTGGTTTCTCGGATTGATTTTTATTCAATGGTGGGCGTGGAAAAATTCTGACGGCGGAGGCATTATCGTTCAGCGTATCGCGTCGTGCAAAAACGAAAAGCAGGCGATTCTGTCTGTCCTTTGGTTTAACATCGCGCAAAACGCACTGCGGGCATGGCCATGGATTTTAACCGCGTTGGCGTCTCTCGTCCTCCTCCCCGATCTTACCGATCACGAACGCGCTTATCCGCGGCTGATCACTCAGCTGCTCCCCGCCGGACTGAAAGGTTTGATGATCGCGTCGTTCTTCGCGGCGTTCATGTCGACGATCAGCACGCATTTGAATTGGGGCACATCTTATTTTGTGAATGACTTCTACAAGCGGTTCGTGAAACGTGATGAGAGCGAAAAACATTATGTCAATGTGGCACGCATCACTTCATTCTTCCTCGCCGCGGCTGGGACGGGTGTGGCATTTTGCACGGATAGCATCGGACAAGTATTCACATTCGTCTTGAATTTAACGGCCGCGATCGGCCCCGTTTATTTGCTCCGTTGGTTTTGGTGGCGCATTAATCCGTGGAGTGAAATTGTCGCCCTGGCGGTGGGACTGCCGGTTATCCTGTCCCGGCCGATTATTTTCAAATTGTTTGGCATTCCCCACATTCTCCCGTTCGAATTAGGATACATGATTCTCGGATCCGCAGCGTTCTGGCTGCCCGTCACATTCATGACGAAGCCAGTTTCGCCTGAGACCATTCAGAATTTTTTTCTCAAAGTTCGCCCGCCGGGCTTCTGGAATGGTCAGCGATACGGAAAGATCACCACTTTTTAAAGATGAAGAAAACCGCTCCAATGATGAGCGCGAACCCCACCAAATAATTCCACTTAAAATCCTCTTTCAGGTATACGATCGAAAACACGCTAAACACCACGAGGGTAATCACTTCCTGCATTGTCTTCAACTGAGCCGCCGAAAATGTCGAGTGCCCGATCCTATTCGCCGGAACCTGCAAACAATATTCAAACAACGCAATCCCCCAACTGACCAGAATCACAATCCAAAGCGGAGAATGTTTGTATTTCAGATGCCCGTACCAGGCGATCGTCATAAAGATATTAGAGGCAGTGAGGAGAAGGACGGGGAGCATGTCAGATATGAAAGGTTGTGCTATCAATAAGCTTCTTTTTGAAAACGGCTGGAACACCGGCAGCCAAACAATGCTCGTCTATATCTTTGGTAACCACGCTTCCAGCGCCAATTATTGTTGACCGGCCAATTGTAACGCCCTTCAAAACAATACTTTTCGTTCCAATCCAGGCATTTTGTTTTAAGAGTACGGGTGACTTTTTCCCTGACTTCATCGAAATTTCGCCGGACACGGAATCTATATGATGATCACTGCCTAAAATGGATACGCTTGGGCCAAGAATCACATCCTTTTCCAAAATCACGTCTTCCCCGCCAACCGAGCAATCTCTGGCTATCCAGACTTTATCGCCAATCGAAACTCTTCTGCCTGAAAAAATTCTTGAATCTTGCAAAAGATAAACTTTCCTTCCAATACTCAACTCTCCTTCGGATATCAGAAGCGAATCCCTCCCCAAAAAACACTCATCACGCACAAGAATATAAGAATTACCAGATACACGAAACTCAGTACCTTCGCTAATAACCACATGACAACCAATGGTTATTTTCTTACCTCCTGAGATCCGGATCGGTCCAAGAACAACCGAACCACGACCAAAACTTTTAAATCTAAATTGATAATAAAATGTAAATAAGTATTTTCTTAGAACAAAAAAGGCTTTTTCGATTACTCCCAGAAATCCGTCATCCAAGAATATATTTTTTAGCTTATTCATCGCCCACCTTCCTCAACGAATCGCTCACATTGTCACCTAGAAGAACAGACTCGCAATTCATATATTTTGATTTTTTAGGTTTTCTTCCTAGCCGACTCAAAAACATGCGAACGATATCCGCACGAATCACGGGAACAGGTCTGATATATTCTTTAAAATCGGAGTTCAAAAACTCATTAAGGAAACTCAACGCTTGTTCATTCTTTGAAAATATTCTTATGGTCTTTCCAAAATATTTTTCGGCTAATTGGGAAATGCTGCTCCCCATAAAAACGTGATTTAAATCCAAAACGGGCTTACCCAAATATGACGCTTCAAAATGCGCCGTTGTCGGACGATCCAGCAGCACCGCATCCGCCCAGTCTAAAAACTCCAGCATGGTCCCTTCTCTAATCCTAATATTATTATAATGGCGGTCCTGAATGTACGGAATGATCGATCGATCCATCCACTTCCTGTCACTTTTTGCTTTCTTAAATACCACTTCGCAATCATTACGCCTGCCCAAGCAATCCATTAAAGCCTTCTGAAATTCATAGAAAGTAAGCAGTGGAATCATCATGTTATTAAAGCAGCGCCGATGAGCGCCAAATTTAGTCGGCAAGTAGAGAATTTTAATTTTGTTATTTGACCGCTTCTTTGACGATGAGCGGGTTTTTTTAATTTCTGTTAAATAATGCGGTGATTGCAAAATCTCGCAAGCATTCAAATATGGCCTGCCGGAAACTCGTCTGAAATCCTCCTCGGAAAAACCGTCAGTCGTCAAGCAGTAATCAAAAGGATCCAAATCCGTCATCTCCCAAACCTTATCCTCGTATACCTTCATACCGTGCTGAATGCAAACGGATTGCACCATACCACTTTGCTGCGCGGCCAGTAACGCAGAGGCATTCACCGGCTCATTCCCATCGTTGGCAAAAACAAAAGAAATTGAATTCCCGCTAAACATTTTTTTAAATCTGAAATAATTCAATATCATCCCCGGACAAATCTGAGAAATAAACTGCCGGAGATACGGAACGACAAACTCTCCGACATCAGCAGAACAAGCATCCCGGACAAAATCCAACAATTCACTTTGCGAAACGATTAAATTTGCGGCAGTCTGACATTCTTTTTTTACTTGCAGCTCATCTTCCCACTGATCCGAAAAATCAAGAACTTTGGTTTCGATAAGCTGATCCATCCGATAAATGCCGTCAGGCATACGATAATAAACCGGCATACCTGCCCACATTAAACTTTTGAGCGGTATATCAGTCCGGTCATCACCGGTATTCAGAAAGAGAAAACCGGTTTTTTCCTTCACGCGATTATCGCCAAACCACTTCTTCCATTTTTTATATCTAAAATAACGATGACCAAATCGCAGTGCGCCCTTAATCCGTTTGGGAATCAAATCAAACGATGAAACCGCGGCCCGCCCGCCGTGAGAACGTGAATCGAGACCGCACGCGGCAGTGACTTCTCGCAGCTCGAACTTGATGTGAGGATAAAGCATAGCAAATTTCTGAAAGAGTCTTGAAAAATACGTTTCTTTGTCAGACCTCCCATACGATTCCAACAAATTATTATTTTCGGCTACGTTCTCAGAGGAGACAAAATAAAATACTTTTGCGCTTGGCAATGACTTCAAAACGGAATGAACAATGAACGCTTGAATGGCGAGTGAATCAAAAAAATATTTCAAGCGGCGGTAATAAAACCTGGCAAGAAGAAGCTTGTGTTTAGCAACAAACGAGATGTTTTTGCTTAAGAAAACATCGATTGACTCGAACCATTTCAGCTGATCATAAAAATACTTTTCCTCATTCGCTCTCAGCTCTTTTTCATCGTAATAATCTTCAAGGATTGAATAGGAAACACCGCGGCGTGCCATCTCATACGAGACTTCGGGCATGACGGAAATAACTTTTCCGCCGTTGTAATCAAACGTGGGATCAAACTCTTCGACTATGTAATAAATATTCTCCGACAAGCGGTTATCCTCTTACTTATTTTTTTCTGAGAAATTACAGCTGATGCTTTTGCTTTTCTCTTCATCCCAGATATTATCCTTGACCCAATTCCCATTTTCCTTACGCCACACCCTCGGATCTCTGAAACGATTGGCAGTTTCCCAAAACTCCGACTCTGTCATCCCAACGTAATTAAGCCAGTAAGCCAAATCACTTGAAACGACATGATCATGCTTCTTAACCTTTTCTATTCCCTCTTCACGTGTCATGTAGCCCGAGCGGATATCCTTCGACGCATGATCCGAAGTTCTCCCGTATCCGAACTTAATATATTTCAACAAATCATGAATACCGTTCTCATAACGGTCATCCAAATTTGAGATTTTTCTGTATGTTCTTTCGAACGGCAGGTCAGCGGCCTTCCAGCCGTATTTTTCCTGAATCATTTTCGCATGCCAGTTGGCATCCCATTTGAAAAAATTACCGATATAAATTCCTCGGACCCCGACTTTTAATATTTCTTCATCGGTGGGATACTTCGCCCACAGCACGTCTTGTTCCCTAATTTTTTCCACTGAATCATTCAGCATGTCATACCATTCAAAACCGCGCAGTCCATGCTCATGCCGAACGCGCGCGCTAAACTCAACGTAATCTTCCGGGCTGTACATGCCTGAAATTGTCCAAGCGATCTCGCCCCAAATAATGTATGGGATATTAAATTTGACAGCGCATTGAATAGGATAAGTAAATATGCCGCAATGGGCATGCCAATTCATGTCGCCCATTTTTCGAAAACATAGTCGGTTCAGTTTTTTCAACGCGTCCACACTGGGCCCAAAAACCAAATGATCCGCATCAAACACTTGACGCATTCTATCGCGGTTATAATCGCCCTCCGGCAAATAATTATTTCCGTGATAGGTCACCAAGAGAGGCTTTAGCCCGTAGTCGGTAACAATTTTGTGTGTTTGATAATAACTGTCTTTTCCGCCGCTGACCGCGATCACGCAATCATAATTGTTGCCTTTGCTTTTCGCTCTCATTTCATCGACGAGCAGCTCAAAACGTTTTTTTCTCTCTGCCCAGAATTCCGGTGTAAGCTTTTCAAAAGCCTCCCAGCTGCGGCAAGCGCTGCAAACCCCTTCTTCATCAATGTAAAGATTTACGGAAACAGCAGGATAAACGCAACGTTGACAGTATTTCATTTTAAAATAACCCCTCCATGTCCTGAGTGAATTAAACTTGGCGGCCTTACATTCAGATTTTTTTCAAAAAGATACTTTTTTGCCACAAAAACACTTTGATCAAAATAGTGAAAAATATTGGCGGCCGCAACGGCGTCAACTTTTGTCTTCTCAAGCGCTTCCGCAAAATGCTCCCACTCCCCGACTCCGCCCATAGCAATCACAGGAATCCTCACGGAATCACTAACCTGACTCAACATCTCAATATCATAGCCCGAGCGCATTCCGTCCCGGTCAATGGAATTTAAAAGAATTTCACCGGCTCCAAGCGATTCAACCTTCTTTGCCCATTCCACGGGGTGATACGCTGTCTCAACTTTCCCCCCGTGAGCCATCACAACATATTTACCCTCTTTCAACTTCACATCGACAGAAACCACAATGCATTGAGATCCAAATTTTGAGGCGGCCAGAGACACAAATTCCGGAGTTAACAACGGCTGAGTGTTGATACACACCTTATCCGCTCCGTTGGCAAGGCGAGTTCGGATATCTTCAATCGTTTTGATTCTACCGCCGACTGTAATCGGCATAAAACAGTTGTGAGATACGTCTCGAATAATATCGATAAATTTGCTTCGATTGGGATGCCCATGATCCTCTCTGCGGGTATCATAACTATCATCCTGACTAATATCCAAATAAATCAATTCGTCCGAGGCCCAATCGCTAAGACGTTTTACCGCGGTGATGGGATCTCCCAAATTCTGATAACGGCAAAATGATTTGCTTTGCACCAAAAAGCCGTTTTTTAATAACAAAACTGGTATCAGACGATTTTTTTTCATGGTTATATCTTGATAAAATTTTCCAGCAAAACCTTCCCCGCCTTTTGACTTTTTTCGGGGTGAAATTGAACGCCATAAATATTTTCTTTGTGGATAACCGACGCAAACGCACCCTCGTAATCACAAGACGCGGCTATCACATCTGCGCTCGAAGGAACAACGTGATAACTATGAACGAAATAAAAATCAGCTGAATCAGGCAAATTTTGGAGCAAGGGGCAATCGCGCTTCTTGGCAATATCATTCCATCCGATGTGGGGCAACGAGACATTTTTAACCTCAAGCTTTTTAACCTCTCCGCTCACCCACCCCAACCCTTTATTCGCGCCGAACTCAAATCCGACATCGGCTACCAATTGCATACCTAAACAGATTCCTAAAAACGGCTTCTTTCTCTTCATCACATTATCATCGAGCACTTCCACCAAACCCAAAACTCTTAAATGATCCATCCCCTCGCCGAACGCGCCGACGCCGGGGAGAATAATTTTATCGGCTTTGTCGATGTCTTCTTTTTTATTGGTGACAATCACCTCGGCCCCAAGATCGCCTAAAGCATTAAACACGGATCGAATATTGCCCATGTTATAGTCAATAATGGTTATCATGAATTTTCCCAAATAGTTTGATCACGCAATGTTCTTTACGACAGTCGATAACGCAGATTGGATCTGCTCAGGCTTAAGCTTCAGGGCAATAACGGGAATCCGCACCAATTTCTCCAGCGTAAAGGCGGCGATGGGTCCGCAAATAATTGCTTTAACGCCGTCCCTCTCCGCGTTAACTCCCTGAATAATCGCCTCCTCAATGTTGGTGGACGGATATCCCTTTATGCTGAATGTGCGTCCATCCACTTCGATTTCTTTTTTGATGCTTTCCAGCGCGGCCCTGTCAATAATCATAGCTATAGAATTACCATTCTCAACCACGTTGTCTTGAATCTTCCGAATCCCCGAAATGATCTCTTTTACGTTGGAAAGGCGAACGTCTTTCTTCTGCGAAGACATTATTTTATATAACGTACTCTTGGATATTCTCGTCTCTTTCGCAAACTCTTTAATGGACAGACGGAGGTCCGACAATGCCTGATGCAAAATCTCATTAATCGGCTGTGTGCCTGTCAAAATTTCATACATAACCTTTTCCCAAGTTCTCATCTTAATCTCCTCATACGGAAATTTAGCGCAAATCGAATATTCTCAATAAAGCTATTATGTTATTATTTTATTCTCTATATGGAACAAAAGAGTCTCTTAATAAGAAAATTTGCTTGCCGTTAATACAAATCGGAACTATATTGAGAACAGCAATTATACAAAATATTCCATCTATATCACAGCAGTATTTCGGGAGGGATCGTATATGAAAGTCATAGCGCTTGGCGGAAGCGTACGGGGCTCAGTACAGAACAAGGATTTCTTATGCCACGCTATCCGAGAATCGGAAAATCTTGATACTTACCTTGGGAAAATCAAAACCCATATAGAATCCGGACTCCCTGACAGCCAGCTACTCAGTAACTCAGAAATACTCGCGGGCGTGGCGCTCATGGGCGCCAAAAATCAAGGATGCGATGTTGAGTTTTATCCTCTTTTACAGTTATTTGAACGAAGAGAACACAAAGTCGAAAATCTTAACCTCAACGATTTCGGACTGGATAATGACATCAACCTAAGAGATTTGCTAAAAGTAGACGCGGAAAGTTTAAAGATATTTATCAACAAAATTAAGGAGTCTGACGGAATCGTTTTTGTCTCCCCCGTGTATTTTGGCGACCGGTCCTCTGTCGCAAACAAATTCATACAACTCGCCAGCAAATACGACCTGATAAAAGGAAAAGTGGTAGGGGCCTGCTCGGTTGGCACCAAAAGAAACGGCGGACAGGAAACCACAAACATATTCTTCCTTTACGAGGCGTTAAACTTAGGTGCCATGGTTGTCGGAAATGGCCCCGAAAGCTGTCAATACGGGGGAACAGCATGGGCGGGCGATAAAGGGAAAGTATTGAAGGACGCGTTTGGCATTGAGACCAGTTACGGAACCGGTGAGAGAATAACGCAGGTTTGTAGAATTGCCAGCAATATGAGTTCCATTCCCAAACCATCGCCGGATTCCCCGACGACCATTACGATTCTGGTTACTATGGACACTCCTGAACGCAAACTTCGAAAATTCATTCAGGAATACCTGGATGTTACCGGAGCGGATGCGAAACAATTTAAATTTAAGCTCATCGAATTAATCGATGGCGATATTGAGCGTTGTTTCGCGTGCAATATCTGCCCTATCCCGCAGTTCATTAAAAACAAACCCGAGAGTACAAACAAAGATCCCTACGCCTGCATCATTCGAAGATCCGAGGATTCGCTAAGTTCGTTACGGGACGAACTAATAAATTCAGACGGAATTTTATTGGCGGGCCTTAACTTGAAAAATATGAATGATGTCATTTACCGTTATCAGGCTTTTATGGAACGGACAAGATTTATCCGCCGGAACGACTTTGAATTAACAAATATTCCCATGACGGGCCTCTTGCTTAATGAAGTCGGTGCTTTCATCAATCCCATTCACAACCTAAAGGTCATGACCTCGTTCATGCGCCATAACGGCATTATGCTTAAACCCGTCACGGCCTACGCCCATAACGGGAAAATGCTAGAGTCCAACTCAAGCGATTTCATTTCATTTATTAGATACGCCCAGAAAATTAAAGAAGCCCGAAAAATATCGGACCCGATTGAAGTAAGTTACAAGGCTCTTGGGTATGGGGACAAAAGGCTGGACAACACGGCCGCACTGAGAAAATAACGCTATTTTCTCTTATCTTTGTCGAGACTCAAAAGATAGCCTTCATCTCTGACAATTTTCTGGTTCAATCTCATGACATCTGGATTCTCGCTGACATATCGGAGTATCTCTTCCATCGTAAAGCACGGATTCTTCGCGTAAAGGGCCCGCACGACTTTACGTACTAATTTCAAATCACGAGATTCATCCACAGTCCATCGATACGCCGAACTGTCTTTTTCGGCGTCCATTCTAAAAATTCTGAATTTATCGGGGTGTGTCCAAATGTAGGATGTGAAATGTTCTCGCTCTGAGGGCAATCTGGCTTCCAACCACGCCTTCTCAAGAAGTTTAAATGAAAAAACCTCGGCGTTCTGCCCCTCCGGAAAAGACTTTCCAAATGCCGCATAATCGCTGCGATTAGAATTATCCAAATAGAATTGAATAAGACGATCTACCCAGATGGGATCAATTAAGGGACTGTCCCCCGTAACACGAACAATTAACTCACCGCCATTAATTTTAGCGGCATGATAAGCACGGTCCAGAACATCATCCTCGCTCCCGCGGAAATATTTCAAATTTTCTTTTTTGGCCAACGCAATCAGCTCATTATCGGATTGACAATCCGACGTGGCGAGTACGATATCGTTAATCAGCTTGGAGTGCGTTAATCGCTCCAATAGAAAAACGATCATGGGTTTGCCCGCGATTTTCCGCAAAACTTTTTTGGGGAGTCTGGACGATCCGACGCGGGCCTGAACTAAAGCGAGAACTTTCATTTCTGAAGCACAACCGACTTTCCAGTGCGGGAGGATGTTTTAGCGGCGTCGATCCACCGTAATAAATCCCAAGCAACCTCCGGCTTCTGAATTAAAGGGGTGTTAAGCCGTACGGAATCGAAAAAGTGCTGTATTTCCTCGACGTACGATTGATTAAAGTCATAACCTTTGGGTTCCGGATACTCTTGCCAGAGTTTCTTTTCTCCGTCAAACAGCATAAGTTTTTTTAAGGACCATTGCCAAAGCAACGTGCCATTCTCTCCGATCAAATGAAGTGTTTTCTCCTGATATCGTTGAACATAGTCAACGTGCACCGCTCCCAAAGTCCCCGATTTGAAATCAATCAGCACTTGCGCAACATCCTCTGATTTGATTTTCAAACTGCTCCCCTTTTTCAAAAAGCAAGAAATCGCCTTGGCCTCTCCCAAAAACCATCTGAAACAGTCGAAAATTTGTATGCAGTCCAAAAGCGCTCCGCCACCGTTTTTTTGAGCGCTATAACTTTTGCTGTAATCCGATTGCGGCCTCCAATCAGGAAGATAATGCCCGGATTGAGCTCTGGCAGCTATAATTTTCCCAATCCTGTTTTTCTCAATCAGCTGCTTGATCGATTTGACACTCGGCTGAAACCGCATGTTGCAACCGACCATTAATTTCTGATTCTTTTTTAATGACGAAATCAGCCGGCTGACACCGCTTGTCTGATGACTGAGAGGTTTTTCGACAAAAATATGGGCACCCGTTTCAGCAGCTCGAGTCGCAACGTTCAAGTGACTGGCAGACGGGGTGGCGACGATGACAATACGAGGTTTTTCGGATAAAGCACGACTCAGAGTTGAATGCATCGGCACCTTGAATTGCTTTTCCGTAATCGCTCTCTTGTCGGCTGAGGTTTCACAAACCGCGATCGAAGCAATTAGCAATTTCTTTTTATTATTTATCAAATTGGATAAGTGGCGGGTTCCTATTGAGCCTGCGCCGACAACTAAAACATTCATTTATTTTTCATCCCCTTCGGTGAATATAGTTTTCTGAATTCTCGGTCAAGAATCCCCATCAAAATAACATCTCTGAATTTCCCATCCACGAAAAACTGCTCCCTGGCCTTTCCTTCAATTCTAAATCCCATTTTCGTATACGTTTTAAGCGCCGGCTTATTTTGATCAACCACTCCAAGCCGCACTCGGTGAAGATTCAATCGGTTAAATGCATGGTCCAAAAGCAGCTCCGTAGCCTCGCGGGCATACCCTTTCCCCCAGAATTGGGTGTCTCTATGCCCCGCAGTAACAAGTTTTTATTTTCTAAAAAAGTATTTTTTTTCACAGTTATTCCAATTTTCTGAATATGGCTTCTACTCTTTTACCTTCCAGATATTTTTCTGCGCTACCGTTCCTGAGCGCGTTTTTCATAACTTCCATAGCATCCTCAAACACAGCCAATGTTTTTTGAATATCCTCCTGAGTGTGAGAAAACGTCATGTGCTGAACTCCCGTGAAAAGAACCCCGCCTTTGATGCATTCCTGCTGGAATAAACTTTTCAGTGAAAGAGCGTCCAATTCCGGCCCTTGGTCTTTCCATGTAATGAGCGTTCGGGGAGCTAGGCCTTTACATTCCGTTATGCCTTCCAGCCCTTTCTTTTTCGCAAGCTGATTGTATCCATCCTTCAAAATCTGTCCCATTTTCCACAAATAATCATGAACTTTTTTCTCGGACAGTTCAAGAATGGTTTCTTGTGCCGCAACAAGAGACAAAGCCTCGCCGCCGAACGTGAACGAATAAAATACTTTGTCGAAAATTTTCATAATATCCCTTGAACCGGCTACCGCAGACAGCGGCATTCCGTTGGCAAGCGCCTTGCCCAAACACGTTAAATCAGGAATAACCTTGTAATACCCCTGGACCCCGGACATCCCGATTTTAAATCCGGTTACCACTTCATCAAAAATAAGCAGCGCGCCGTTTTTGTGCGCCAAATCTTTAACTTTCTGCAGAAAATTATCCTTAGGCTCTTCAAAGGTGCTTGGCTCCAAAATAACAGCGGCGATCTGATTTTTGTTCTCTGAAAATATTTTTTCGAGCTGTTCTAGATTGTTATAAGAAAAGGTGTGGATCAGCCCCTTGTTAAACTCGGGCACGCCTAGATTTCTGGTCGTTGACGCGATAAACCAATCGTGCCATCCGTGATAACCGCCGCAGGCAATCTTCTCCCTACCCGTAAACGCTCTCGCGGCACGAATCGCACCCGTGGTAGCATCCGATCCATTCTTTCCAAATCGCACCATTTCCGCCGAAGGATTGTACTTAACGATTAACTCCGCAACCTCTACTTCAAGCGGATGCATCTGTGTGAACGTAATGCCTTTTTCAAGCTGGCGAATAATCGCCTGGTTAATTCTGGGATAACAATATCCCAAGATCACGGGACCAAGCGCAACGGCGTAATCAATATACTCATTCCCATCGACATCAAATACGTGCGAACCCAAACCGCGGTCCAAGTAAATGGGCGCCACCCCTTGCACAAATTGACTCGGCCCCTTGCTGAATGTTTGCGTGCACGACGGAATAACCTTTTTTGCCCTCTCAAGCCATTCCAACGATCGCTTAATCGATTTCTTATTTGTTTTTAGGGTCTGCAATTTTTTGCTCCTTTTCCATAACATACTTGAATATTCGTTGAACCCCTTTGCCATCGATCATTTTCTTCGCGTTCTCAAACACACGGGTACGGGCGGCAGTATTATTTAAAATTTTAGACAGGCTACGCTTAATTTTTCCCTCTTCAATTAAATTTCCCTCTCCCAAATAAAACGCGGCTTTGCGCCCACCCCAAAACTTTCCTGTTTTTGCCTGTAAAGAATTCTGCGCCAATATCACGCAGGGTGTTCCAAAATAAGAGCTCTCATACGCAGTAGCCCCGCCTGCCGTAATCGTTAAATCCGCCGACTTCATCATGCGGAACACTCGTCTCGGAAGCAGATCCGTAAAGCAGCTCACATGACGAGAACCGTTCTGCGTTAACTTTAGAATCCTTGATTTGTCATTTAACGTTCCCAATATAATAACAATTTTAAGTGACGGAGCGATTTCTTTTAAGCATTTCAGGACTTTTTCGGTTAAGCCATTTTTATCATTCCCTCCAAAGGTAATCAGAACGGTCCGAACCCTATTCTTCAACACGCCATTAGGTTTAAACTTTATCAACTCTTGATTGAGAGGATAATAATCCGGTCCAAGCAGCATGCGGTCACTTTTCAGGTTATGCAAAGAACCCGCGAACAAATTCGGATTAACAATCCCGACATCCTTGCGCTCGACTTTATTCCAATCCTCGAGCGAAAACCAGATTTGATTAGCATTTTTCGTAAAACGATTGATACTCGAGGGTTTATACAAATCAAAAAAAACAATCCGGGAATTACTTGTCTTTATAAAACGATCTATTTGTTTATCATCCGTCAGAAAATGTACAGCCCCTCGAAAATTTTTGTCGAGCAGCTTATTGCTTATTCTCTTGCCTCTCACCAAAATCTCAACCTGATAATTCCTCCTGAAACTCAAAGCTATTGCTAAAGAGCGGTGAAGATGCCCTGCTCCGACTATCGGGTTGTAGTCCAAAATAAACAGCGCCTTTGATTTCAGCATCGCAAATCACACACGACTGTCATAAGCCGATTCAATTTTCTGTGACGAGCCTATTTCATAATAACTTTTTTTCTCAAGCGCCAGGCTCTTCTCATCAATATTTAAGGCTTTCAACGCCGGAAAATGCCAAATAAAATTCTCAACATCAAAACGGTCCCGGTTAAGTGGATTCTTCATTTTGCAAAAACCGTTCATTTCTCCCGCAAGCATTCCGGACAGCGAGCTCCAAACCCGGCCCTCATAGAAACAAGAAATATCCGTCGCCACGCCATTCCCCATGATGACACCAAGCCTCAATTCTTGCGCGTATTCAGCAAGCTTCCGCATATCCTCACAAGCTCCATGCTTCGCAAGTTTCAATTTAATCCACTGAACTCCGATTTCTTTTGATCGTTTAATATCTTCGGCGTTGTAAATCGACTCATCGAGCATGATGGGCACTCCCTGCCGCTTACATAGCTGTGCCGTTAAATCCCAATCATCAATTCCGAACGGCTGTTCCAAGTACAAAGCAGGATATTTTGAGATCAGGCCGCAGAATTTTTCTGCGGATTCCAAATTCAGGCTTTGATTCGCGTCGAAACGTATCTGAAATTCCCGCAATAAAGACGACTGCGAATATTTACGCAACATCTTCAGCTCTTGCTCAACATTACTTCCTATTTTAATTTTTATGGATTTGCATCCGTTTTGAAGCAACTTCCGCGCATCGTCCTCCGTTTGCTCGTTCAAACCTAACACGCCGATTAAAGGAATATTGCCGGCATCGGAATTCGCTACTGAAGCATGCCTGTCTTGAAGGGGCATCAGATTTTCAATGGCGAGTTCGATAGCAGACGTCTTAAAATATCCCCTAGCTCTATCAGCGCGAATAATGCCGAATGCCTCTTCGATGTTTTTTCCAACAATCTTCTTACTGAATCCCACAAGAAAATCCCAAATTTCCTCAGGGGTATCAAAATGATACCCGGGCAAAGCGCAAACTTCTCCCCAGGCCGAAGCATCTTTTGTACTCACGTTAACAACAAAAGCATCAAAGTACAAAAGCGTTCCCAAAGCAAGCTCATAAGGCTTTGACAGCGGCAAACTCGATCTCCAGATTTTTATGTGACGGATAGACATTCGGTTACTCTTTTTGAAAGATAAGTTTTTTTAATTCCGACTTGGAAACATAAAAATCATCGAAAGAACGGATCATAACTTTGCCCATCTCGTAGTCGTGGCATTCTTTAATATCGTTACCCAAAGCGACCTGTACGCACAAATACGGAAAATTAATCCCGCAAAAAACAGGCAGTGAGCTATACCCCCAGAGCCTCGGATTCAAATCCATAACGTGCGGCTTATTGTTTTTAGGGTTCACCATGAATTCAATATTTACCGGACCTCGCCACATTCCAATTTTTTCAATAATATTTTTCGACCATTCAAGAATCATGGGGTTTTGAATTGGCTCTCCAACAATAGCCGGACCACCAAAGGGATACATGGTCTTCAAGCTTCTGGATTGAAAGCTTACTTTGAGTTTATGATTATGATCGAAAATCAAACCGCACAAGAGAATTGAGCCGGCCTGGCCTGGAATAAGCTCTTGCACAATAATTCCCTCTTCATAGTCTTCGCGCAATTCAACCGCTTTCGTCGCGAGCATAGAATAATCATTAACAATGCAAAAACCTCTGGCCCCGTGAGAAATCCGCGGCTTAATGATTGCGGGAAAATTTATTTTCTCTAATTGTTTAATGTCCGATTCGTTTTGAATTTCAAAAGTTTCGGGATGCGGAATCCCCAAATCAGAGGCGATTTGATTAAGTAACAACTTATCAACCCCAAGCATCAATCTCTCGAATTCGGGAATTGGGATGGAAACGCCATGCTCCCTAAACGCCCGAAGATGTTTTGAGAGAACCAAAATCTCATCTTCAAGACAAGGCAATATAACGCTAATTCTGTGTTCCTGAACGATCTTCAACAACGCTGAAATGTATTCGTTTTCTTGTAACGCCATCGGAACGATGAAACTTTTTATTTCCGGGAAACGATACAAGCCCGGCGCGTAGGTATTTGCGTCTGAGACAAATAATTCAATATCCTCACAAGGCATCAAAGCGCGTAGCGCATTGAAGCCCGGAGGCGCGCCAACTGCTGTAATCAAAACTCGAGTTTTCATTCGTTCCTATCCTTCAGCATAAAATCTCTAGCTGTTATATTGATCCCATTTTTATTCACACCTGTGAAAAACAAGCGGTACTTATTCTCGCTTAACTCAATCACTTTCGAAGGCCGATTGGATTCAATTCCGGAATACGGAACCGGAATAGCCGCACTCCAGCGTCCATCACGATTCGTACACGAAATAAAAACCTGTTCGCGATTTTTATTCATTTGCGCGACTTTTATCTTTTTCTTAATCGAAGGAATATTCAATTCACAATCTTTCACTGACGAAATCCACGACGACAGGTAATTCTTAACGCGATATTTTCCGTTTGGCAAATTGCATGTAAACTTTCTGTCTTCGTGCGAATAAAACATTTCTTTGTTAATACCGTCGCCCTTAATCCGACACATGGCCTCTACCGTTTTATTAAAACCAAATCCCTTTTCACGAGAATACAAGCAATCACTTTGCAACAATCTGCGGTAACACCCTTTTAAATATTTACCGGCCCGGGGATCGGCATTTCTTCTAAAATCAAAAACGAATCTATTCTTTGGGTCATTTAAGGATTCGACAACGACACCATTCCATACCCAGCAATGATTTCCGGAAGTTCTATTCGTCTTGATTGTCTCCTCAAACCTCCCGTTTTTAATCTCACACACAACCTCTGCTTCACACGGGTCCCAGAAATCCGAGTGCCACACCACCCAAACTACCCCCTTGGAATCGCGGCTGATTCTTGGCCGCGCAACTTTGACATCCGACGTGAAAATACTTTTGGGTCCACTCCAATCTCTGCCATTGTTACTTTCGGAGATGAAAACATGCCACTTTCCATCTTTTTTCCCGGCACACGCCAGCAGCAAATCTCCCGAAGTATTCATACATATATCCGCGCACTCAACGGGAAAATCAAAAATATTCTTCGCCTGAACTTTCCATTTGTTTTCTTCAGTCGATTTCGCAATTCCCAAACTCAAGCCATCACGACCCGTAAAGCACATCCAAAGAGGGCCCGCCCCACTCCTTGCGAATGCGGGATAACTCGTGTTTTTGATGCTCTTAAGGGGCATGCATATATTTTCATTAGCCTTGCCGGACCTGAAATTAGCAATCCAGACATTGCTGCTTCCCGCATTTTTGAAAGGCAACACACCGGGTTTTCTCCAAGAATGCCACCCCATCAGAGCGCCTTCAGGCAATGCAAGCCATCTGGGACCGTTATTATACCCATCTCCGTTAATGACCGTTTTTGGATGTGATATGGAACACAAATTCCATTCAGAAGATAAAATTTTTGATGGCTTAGGGTGAGTTGCCGATCCGTAGTCATACCGTGCCAGCCGCCCCGAATTCTCGGAATGATTCCAGGTAGCGTCCGGTGCCAGGGAAATGTTCGGAGTAGATATAAATGTTTCTTTTCCGAACGCGATATGCTTATTAAACGAAGTTCTCAAATTCATGACAGACTTTAGAAAACTTCCTCTAGCGTATTCACGGATTGCTTGAGAGGTTTTCCAATAAGACCGTTTATATCTTCCGCTCCTATTTCTTTTCTCGGTCGGAGCATAATCAGGTCATTCATCTGTATCAGCTGTCCCTTTGAAAGCGGCGTGACGGCATAAACACCTCGGCGAGCCCTTAACCGCCTAGGAAGTTCTGACTCTTGCGGAGTTTTGCTTTTGTTGCCTAAAGCAGTTTCAAGCGCCCTTATTTTCTCTATCAAACTCTTCAGCTCTTCAGGTTCCATAGAATGGGGATGATCTAACCCCTCCTGTCTTCGCTTTAGGGTGAAATGTTTCTCAATCACACAGGCCCCCAAACTGACGGCACCCAAGGCGGAAATTTCGTCTAAAGTATGATCTGAGAATCCCACCAGACAGTTGTATTTTTCTCGAAGCAAACTAATAGCTTTCAAATTCTGCTCTTCCAATTTAGCCGGATAATTCGTCACGCAATGCAGCAAGATCAATTCCGGATTATTTGTCCGACGAATAATTTCAACCACGGATGAAATCTCGTCTAAATTAGCCATTCCGGTCGAAAGCAATAATGGCCTGCCTATTTTTGCGATTTTTTCCACCAACCCGTGATACGTTAAGTCACCGGAAGCGACTTTGTACGCCGGAGCGTTAAACTTTTTCAAGCAATCCACAGCCGCTTCATCAAACGGCGTAGCCAAAAATTCTACCCCCTCGCGCTTTGCAAATTCCATCAACTGTCCTAGCCAATCAAGAGGAAATTCATATTTCGCGAGTTTCTCATGAATCTCCGGAAATTCTTTTTTGTTTACAAGCGTGTCAGCTCGGAACAACTGAAATTTAATCGCGTCTGCATTTGCCCGCTTCGCCATCCTAATAAGCTGTTTTGCTGTCTCGTAATCACCATCATGATTACTGCCCGCTTCGGCGATAATGTAGGCAGGACAGCCTTCTCCCACCTTTCGATTTCCAATACTGAACCTGACTTGATATGGATGACTATCATTTACGCTCATAAAATGTCCTAACATTGATAAACATTTTTGTCATTCGCGATGATTGCAAAAAAACAACGCGAAGAAAGAAAAGAATTCAAAATAGCCGCTCGAGGTCCCGGGTCGCTATCTCAAGATTTATAGGTGGGATTTTTTTTCTTGAATTTTGGGGATTTGGGAAGCGAGAGCTCAATTCGGCCGTTTGAAACATCGATCTCTTCCTTCTCAATAAAGGCTCGCAACTGATCCACAGAAAACCATTCATCATTTTTGTCACTGCGGTAACCTTGAAAATCACTCCCCACAGCTGCGCCAGTGATTTTAAATTCGCGCGCCGGCACAATCTTGGGATAAATCACGTATTTATCAGAGTATTCATACGTATCAAAACCATCATCGCTTGAAACAAGCGTTTCATGAATTTTTTCTCCCGGACGAATACCAACGATTTCCTGCTTCACATTAGGGCAAACAGCCTTTGCCAAATCCGTAATTTTTATACTTGGGAGTTTGGGAATAAAAATTTCCCCACCATTCATCAGATCAAAATTTCGAACAACAAAATCAACCCCTTGTTTAAGCGTTATCCAAAAACGGGTCATACGGGCATCTGTAATGGGCACTACCCCGGTCTTTCGGCATTCTTTAAAAAATGGCACAACACTTCCACGAGAGCCGAAAACATTTCCATAACGAACTACGCTAAATTGCGTTCCTTCGGGTGAATAATTATTAGCGGCGACAAACATTTTCTCCGCGCAAAGTTTGGTAGCGCCATACAAGTTAACCGGATTAGCCGCTTTGTCCGTGCTTAATGCGATAACCTTCTCAACATTATTATCGATCGCAAGATTAATTACATTCTCAGCGCCAATAACATTGGTTTTAACAACTTCGAAAGGATTGTATTCGGCCGTGGGGACAACCTTCAGCGCGGCGGCATGAACGATAATATTGACGCCTTGAAATGCCCTATGAAGACGATCTACGTCACGAACATCACCAATAAAGTATCTCATGCAGGGATCATCATATAACTTCTTCATTTCCCATTGTTTCATCTCATCGCGACTAAACACGATTAATTTCTTGGGTTTGTGTTCCCGAAGCATGGTCTTCACAAATTCCTGACCAAACGATCCCGTTCCGCCTGTAACTAAAACCACCTTCTGTTTCCAATTCATAACTAAAGACTCCCCCGTATTGGATAATTAGCCCACAAGCAAAGCAGGTATTATACGCTAAGATGATATGATTGTCGACACAGGATATACCAGGTAATGCGAGGCAGCCCCCCTTCTATTTCAAACGCGTTTTATCCAATGTAACAAGTTCATATTGTTTGAGACTACCC
>JACROU010000092.1 GCA_016214265.1 Candidatus Omnitrophota bacterium
GGTTATCATGGTCTTTGCTCTTTGTTTCATCGTGTTGGTCTTTGTGATGAGTTGATAATTCGCTCCAAGTCTTCATTAGGCCTGAAACTCATCACATCGGATAAAACGCTTCCAGTTGGAAAAGATAACATCATCAGTCGAGCCTATGAAACGCTCAGTCAGCACATTCATCGTCGCCCGGGATTGAATGTGAAATTGATTAAACGTATTCCTGTCGGGGCCGGATTAGGTGGGGGATCCAGTGACGCTGCCTCGTTTCTTGTTGGAGCAAACCGGCTTTTGAGGTTGGGCCTTAGCAGGAATGAGTTGTTAAAGCTTGGTGCTCGAGTTGGTTCGGATGTACCCTTCTTTATTGAAGATACGACGTTTGCGAGGGTTGAGGGGCGAGGGGAATTTGTCAAAAAATTGCCCTGCAAACGAAAGTACTATTTGGTTCTTGTGGCTTTTAGAAGAGGGTTTTCTACCAAAGAAATGTATGAAGTTTTGGATAAAAAGTTTCGGCAACCCGTTTCCTTGACTTCGGTTAGAGCGAATGTTAGAATCTGTGCGGACTTATTGAATCGTAATAAACTTATTCAAGCCAAAAGGCTTTTCCATAACGATTTTCTTCCTGTCGCCGAGGAAAAGCTAAATCTTATTTTTAAAGTTATTGATACTTGGAGAAAACAAGATATCCCTTGCCTGATGTCGGGTAGCGGATCCTCTGTCTTTGCCGTTTTTGACAATAAATTACGAGCTCTGGAACAGGCAAAACGCCTCAAAAGACAGCGGGATTTAAAAGTGTTTGTGGCAGCGTCGTATCGTCACAGTATTTAACGCTAAGGTCAGAGAGGAGTTACTCCAGTGAAGATAACTGAGGTCCGTGTTTTTCGAAAGGAAGATCTGAAAAATAAATTACGCGCGTTTGTTACGATTACATTCGATGATGTTTTTGTGATTCGGGATATTAAAGTGATAGAGGGCAGCAAAGGGGTATTCGTTGCTATGCCCTCAAGGCGTTTAAAGGAGCCTTGTCCCAAATGCAGTCACCGGAATGAAAAAGGTAGTAAGTTTTGCAATCAGTGCGGAGCTAATATTGACGGAGTGTCCTCTAGGCCTCATTTTGAAGCGTCGGGAGAAGAGCGCGAGAATGAGCATAAAGACATTGCTCATCCGATAACTTTGGAGTGCCGGGAATATATTCAGAAGACAGTCTTGGAAGCATTTGAAAAAGAAAAATCAAAGAGCTTGGTTCACTGATTTTTTTGCTGTTAATTGTTTCTGTTTTTGAGGTTGAGCTCCAATAGCCGAATATTTTACAGTTTTGCCCGATGGTGTAACGGTAACACACCGGCCTTTGGAGCCGCGGTTAGAGGTTCGAATCCTCTTCGGGCAACCATCAATCAAGTTGATGTACAATCGATGTGCTACTTTTGTTGTTAGAGGCAATTTCTTATGACAAAAAATAATCAAGAAAAGTGTTCGTTCTGCGGACGAGACAAGCGTCGTGAGGTAAAGAAAATCTTTGCCGGACCCGGGGTTTATATCTGTGACATCTGTGTCAAAATTTGTCATGAAATTGTTGAGAAAGACAGTACTGTTGAGGTGCCGCCTGTTCAGAATTTGGCTCAATTCCGAATTCCAAAGCCCAAAGAGATCAAAGAAAAACTAGATCAGTATGTTGTCGGGCAGGAAAGGGCAAAACGGCAGCTTTCAGTGGCAGTTCATAATCATTACAAAAGATTGAAGCACCGGGATGTTCAGGATGATGTGCGTATCGAGAAATCAAATGTGCTTTTGATTGGTCCTACAGGGTGTGGAAAAACATTGTTTGCCAGAACGCTGGCAGAGCTTCTGGATGTTCCTTTGGCTATTTGTGACGCCACAACGTTGACTGAGGCGGGGTATGTTGGTGAAGACGTTGAGAATGTTTTGCTCCGACTGCTTCAGGCCGCCAACTTTGATGTGAAGCGCGCTGAGATGGGCATGATTTACATCGATGAAATCGACAAAATCGCCAAGACCAGTGAAAATGTTTCGATCACTCGCGATGTCTCCGGCGAGGGAGTTCAACAGGCGCTTCTCAAAATTCTTGAAGGAACGACGGCGAACGTTCCGCCTCAGGGTGGTAGAAAGCATCCGCAGCAGGAATACATTCAGCTGGACACTTCGAACATTCTTTTCATTTGCGGCGGTGCGTTTTCGCATCTGGAAAAAATAATTGAACGGCGCATGAGCAATAAAGTGATGGGATTTAGTGCTCCTATCGAGACTTCCAGCAAGAAGAAGATCGGCGAAATACTCAAGCATGTGGATACTGAGGATTTGCTCAAATTTGGTTTTATCCCTGAGTTTATAGGCCGGTTTTCCGTGATTGGAACGCTTGAGGGATTGAGCGAGGATGATTTGGTTCGAGTTCTCACAGAGCCCAAGAATGCGCTTATCAAACAATACACCAAATTTCTCAAGATGGAGAACGTGAATTTGAAACTTACCACCGATGCGCTTAGGGAAATTGCCAGAGCAGCCATTCAGAAAAGGACGGGTGCCCGGGCGCTTAGAACGATTCTCGAGGAATTGATGCTTGAAGTGATGTATGAGATTCCGTCAGAGGAAGATGTTGTGGAATGTGTGATAGACAAAGATGTGGTTTTGAAAAAGACCCTTCCGCTGTTGATTCGCAATCAGGGAATGAAACGGGCAATTCCTGCATAAAGCAAGATTCATCCGCTTTGGTTGTGACCCCGATTTTGAGTGACAACGCCAGCAATTTTGATTGAAATTAAATGTTAACGCGGTAAAACGTCAGGCATTTTTAATGAGTAAATTGAAAAGTTCGACGAAAGAGGCCATTGCGGCTTACTTGTTTTTGCTCCCGAATTTTTTAGGATTTCTGGCATTTACTTCGATTCCTGTAGTGGTTTCATTCTTGCTTGGTTTTGTGAAATGGGATTTGCTGTCATCGCCGCAATTTGTTGGATTGGAAAATTATAAAGCGCTGATTTATGATCCGTATTTCTGGAAATATTGTTGGAATACGGTGTACATGATGATGGGGATTCCCATCGGTATGATGGGTTCCTTGATCGTGGCGCTTGCGATGAATCAGAAAATCAAGGGCATTGTTTTTTTTCGAACAACATTTTTTTTACCGACGATTTGTTCCGGTGTGGCAATTTATATGTTGTGGCGCTTGATTTACAATCCAGACTTTGGTTTTTTCAACATGATGATCGCCAAGCTCGGGGATATTATCGGCGTACCACTTCAGGGGCCCAATTGGTTGACTGATGAAAATTGGGCAAAGCCCGCTTTAATCATCATGGGATTGTGGCAGGGAATTGGTGGCCAGAATATGATTTTGTATCTGGCGGCACTTCAAGGAATTCCGCGGGATTTGTATGAGGCCGCGTCTATTGATGGGGCGAATAGCTGGCAGAAGTTTTGGGCGGTGACTTGGCCTCATTTGTCACCGACCACTTTTTTTATTGCCGTGATGTCCGTGATCGGCGGTTTTCAGGCGGGCTTTGATGCGGCTTACGTGATGACGGGCGGCGGTCCAAATGGTTCCACGACCACAATTATGTATTACATTTTTAACAATGCGTTTCGTTGGTTCAATATGGGCTATGCGGCGGCCATTTCTTGGATTTTGTTCGCCATTATTTTGATTTTTACGCTCTTGTTTATGCGATCTGCCAGCAAAGTTGTGCATTACTAAATGAGGGATAGGTAATTGCTAAAATCTTCCGCGTTAGAGCTAAGTCAGAAAAAGAAGCGGCGAGAAACGTTAATTCGCCAAAGTATCAGTTATATTGTTTTGAGCCTTGTGACCGTGACGATGGTGGCTCCGTTTATGTGGATGATTACGACTTCGCTTAAGGAACCGGGGCAGGTTTTTGAAGTTTATAAATCGGAATGTGATGATTCCGGGTGCTGTTACGATGATACCAGTATTTATTTTGCTTCGAATGCTCGGGTGGGTGGATACGTACAAAGCATTGATTCTGCCGGGGATTTTCACGGCGTACGGAACATTTATGTTGCGACAGTTTTTTCTGACATTGCCGAAAGATTTGGAAGACGCGGCGATGATTGACGGTTGCTCTTATCTCGGGATTTTTTGGCGGATTATACTGCCGCTGTCGAAACCAGCTTTGGCGACGCTCACAACATTTACATTTATGGGAACATGGATGAATTTTATGTGGCCTTTGATCGTGGTGAACTCTCAAGAGCTTTTTACTCTGCCTGTTGGACTGGCTTATTTTCAGAGTTTGCACACGACAGACTGGACGCTTTTGATGGCGGGCTCATTGATGATGCTTTTTCCTATCCTCCTCGTGTTTATTTTCTGTCAGCGTTTCTTCGTTGAAGGTATTAAGCTGACAGGAATCAAAGGATAAACGGGAGCGTACCCGATTGATGAAGCCTTCTTTGGATGTTTTGATCCTTGCGGCAGGCCGCGGCACCCGGATGAACTCAGAGCTCCCGAAGGTGCTCCATTTATTGCAGGGCGTTGCTTTGATTCAATATGTAATTGAGTCCGTACTTGAGCTTGGTGTTAATCGAATTGTAATTGTGGTAGGCTACGGTGAATCAGAGGTTCGCAAGGCGCTCAGTAAGTACGGCGATCGAATTGAGTTTGTCCGTCAGGAAAAACAACTTGGCACAGGACACGCGGTTAACTCGGCTGCGAAAGTATTTAAGGAAAAATTTGGTGATGTTTTAATTCTTGCTGGTGATGCGCCGTTTTTAGGCAAGAAAATTTTATCAGAATTGATTCTTCAGCATAGAAAATCAGGTTCTCAAGCCAGTATTCTTTCGGCCCGTGTTGTTGAGCCAAAAGGCTACGGACGAATCGTGCGGAATTTGAAGGACGGCGTACTGGCAATTCGTGAGGAGCTAGACGCATCCTCGGACGAACGGGGAATTAGCGAAATCAATTCTGGGGCTTACGTTTTCAATAAGTCCCATTTGTTTCGTGTGCTTGGCAAAATTAAAGCAACGAACAAAAAGGGTGAGTATTACCTGACAGATACCATAGAGTTTTTGATTCGTGAAGGAGCTGTTGTTAGCGCGTTCTGTTTGGTGGGAGAGGAAGAGGTTATGGGGATTAATTCTCGTAAGGATTTGGTGAAGGCGAATCTGGCGCTTTATCAAAAAAAAGCGGTGGAGCTTTTGGAATCGGGTGTCACCGTGATGTCACCGGAAAATACTTTTATAGCCTCGGATGTAACTGTGGGACAGGACTCCATAATTTATCCGTTCACTTACATTGAAAGAAATGTCAAAATCGGTAAAGGATGCCGAATTGGTCCTTTTACGCATATTCGTGAAGGTTCCCATATAGAGGACAAGGCGCAAATCGGAAGTTTTGTGGAAGTGGTTCGTTCCCGCGTTGGCAAAGGAACTAATATTAAACATTTAAGTTATGTAGGAGATGCCCGTGTTGGCGCCAAGGCAAATTTGGGTGCTGGGACTATTACCGCAAACTATGATGGCTCGAAAAAACATAAAACAATCATTGGTGACGGTGCTTTTATCGGTTCAAATACTGTTTTGATTGCCCCTGTAAAAGTGGGTAAGAATGCCAAGACCGGTGCCGGATCCGTTATTCTGGCAGATAATAATATTCCCAACGGGCAGGTGTTTGCCGGTGTTCCCGCAAAAAAAATAGGAAATAGAAAATGAGAAATAAAATTTCAATTCTTACCGGAAGTTCCAATCCTGAATTGGCAAAAGCAATTTGTAATTATCTGGAAGTGCCCCTCGGGCAGGCAGTTGTTGACCGATTTCCCGGCGGAGAAATTCATGTGCAAATCAAAGATAATATCCGCGGAAAAGATATATTTATCGTTCAGCCTACTTGTGAGCCGCCCAACGCGAATTTGATGGAGCTCTTAATTTTAATTGATGCCGCCAAGCGCGCCTCGGCGTCAAGGGTTACAGCGGTCCTTCCTTATTATGGATATGCCAGGCAGGATCGGAAAGATCGCCCGCGTGTGCCAATTACAGCAAAGCTTGTGGCCAATTTGATTACGACAGCCAAGGCGGACCGCGTGCTGACGATGGATTTGCATGCGGGACAGATTCAGGGATTTTTTGATATTCCCGTGGATCATCTTTATTCAATCAACGTATTAGTGGATTATTTTAAGAAGAAAAAAATTAAAGATTTGATCGTAGTTTCGCCAGATGTGGGAGGCATTAAAATGGCACGGGCGTATTCCAAGGCGCTGAATGTCCCATTTGCGATTGTGGATAAACAGCGTGAAAGTGATCGTCAAACTCGCGTCATGAATATCATCGGAAATGTCCGGGGAAAAAATGTAGTAATCGTGGATGATTTGGTGTCCACAGCCGGTTCGTTGGTGGAGGCGGCCAACGCGTTGAAAGAGCAGGGCGTCAAGGATATCTACGCCGCGATTGTGCATCCGGTTTTGGCCGGCCCAGCTATCGAGAGACTTCAGGGTTCTGTTATCAGGGAGTTGGTGGTGACAGACTCAATCCCGCTTTCGAAAGAAAAACGAATACCAAAAATCAAAGTTTTGTCAGTTGCTCCATTGCTAGCGGAAGCTATTCAGAGGATTCATGAGGATCGATCCGTAAGTTCGCTTTTTTCGCGCCAAGCAGTGGAAGCCTAATTTAAGAGAAAAGAAAGGAAAACGTAGAATGCAGAAAACAATTAAATTGAAAGCCATTAAAAGAGAGCAAACTGGAAAGCAGTACGCAAAGAAATTGCGGCTTGCTAAAACAATTCCAGCCATTGTTTACGGTCAAGGCATGAGCCCGATTCCTCTCGAAGTGAACGGTAAGGAACTCGAAACCGTTTTGCGTTCAGGGGAAAACGTTATCGTCAACCTTCAGATCGAAGGAGATCCAAACGTTAAGGAAAAAACCGTTCTTGTCAGCGAAGTCCAGGTAAACCCGGTGAATGATCACATCAGTCATGTGGATTTTCACACGATTTCATTGACGGAAAAATTGCGAGTTAAAGTTCCGATTCATGAAAAAGGTGAGGCAGCTGGATTGAAAGAGGGGGGAGTTATTGATCACGTCCACCGCGAAATTGAAGTGGAATGTCTTCCTACCGATATTCCGAGTCGCATTGATGTGAATATTGACACATTGAAAATCGGCGACGCGATTTATGTCAAAGATATTGTGCTTCCTGCTGGAGTGAAATGCACACTGGATCCGGAAGAGAAAATTTTGAGTATTCTCGCGCCAATGGCTGAAGAGGTCGCGGCACCTACTGAGGGAGAGGTGGTTGCTGAACCTGAATTGATTAAGAAAGAGCGCAAAGAAAAAGAGGGTGAAGAAAAAGCGCCTGCAGCTGGCGGAGCACCCAAAGCAGAAAAAGAAGAGAAAAAATAATCTTCTAATCTATGAAGCTTATTGTTGGCTTATGCAATCCGGGCAAGGAATACGAACATACGCGGCATAATGTTGGAAAACTTGCGCTCGATAAGCTGGCTAAAAAAATTTCTGCTACGCAAAAACACGAGGTTGTTCTAGCGATACCGGGAACATTTATGAATCTTTCCGGTCCAGCCGTTCTCAATCTTATTAGGAAGCATAAAGTAGCTTCTCCGCGAGATGTGCTGATTTTAGTTGATGACCTGCATTTGCCAGTCGGTAAAATTCGGTTTCGGCCGGAAGGAAGCTCGGGCGGGCATAACGGCTTAGCTTCCGTGATTGATGCTTTTAATGGGGATCAGTCATTTCCAAGGTTGCGTATCGGTATTGGCAAGCCTGAAGAAGAGGTAAAGCCCTGGAAAGAGCATGTGCTGGAGAAGTTTACCAAAGAGGAGCGTACGGTGTTGAATCAAGCCCTCGAAAAAGCGGCCGATTGTGCGCTTTCCTGGCTTACGGAACCAGCTGAAGCGTTGATGCAGAAGTTTAATTGAAATCATTGAAAGTAAAGAGGCGCGTGTGATACACTACCGTGCTTTTTTACCCGAATCCGGGAGTTATGAGAGGAGAATTAGTTCATGCGACTTTATGAAAGTGTAGTAATTTTAAATCCCCACAGTACCGAAGAACAGGTGAGGGGCTGTGTGGCTAAATTGGAAGAAATATTCAAGAAATATGACGCCAAATTAGTCAATAAGGTAGATTGGGGAAGGAAGCCCTTGGGATTTCATATCCAAAAACAAGCCGAGGGTTTCTATATGCTGGTTGAATTCGAAGCGGATCCCGCAAAGCTTAGTGAGATCCAATACGCGTTTCGGCTGGCAGACTTTATCCTTTATTCGAGCATTTTCGTTAAGGGGAAAAGTCACGCAGTACCGCAGCAAAAAATCTCAGCTTAAAAAGGAGAACCCCTATGCCTGCAAGTTTTAACAAAGTATTGATGATTGGAAATTTAACCCGTGATCCAGAAATGCGTTATTTGCCTTCTGGACAAGCTGTGGCCACGTTTTCGGTCGCTCTCAATCGGGCTTATCAGTCCCCGCAGGGTGAAAAAAAAGAAGAAGTTAGTTTTATCCGAGTTGTTGCTTGGGCGAAACTTGCAGAAATTTGCAGTCAGTATTTAAAAAAAGGCAACCCCGTTTTTATCGAGGGTCGTCTTCAAGCCCGCTCTTGGGAAGCCCAGGATGGCACCAAGAAAAATACTGTTGAAGTAGTTGCGACGAACATCCAATTTCTGAATAAAGGCACCGGCCGTCAGAGTGGTGGCGATAATGCTTCTGTTCCGGATGATGAAGCGATTATCGAAGATTCATTTGGTTCAGCTCCTCAGGCAGGAGTTAAAATCGCAGCCAATGAGCTTCAGCCTGACGAACAAGTTCCGTTTTAAAAAGGAGATAACATATCATGGCAGAACGCAGTGAGCGCCGCAGCGAACCTGGAGAGAAGCGGGGACGTCAGAAGTTCTTCAAAAAGAAGACATGTAAATTTTGTTCTGAAAAAGTTACTCAGCTTGATTTCAAGGATACCGACCGTATTATGAAATTTTTGACTGAAAAGGGTAAAATTATTCCCCGTAGAATTTCAGGCAATTGCGCAAAACATCAAAGACGTCTTGCCGCTGCGGTTAAACGGTCGCGGCATGCAGCGATTGTTCCATTTCAGACAAGTTGAGGACGCGCGGTTTTAGCGCCCGACTGATCCCCGCGCAGGTGGGGATCCAGTTTTAAGAAAGGATAGTGACATGCAGGTATTTTTATTACAAAGCGTTGCCAAATTAGGTAAGCCCGGTGAACTTGTTAATGTTCGTGATGGTTATGGAAGAAACTTCCTGATTCCCAAAAAACTTGCTGTTCCGGTGACTAAGGGAACTCAAAAGCAAATTGACGAGCAGAAAAAACATTTAACACTGGCCGTTCAGCGTGAGGAAAAACGCGCGCTTGAGATTAAAGATAAGCTTGATCAGTTGGATTTGTCCATTTCGATGCAGTCTGGAAAAGATGAAAAAGTGTTTGGTGCTGTAACCAATCATGCCATTTCCAAATTGCTCAAAGAGCATGGGGTTAGTCTTGACCGAAAGAAAATTATTCTAGAAGAGCCGATTCACAAGCTGGGTTCTTACACGATTCCGGTCAAATTAACTTCAAAAGTCGATGCCAATATCAAGCTGAAAGTGGTTAAGGCTTAATTGTCATTTAGTTTTCAGTGTTAACCTTCGCTAGTCTTACCCAAGAATAATTGGCATGCAACAGACCACGAAGCGAACATACAATCTTCTTGAGAAAATTCCTCCGCAAAATATTGAGGCAGAAATCAGTGTGCTTGGCTCCATCCTTTTTGATGACCAGGCAATGCCGCGTGCCCTTGAGATTTTGCGGGCTGAACACTTTTATCAGGATTCCCATCAAAAAATTTACGCATCCTGTTGCACTCTGTTTGAATCTAATCGGCCTATCGATTTAATCACTGTTAATGAAGAATTAAAAAAACGGAATCTGCTTGATCAAGTGGGAGGGGCCAGCTATTTGGCGCAGATGACTTCGAGTGTGGCTACTTCTGCAAATATCGAGCATTATGCCCGGATCGTAAAAGAAAAGGCTCTTCTCAGGAATTTAATTCACACGGCAACAGAAATTGTTCAGGAAGGTAGTGAGCCCGGAACCGAAGTCAGTGTTCTTTTGGATAAAGCCGAGCGGAAGATTTTTGAGATCAGTCAGAATAAGATTGAGACAAAATTTATGTCGCTTTCGGAAATTATCCGCGACAGTATTGAGACAATTGATCAGCTTTATCAGCGCAAGGAGCATGTAACGGGGGTCGCTTCCGGTTTTCATGAGTTTGATATTAAAACCGCAGGGCTTCAGCCATCAGATCTGGTTATTATGGCAGGAAGGCCTTCGATGGGGAAATCCGCGTTCGTTACATGTATTTGTGAATACGTTGGAGTTTCTTTAAAAAAAGGCGTTGCATTTTTTTCGCTCGAAATGAGTAAAGAGCAGCTGGTTCAGAGAATGCTCTGTTCGCAAGCGCGTGTTGATGCGCAGAAGGTGAGAACGGGTTATCTGTCACATCAGGATTGGCCTCGCCTGACGAATGCTGCGGGTAAACTTTCCGAAGCTCCGATTTTTATCGATGACACTCCCGGACTGAGCGTGCTCGAACTTCGAGCAAAAGCACGAAGGCTTAAATCTCAACATGATATTCAGATGATCGTTGTCGACTATCTGCAGCTGATGCAATGCGACTATAAAGCGGAAAGCCGTCAGCAGGAAATTTCTGAAATTTCGCGCTCATTAAAGGCATTGGCCAGAGAGTTGCGGGTGCCTGTAATTGCAATTAGTCAGTTGTCGCGTGCCGTTGAATCGCGAACCGGGAACCGGCCTCAGCTATCGGATTTGCGAGAATCCGGTGCCATTGAACAGGATGCCGATGTGGTCGTTTTGCTTTTTAGAGAAGAATACTATAATCCTACAGAAGAAAATAAAAATAAAGCGGAGGCCATTATCGCCAAGCAGAGAAATGGGCCTACGGGGACTGTGGATCTGCTTTTCTTAAAAGATTGGACTCGCTTCGAAAATCCGGAATTTCACAGAGAAGAACAGACTGTTCCTGCCACCTAGTTTTTCCCGTGAATGTTGCCTTTACAGTAGGCTTTCATTTCGGTATTATACCCCGATTGTTGTCCTAATCTTTCCCTAACCATAAGTATCAAACAAGCTTGAGAGTTTTACGGATGAATTATAGTTTTCAGGGAATCAGAGTTTTTCTTCGGATTTTGGTAGTTACTTGTGTTTTGTCAAGCTTGTGTTCTTTGACATGGGCCCAGACGGATGCAAAGGATGCTCAGAAACAACCCGAGCCCTCACAGCCGGGTGTTGCTGAGCCTAAAAAAGAAGAAACCGCGCCTCTAGTTCCTCCTAGTCAGGCGCAAGGACCAACGACCACTTCAGCACCTGTTTCTTCGGTTCCTGCGACTATCGCTACACCGGCACAGACAGTGAGTGCGGCGGCGCCCGCACAATCAGCATCTGTACCTGAACAGACCGTGGTTCGAAAAGTTGAAATTCGTGGAAATCGTGTCGTGAGCACAAATGCTGTTATCAACAAGCTGAAAACAAAAGTTGGGCATCCGCTGTTGCAGGAAGTTGTGAATGAGGACGTGAAACGTTTGTATGCTACTGGATTTTTTCAGGATGTGCGCGTAGATGTGCAGCCTCAACCAGACGGATTAGCCGTAACGATTGTTGTCGATGAAAAGCCAATCATCAAACGGATCATCATTGAAGGATTTAAAACATTAAAAGAAGATGCTATTCGAAAAGATTTAGGCCTGGTGGAGGGGCAGATTCTTGATGAGAAAGCAGTCAAAGAGACAGTTAATAAAATACAGAACAAATATATTCAAAAAGGTTTTCGATTCGCGGAAGTCAAATCAGATGTGGATGTGAATCAGGAAACAAAAGACGCTGTGCTATATATCCTGATTGATGAGGGCGGCAAGTACAAAATAAAAAACGTTAAATTTTCCGGGAATAAGACATTTCCGCCGAAGCGTCTTGCAAGACTGGTCAAAACAAAACCCGAATTTATTTTCCTGCTCCGCAAAGGCGTGTTTGATGAAGAAAAGTTCCAAGAGGACATTGATCGTGTTCACGCTTTTTATCAGGCGGAAGGTTTTCTGGATGCTCAGGTTGCTCCGGAGTATGAATACGACCGTAAGAACCAGAAGATTTTTATTACAATCAAGGTTGAGGAGAATAGCCGGTATTATACCGGAGATGTGAAAATTAAAGGCAACGTGTTATTTCCCGAGAGCGAGATTTGGGAAAATTTGGCAATGCTTCCTGGTTTTGTTTTTTCACAGGCGCATATGACCCAGGATGTTGAAGCAATACGGAAATATTATTACAAGCAGGGTTATATCGGAGTTCAAATTACCCCAGATGTGGTATTAAATCCGGATACAAAAAAAGTTGACGTGGTTTATAGCATTGTTGAAGGCGACCTGTTCTTTATCGATAAAATCAAAATCCGGGGAAATACCAAAACAAAAGATATTGTTATCCGCCGCGAATTGCGGGCGCACCCAGGCGAGCGCTTTGACGGGGATAAATTGGATCGCTCGAAACAGCGGTTGGATAATCTGGGATTTTTTTCAGAAGTTATGTATGACACTGAAGAAGGATCTGCGCCCAATAGACGTAATTTGATTTTTAATGTTAAAGAAAAACAAACGGGTGAACTTTCGTTCGGTGCGGGAATTAGTTCGATCGATAAATTCGTTGGTTTTGCTGAGATATCCCAAAAGAATTTCGATTGGCTTAATTTCCCGACATTTACTGGTGCGGGGGAAAGCCTTTCGATTCGGGGACGACTGGGTCAGATTACCAGAGATCTTGACATAAGTTTTGTTGAGCCCTATTTTTTGGGAAAAAACTTATCGCTCGGTTTAGACGGGTACAATGTTAAACGTGATAAAAATAACACCAATTTTGATGAAACGCGGACGGGAATTTCCATTAGTTTCGCGAAGGCGCTTTCTGAATATATTAAAGCAGGTATCGGTCTTACGGGCGAGCAGGTTAAGCTTTCAGATGTCCCATCTACTGCGGGACCGGATGTGCTGGCATTTAAAGGAAATACGAATTTAGGGCGCGTTAAATTTACGATTTCACGTGATTCGAGAGATAGTATTTTTAATCCTGGACACGGTTCCGTTATTGCTGGTACGGCCGAATTTATTGGCGGCGATGAAACTTACTATAATGGGCAGCTTTCATTTTCAAAATATCTAACTTTTTTCAAAAAGCAGATACTTGAAGTTAAAACCCGCTTGGGTGTCACAGATACTATTGGCGGAGATAAGGTTCCTGTTTTTGACCGGTTTTATGCCGGTGGTTTAGGTACTGTTCGTGGTTATGGCCCGAGAAAGATCGGTCCTCAGCAAAATGGTGGAGCTGTTGGCGGTGATTCTCTTTTTGTTTTGAATTTGGAATATACTGTTCCTATTATTGAAAGTTTCAAAGGAGCGGTGTTTATGGATTTTGGTAACGTGGCATCGGGTGCTTATGCTTTGGACGGTGGAGAGTTTGCGGTCAGTATTGGTCCAGGTCTTAAAATCAATACGCCGATTGGCCCAGTAGCGTTGTATTACGGTTTTCCTGTTATGAATCCGGATGAAGAAAATAAAAATGGCCGTTTTGAGTTTAGTTTTAGTCGAGGTTTTTAACACATAAAGCAAAGGAGACTTGAAAATCATGAGTAAGCAAGTGATCAAATTATTGTTTGTTGTTATGTTTGTAACTATTGGTCTGCTGGGAATCTCTTCATTTGATGCGCGGGCTGAAAAAATCGGATACGTTGACGTTGCCAAGGTGTTCGATAAGTATGAAAAGACCAAGAAGTTTGACAAGGAATTGGCCGAGGTCGGTAAACAGAAGCAGTCTGGTCGAGATACTATCGTGCTTGAGGTTCGTCGTTTGAAAGACGAAATGGCACTTTTGTCCGATCAGGGCAAAGAGCAGAAACAAAAATTGGTGGATCAGAAAATGCGCGAGCTTCAGGATTATGATCGGGATGCTCAGCGAGACTTGCTGGAACGCCGCGAGGGTGTGATGCGCGAAATTTTTAAGGATATTGACGAAGTTATCCGTGATTACGGAAAACAAAAAGGCTTCGACTTCATATTTAATGAAAGATTGATGCTTTTCCGCAGCGAAAAATATGATGTGACTGATGTTGTGCTGGGAGAATTAAATGCTCGCTACAAAAAAACCGGCAAATAAGGAACTTCATTGGAAAAGCAGAGAACTTTAAAATCTACAATCGAGTTTCACGGGGTCGGCGTTCATCGGGGGACTCCCGTTTCGGTTAAGCTTAGTCCGGCAGAGGTGGGTGCCGGAATTCTGTTCCGCAGATCGGATATCACAGAGTGTCAATTCGTCAAAGCTTCCGTTGAAAATGTGACGACGACACCTGATGTGATGGGGCGTCAAACAACGCTTGGAATCAATGGGGCCTGCGTATTTACAGTCGAGCATTTGATGTCGTGCTTGAATGGATTGAAAATTGACAATTGCCACGTTGAAGTCTCTGGTGATGAGATGCCCGTGCTTGACGGAAGTGCGTTAGAATATGCCCGGAAAATTCAAGAGACGGGCATTGTTGAGCAAGATGCTCAACGGCAATTTTTATCTGTCAAAGAGCCATTATATCTGAATTTAGGAGGTACGATCACTATTGTGCTTCCTTCTGATGAGCTTCGAGTCAGTTACACCCTAAATTACGATAATCATCCTTCGCTAGGCCATCAGTTCGCGACTTTCACGGTCGATCCAGACTCCTATATTAATGAAATTGCACCAGCCCGAACATTTTGCTTAAAGGAAGAGGCGGAATATTTACGGTCAAAGGGATATGGGAAAGGTGCTAATTTTGAGAATACGCTAGTTTTTGACGGTTCGGCGCCGATCCAAAATACTTTACGTTTTTCTAATGAAGCATGTCGACACAAAGTCTTAGACTTGATCGGAGATCTTTATCTTATCGGAAAGCCGCTAAAAGCGCATATCATTACTTTTAAAACAGGTCATCAGCAAAACGTGGAAATAGTGAGGAGGCTAATGCAAATGGAGCAACAATCAAACAAATCATGTGAAAAATCGAATGCGCAGCCGTGTTCATCGGGTGTTCAGAAGGAAATGGATGTGACGGAAATCATGAAAATACTTCCTCATCGGTATCCCTTCTTGCTGGTAGACAGGATTCTTGAATTGGAAGAGGGTAAGCGTGCTGTTGGGCTTAAGAATGTCACGATGAACGATTACTTTTTTCAGGGGCATTTTCCGGGACATCCTGTAATGCCAGGAGTTCTGATCGTAGAAGCTATGGCTCAAGTTGGCGGCGTGATTATGCTCAGTAAGAATGAGAACAAAGGACGCCTCGCGTTTTTTATGAGTATCGATAGCGCTAAATTTAGAAAGCCAGTTTATCCAGGCGACCAGCTGAAAATGGAAGTCGAAGTGCTCAAGGTGCGGTCAACGACGGGGCAGTGTTCTGGTCGTGCTTATGTAGGTGATAAGCTGGTGTGCGAAGCAGAAGTGAAATTTGCGATTGTGGACCGTAATAGCTAGCAAGGAGACGCGCTACGAAAATGGAAGTGAAGACACAAACACAAAATCAGACAGTGATTCATCCCACGGCAATCGTTCATCCAAAAGCGCAGCTTGATTATGGCGTTGAAGTTGGTCCGTATTCGATTATTGAAGCGGACGTAAAGATTGGATCCGGCACTCGGGTTGGTGCGCGCGTGACGATTGAGGGTCATACCACGATTGGCAATAATAACCAAATTTTTACCGGGGCTATTGTGGGAAGCATGACCCAGGACAAAAAATTCAAAGGCGGTAAATCTTATCTGAAGATTGGCGATGAGAACTCCATTCGGGAATACTGCACCCTGAATCCCGGAACGCTGGACGGCACCGAAACCGTAATTGGAAATCGTAATCTGCTGATGGCTTACGCGCATATCGCTCATGATTGTATCGTTGGCAATGATACGGTGATTGCCAACAACGGAACTTTGGCGGGACATTGCATTATCGAAGATCGGGCAATTTTGGGTGGGCTGAGCGGCGTGCATCAATTTGTTCGCATTGGAAAGCTAGCTATTGTCGGCGGCCATTCCAAGGTGACTTCCAATGTGCCTCCATTTATGATGGTGGATGGACATCCTGCAAGAGCGTTTGGTCTTAATACGGTTGGTCTTGAGCGTAACAATATTTCGCAAGAAGATAGGGTGAATCTGAAACGCGCTTATAAAATTATTTTTAGAGAGAGGCTCTCTTTAAAAAGCGCCATTAAGCATATAGACGAAACTTTGCCGAAATCTTCTTCAATAATCACCCTCATTGAGTTTTTGCAAAAATCCGACAAGGGAATTTGCAAGTAAATCATCTATCATGATTGCTTCCTCTGAAAAACCTAAGATTGGTGTCATTGCCGGCTTTGGTGACTTCCCCCGCGAGGTGTGTGAGCGCGCGAAAAAGAAAGGCTATGAAATTTCCCTGTGCGGTGTCGAGGGCGAAGCGAGTCCTGATTTGGAAACGCTTGCAGACAAGACGGTTTGGGTAAGGCTTGGGGAAATTGGGAAATTGCTTCATTTCTTTAATCGTGAAAATGTGAATAAGGTAATTCTTGCCGGAAAAATCCATAAGGTTGGGATTCTCAGCGGCAAAGTCGTTCCTGATTTGGATGCGATTAAAATGCTAGCCAGTGTTAGAAGTTTTAAAGACGACAGTCTTTTGAATGCTTTTTGTGCTTATATTGAAAAACGCGGGGTGAAGATTATTGATTCTACGGAGTTTTTGAAGGATGCTTTGTTGGACTCCGGAGTACTCACCAGAGAAAAACCCTCATCGACAGAGCAAGAGGATATTGATTTTGGCTTCAGAATGGCGAAAGAAATTGCTGGTCTGGATATCGGTCAAACTGTGGTCGTTAAAAATAAATCGGTTATAGCTGTCGAATCCGTTGAAGGAACAGATCAAGCCATTTTACGGGGCGGGCGCTTAGCTGAAAAGGGCGCTGTCGTTGTGAAGGTTGCCAAGCCCAATCAAGATATGCGTTTCGATGTGCCGACGATTGGTCCAAGCACCGTGGAGACATGTCAGACAGCAAATATTTCTGTTCTGGCATTTGAAGCTGGAAAAACAATCGTCCTTCATCCCGAAAAAGTCATTCGTTTTGCAAATGAGAACAAAATTGCAATTGTCGCGTATACTCCTAAATGAGGTGATTTAGCGTGGTGCAAGAACCTAATAGTCAAAATTTAAAGCGTGAGCTTCTTGAGCTCACGACTTTGTATGAGATTTCACAAGCTCTCAATTCTTCACTGAACCTCGAAGTGACTCTTCAGGCCATACTTGACATTCTTCACAAAAGAATGGGGATGGAGCGTGGTACGGTCTCTCTCCTGGATCCGCAAACAGAGGAGCTCACAATTTCAGTGGCAACCGGACTCGATAAAAAACAGATGGAGCGTGGCCGTTACAAAGTCGGGGAAGGAATAACCGGAAAAGTGGTGCAAGCAGGTGAGCCTATCGTGGTGCCAAACGTGGGCGAGGAGCCGCTTTTTTTGAACCGGACAAAAGCCCGGGGTGATGTAACGCGAAAAAATATTTCTTTTATTTGTGTTCCTGTGAAATTGGATAAGCGTACGATCGGGGCGCTCAGTGTTGACCGGCTTTTTGGCGATTCCGTTTCCTTTACTGAAGATGTTCGGTTGCTCACCATCATCAGTTCGATGGTTGCGCAGGCGGTGAAAATCCACGAAATGGTACGGGCTGAAAAGGAGGCTCTCGTTGCTGAGACGCGTGCGCTTCGATCAGAGTTGAAGAAAAAATATCGCCCCGAAAGTGTGATTGGCGAAAGTAAGCGTATGCTCGAGGTGTATTCCTCTATTGAACTGATTAGTCAGAGCAAAGCTACGGTTCTTCTTCGCGGAGAAAGTGGTACGGGCAAGGAGTTGATTGCCAAAGCCATTCATTACGCAAGTCCAAGAGCTGAGAAGCCATTTATCAAGTTATCCTGCGCGGCTTTGCCCGAGACTTTGCTTGAAAGTGAACTTTTCGGTTATGAAAAGGGAGCTTTTACGGGGGCGACGACCCTCAAGAAGGGTAGGTTTGAGCTTGCTAATGGTGGCACATTATTTTTAGATGAAATCGGGGATGTTGCTCCGGTAATTCAAGTGAAATTACTGCGGGTGCTTCAGGAAAAAGAATTTGAGCGACTTGGAGGTACTGAAACGATTCACGTGGATGTGCGCATTATTACTGCTACCAATAAAGATCTTGAGAGAGAAGTGCGCGAGGGGAAATTTCGCGAAGATTTGTATTATCGTTTAAACGTTGTTCCGATTTTTTTGCCCTCGCTCAGAGAGCGCAAAGAGGATCTTCCAATTCTAGTTAATCACTTCCTGAAAAAATTCGCTTCAGAAAACAACAAAAATATTCAAACAATTGATGATGCTGCTTGGGATCACATTCTTAATTATCCTTGGCCTGGTAATGTGCGTGAGCTGGAAAATGCCATCGAGCGCGCTGTGATTCTTTGTACGGGGAAGGTAATTAAACGAGAACATTTCCCCTTTGAGTTGCAGGATCGGGTTCGTAAGGTCGAGACTCCTTCAGAATTTGAAGCGAAGGGTAATCTGAATGATGCGGTTGCAAATATTGAAAAGAAGATGATTGAATCCGCTATCAAACAATCGAGCGGAAATAAGCGAAAAGCCGCTAAAATGCTCGGCGTTACGGAACGGATTTTAGGGTATAAACTCTCAAAGTTGAAACTTGAAAACCCTGGCCAGTAATTTAAAGTCAGCCTAAGCCCCCGCCGATAATACGTGTGTCGGTCAAAAGAAGGGGCAATATGAAAAAACTTCTCCTGGCGGATGCCGACTCCCTAAACTCTGAAGTTCTCCAGATCGCGCTGATGGGTGAAGGCTACCGTGTCACTCGAGTTCAAAGCATCGAATCCTGGAACGAATTATCCTCTAAAAAACCATTCCATCTCATCATTATGGATGAGAGCTTTTTATCTCTTTCGAAGCATTTATTTGAACTGTCAAAAGACGCATTCCGATTTTTCGAGAAAACACCGATGATCGTGATGACGGAATATCCCGAACTGGTGGAATGTCGTTACCGTTTCCCCCAGAAAGCTAGGTTTTTATTAAAACCTTTTCAGGCAGGTGAAATGTTTAGCTTGGTGCGTCAGGTGTTTTTTGAAGATGCGCTTGCCGTAGCTTGAGTCTGGAGAAAGTTTGCAATTTCTTTTGCAGACAATCCGGCCGAATTTCCTACCGATAATTGTTTTCGAATATCCCGGAAAGCACAAATCTGTTTTTCCCGGTCTGCCGTACTCTTAATCAGGGAGGTTGCTTCTTTGAACACATTTTTGCCGGTCAATTCCGTTTGAATCAGCTCGGGAACAATGCGCTTTCCGGACAAGACATTCACAATGCCAAGAAACGAAACACGAATGAGCATGCGGCCCAGGAAATAAGTGAGCCAGGCAGCTTTGTAAACTAAGATGTGCGGTTTTCCGTGCAGAGCCGTTTCGAGTGTTGCGGTGCCTGACGTGACAATTAGTAGGTCGGAATCCTGAATTACCTCATAAGGTTTTCCGCGAAGAATTTTGATATTTAGTTTGTCCTTGAAGGGGGTGAGAATTTCTTCGTAAACAGACTCGCGAATGTTTGAGGATTCGGATAGGAGAAAATTGATCCCGGTGAATTTCTTGTAGATTAAATACGCACCTTCGAGCAGTACAGGTAATATCCGCTTTACTTCCTTTTCCCGTGATCCCGGTAATAATCCCAATGTTTTTACCGATCCAGTTATAGAGACCATTTCAGGAATCTCATCTGTCAGCGGGTGTCCCACGTAGGTGCAGGGAATACGCGCCTGGTCATACATCTCTTTTTCGAAGGGAAAGAAAACGATGAGCTTGTCCACGAATTTGCGGATAACACTTATCCGGCGGCGGCCCCAAGCCCAAATTTGTGGTGAGATATAATAAATAATCGGGATATTGCGGGCGATTTTTTTCGCGAAGCGAAGATTAAAGCCGGGATAATCGATGAGGATAATCAAATCGGGCTTAATTTGACGCACCCGTTCGAGCGCCGCATAAAAAATTTCTCGATATTTAAAATAGTTG
The DNA here is from genome assembly GCA_016214265.1 of Candidatus Omnitrophota bacterium. Lineage (GTDB taxonomy): Bacteria > Omnitrophota > Omnitrophia > Omnitrophales > JACROU01 > JACROU01. The sequence goes on from JACROU010000092.1 coordinate 20,119, forward strand.
AGAAGGACGTCCGTCAGGCCCAGAGCTGAGATGCGGGTGAGGTCGGTGTTAACCTGGACGCCAGCGGCCAGCATTTTTTCACCGCCCAAACCGTAAAATTCCAGCGAGGGATTAATTTTTTTAAGTTCGGCAACAAGACGGGCGCCATGAGAATCGCCAGAAGCCTCGCCGGCGATCACGAAGATTTTTTTCATAAGTTAAACTTTTGCTTTCTTGAGGCTGGCTTTTGTTTCTTCGCCGAACTCCTGAATACTGTCCAGAATTCGGATGGCAAGCGCGAGGGCGTTACGGGCGGCAACATCAGGATAGCCGAAATCTTTTTTTTCGGTTACTTTTCTCACAAAATCTTCCAGTTCCTTTTTGAGCGATTCACCCTTCTCAATGTCGACTTCTTTCGAGCTGATCGAGAAAAACTCTTTTCGATACACTTTCGCTTTTTGCTCCGCGTAATCCAGCGAAATGTAGGCGTCCGGCTGAAAGATCCGGATTTTCCTTTGCCGTTCGGGTGTCAGACGGCTGGCGGTCATATCCACGATGCATCCGTTCGAAAATTTGAGTCGGGCATTGGCAATATCCTCGAATTTCGTGAGCACGGGAATTCCGATGGCTTCAACTTGGGTGACATCCTCGTGAACCAGCGAAAGCAGAATGTCCAGGTCGTGAATCATTAAATCGAGGACGACCCCCACGTCATTGATGCGCGGATTAAAAGGCCCGAGTCGGTGGATTTCAATGAATCGCGGGTTTTTCACAATCTTGGCGATTTCCTGAAATCCGGAATTATAGCGTTCGACATGACCGACCTGCAGGAGGAGGTTGCGGCTTCGAGCTTCATCCAGAAGTTCATCCGCTTGCTCGAGGGACGTTGAAATGGGCTTTTCGATAAGGCAGTGAATGTCCTGCTTCAAACATTGAAGAGCGATGTCATGATGCAGGGAAGTAGGAACCGAAATCGAGACCAGATCCACATTCGATAGAACTTTCCGGTAATCTTTGAAGAAGGGGACTCCAAGTTCACGGGCCTTTTCCTCTTTCGCGGAATCGACATCGCAAATGCCAACTAGCTCTACCTGGTCTTTCATCTGGTTGTAAAGCCGGGTGTGCTCTTTGCCAACGTGCCCCATGCCAATGACTGCCGCGCGCAATGTTGCCATATCTCGTTTTCCTTCCGTTAAATACAGGTTACAAAGCAGGGTATTCTACCAAATGGCCTTCGTTGCTCCAATTTGTATTCTTCTATAACATATGGTAGATTTCCCCCACTGTCATGCCGAGGAGTTTAGCCTCATGAGATCGGTTGTACCCCAAAAAATCCGACGGTTTTTGAGCGCGATTGTTCTGGCTGTTTTCTGCGTGAACACATTGGCTTATGGGGCTACCCCCCTGACTTCATTTATACAGGCCCCAGCTATTGACGGAACGTTTTTTAGAATTCATCTGCCCGAGTCTCTTGGTTCTGTTGAGCATCAGGAGCTTTTTTCAAGCAAGCCCTCCCCCCAAAACCCCGAATTATTTTTGATACAGGACGCGCACGGCAATCCATCGGCTCAATATAACATTGCCAGAACCATTCAATATCTGGCGGAGCGCGAAAGTATCGACACGGTTTTTGTCGAAGGTTCGTTTGAAAATATCGAGAGAAAAAATCTTCGCTTCATCGAAGATAAAGATCTTAATCTGAAATTAGCCCGGCGCCTGCTCGAACTCGGAGAGCTTACGGGAAGTGAATGGGCGCTTTTAAATCAGACAAAACGAAATTACCGTTTACCCGCGCTTGAAGACGTTTCTTTTTATCGTAAAAATTTCATTCTTTTCAAAAGAGTTGTCGAGAGAGAGCAAGAGTCCAAGGATTTCTTAAAAACACAGAAATTAAGTCTGGATCAGCGGGCAAGTCTTGCGCTTGATAAAGCCTCGCTTCAATTATTCAGACATTATCTCTCGCTTGAAAATGACAAGAAAAATTATCAGACGCTAATCATCGAGCTTAACAAACTCAGCCAGAAACTACTTGGAAGGAACATGTCAGATGCCGGTGAACAGCTAGAATTTCCCAATCTAGTGCGGCTGCTTAGATTGGAGGGGGGAACGGGAAAAATCGACACCAAAAAAGCGCTCGATGAATGGAATCGGATACGAACAAAATATAAAAATGTGAATGGGCGCCTTCTTGAAAAAAGTCTTTTCACCGACGCCAAATCTCTAACGGTCCGGCTTGAATTGGAAACGTTTTATCACAGTTTGTCTCCATTTGGGTTTCAGTTTACGGACTTCCCTAATTTTAGCGCGCTGGCTAGGATGAAAATTTATGAGTCTGAACTGGAAGGGCCCGAGCTTTTTGCTGAAATTCACGCGTGGCTTGAGCTGTTGCTGAGCAAGAGCCTGAGCCGGAAAAATGACCGGGCGCTGCTCCGGGAAGCTAAACAATTTTTATTCGCTCAAAAACTTCTTTCGCTTGAGCTTACACGAAATGAATTTGAAACTTTGAAGCGAGAAAAACTTTGCGAAAATCTTTTCTCAAATCAGAATATTCCCGCCTCCGACGCTGTTCAGTTTTATGAAACGGCGCTCCAACGCGAACGTATTTTCGTTTCCAAAATTCAAGATGAGCTCAGAAAGCACAAAATCAAAAAGGCAATCATCGTTACCGGAGGATTCCACGCCGACGGTCTTCGACGGCAATTCCACGATAACCGTTATTCGTATGCGATCATCCGTCCCGCGATGAGCGGTACAGAAAATTATTACAAAGAAAGCATGAAACTCGTGTCGCAGGGGAATAACGTAAAATCTTCCGGACTCATCAAAGCCTTGCTTGGGCAGTCCGTCGGAGTTCAGACCGAGGCATTCGGAAGCTTTGAGCCCGTTCGCGCCCGCTTCGCGGTGGTCGAGCGCGAAATGTCGGCGCTCGGATTCAGTCTGGGTTGTGAACTCCGACGGGTCGCCGAAGAAAGTAATTGGGCCGAGCTGCAAATCGCACGTGAGCGTGAACGTGAAAAAAAAGCGCCCCTCAGCGAAGATGAGAAAAAGGGAATTAAAGACAAGCTAAAAAAAGAAGATGGCGAAATCCTCGAGCTTCTCGAAGGTTTTGAGGAAGCGCTTACGGGCTCTGATGATGAGGAGCGGGACGCAGACTTGGATGGCGGAAAAAAGCGGGCCCGGTTTAAAACAAAAATTCTCGCCAAAGAACGGCATGACCTGAGAAACAAAACCGTCACGAAAATTCTGGACTATTTCAAACAGAAGAAATCCTCCACCACTTTCGACGATTTTCTGACGAACCTGAAACAGGACTCCGATTTCAAAGACATTTTTCCGCGCGACGATCAGGCAGGCATTGCCGGAATCCTGGAAAGTGAAAAGGCATCGTTGAAAGCTCTGTACGACAAAACCGAATCCGTCCTTGCGCGCCGGAAAGCTGAGTCGGGAATGACCAGCCTGAGCGATCTGATTACCGGAAAAAATATTCCGGGCGACCACGGTCACACGCATCCCTGGGATATTCTGAACATACGTCGTCAGTCTCCGCCCGACCACGGAAAGGGGCATCATCACGGTCCCGGAGGACATTCACACGGCCCAGGCGATGTTCACGGCCGCAGTTTGGGGAAAAATGATGGAGATTCTTCCGATGCGAATCTTTCTGAAATGAGCCGCGAAGAAGCTAAAGAAATTGTTGAAGCGCTTACCGGTGATTTGGACCCGCTCGTCCGGCAAAAGACGCTGGATACCACCTATTTTTCTACTGAAGACGCCATGTCCATTAACACGCAGATGAAAGGGCACGGCTCGCCGCACGCGCTGATCATTGGTGACCCGATCCGAGGACACGGATTGGCTGAAGCCATGTTCGTCAAAGCCCAGGAGGACGAAGGCCTCGATCTGGACGTTTTCAAAGACGCCAAAATATTGGAATTCAACACCTCGCGTTTTCTCGACGCGATTGCGGCACCCGGTCAGTTTGAATCGCGAGTCCGCGCTCTGATCACGGCCCTCAAAACGCTTTATGACAACGAGAAAAATGAAGGCGGAAAAAAACGCGTTATTCTTTATCTGGATTTCGAAGATTTTAGCCAGGTGGCCCTGAAACGCGGCTTCGAGTTGTCTAGCCTTTACCTGGTGTTCAAGGATTTGCTCGCGGAAAGTAATATCTCGTTACTTGGTGTGGTGAACAAAGAAATCTATGAAAAACTATTCGAGACAGAAAAAAGATTGAAAGGGAGGTTCTACGAGCATTTTCTGCGCGAAACAAGTGAAGAAGAATACCGTTCGAATCTGATCTCTTACAGCGATTCGCTCAAAAATCGCTACAAAAATCTTTTGCCTAAAGGTGTCGAAGAAATTCGCCTTGAAGAAGATGTTATTACTCAGGCTCATGAACTCACGCGCCGTTTTATTCCCAGCGGTTCTCCGGTGACCAAAATTAAAGAAATTATCGATAAGATCATTGTTCATAAGCTCACCCGGGAGAAAACAGAAAACCAGGCCCTTCGCAACGAAGAAAAAAGAATTCTGGATGCCGCTCGCAAACTCAAAGAAGCCGTTAGCCAAAATGACAATGAGCAAATCCAGTTTCTTGAAAAAGCAATTGACCGGAGTCTCGGTGAACTCGAAGCAATTACGAAGCGTCGTGATTCAGCGAAGCAATTTATCAATTCCATTTCGAAAGAGGGATTCTGGGAAATCACCGAGGACGATCTGGTGGAGGAAATTGCCCGGCAAAGCGGCGTACCCGTTTTCTTCATTCGTGCCTCAAGCGATGATCGTATCAAAACTTTTGTGCCCGCCATTCAAAAAATGATTATCGGCCAGGACAAGGCCGTGCGTGCCGCTGGCAATGCTTTTCGCGCGCGTTCCCGCATTGTGCAAACCGACAATCGCCCCATCGGTGTATTTCTTTTTGTCGGACCCACCGGAGTCGGCAAAACCGAGCTGGCCAAAGCCATTGCCCGTCACATGTTTGGTTCCGAAGACATGTTTAACCGCCTCGACATGTCCGAATTCATGGATGCCGCAAGCGCCACAAAAATCAAAGGTTCGCCGCCCGGCTACATCAATTATGACAATGCCTCCTATTTTCTGAAATGGGTGCGCCAGCGTCCCTTTTCCGTCGTGCTGTGGGATGAAATCGAAAAAGCACATCCGCAGATTTTTCAGGTGCTGATGAACGTCATGGACAAAGGCGAAATGACCGACAACCGCGGCATTAAAACCATTTTCAAAAATTCCGTCGTTATCATGACCTCCAATCTGGGATTCAGCAAAGCTTCGGAAGGCGACAAACACGCTTCCGCGGAAGTCCAACAGGAAATCGATTATTTGAACAAACTTGAAGAAGACATTTTGACGTGGACTGTGGAACAGTGTGACCATGCCATCGTAGATTTTGAAGCAATTCTCGCTCAAATCTCCGGGGTTCTTGGGCAGGCCGGTGCAGACAGAAAAGAATTTGAATGGATTGGGTCCGTTGAGCTTCGGCTGATGAATATAAAAGCTTCCAGCAAGGTAAGGGAAAAAAGGAAGTTTTTTCTCGATAAAATTAAAGAAAGAAAAGCCATCTTGACCGCATCAAAAGACAGAACTATACGCGATCTTTACAAAATCTGGGCACGCGTCAAATATGCCGGCGACGAGATGACCACGGATGAACTTCGAATGAACGAGGAGTTTGTTAATTCTGAATTGAGGCGTGAACAGAAATTGCTGGAAGCCAGGGCAGAAAAAGAAACACTCGCGCCCCGTGAAAAGGATGCCTTGCTTCAGGAAGTTGCTGCGATCGAGGCCTTACTGCAGAAAAAATCGGATAAATCGATTTCTCGGGACGGGCTGTTTAAGGAAAAAAGAGAGTTTCTGGTGAGCCGTATTCTGAGTCAAATTAAAGAACGGCTGGAAGATTCTGTCCGGGAGTTTTTCCCGACGGAAATCCGCGGCCGTTTTGAAGTCGTTGTTTTCGAGCCGTTGTCCCGGAAAGATTTGGACAAAATCATCGATATTCAGCTTCAAAGATTGACGCGTGATTCGGCCATCAAAAAAATTGAATTAACGCCCGCGCTTCGCAGCAAACTGGCGGAAGAAGGCTACGAAGTCGAAAACGGCGCCCGTCCGCTGATCCGCGTTCTCAAGCGCCGAGTGCTGCTGCCGCTGGCCAAAAAAATGTTGGCCGGCGAGTTGAATGAGGGAAACGTGGTTTACGCCGATTTGAGAAAAGACTCAAATGGCGGCGAAGAAATTGTGTTCAGGATCGAAAAGTCGGAAGAAGAAAAGCGCCAGGAAGCCGCGCATCAATCAGCGCTGGGTCAGCTTCGGGAAGAATTTCAAAGAGGGGAATCTGAGAAGGGTGAGTTTTCCGAGGCGGTTGTTCGTAGCATTCTCTCGCTCGCCCCCGAAACCGCCGCGAGCGGGGAATCTGAAGCAGATAAGTCCGCGCGAATTCAGAATTTCACCATTCATCTCGCGCCCCTTTCGGAAGGCGAGCTGGAAGTCAACATTAACATCAACACCCAGGACGCGGCGGCGAAAATCAAAGAATTGGGCTCGGTCCTTAAAAATATTGAAAAACAAAAACGCGCCCTGGACGGCGAGCTGGCCAATGAACGCCGGGACGAGGCGAAGCGGGCGATTGTAAAACAGATCGCGATTCTCGAAAAAAAGAATGAGATTGCAAGCGAATTAATCGAAGTCTATCAAAAAATAAAAGATGGAAAAAAGTCTGATGCTGAAACCAGGAAAAAAGCAATTCAGGAAAAACGCCAGTCCGAGCGCTCGGAAGAGGAGGACAATATCCGCCGCCTTTTTGACAACCTCTCAGTCATGGCTCTTGAGGGAAACATCAAAGATATTCATCCCTCCCAGGAAGCCATTGGTGAAGCGCTTCAGGTATTCGGGCAGCATGAACGCAATTTTGCATTTTTGCAAAGTCCGTCTCTTTTCCATCAGCAGGCTTTAACGCAATCCATTGCCCTGCGCGCCGCTCGCGGAGAGCTCGCGGGTCTGGAAAAAACGCGTTTCCTCCGGCTCAATCTGGAACGACTTTTGTCCGTGATCAACACGCCGGGATATCTGGAGCTGGCCCTCAAACAGGCCATTACCGCGATTGAAGAAGACGACAAGCGAAAAGGTATTCAAACCGTGGTGGTGATCGACTTCGATCAAATTGAAAAACAAATGACCAGCCAGCGCTTCAATCCGTTCCTCCTCGGATTTTTCATGCGGCTTTTCAAACGCCAGGAAACGTTGAAATCCATGATGACCACGTCCAACGAAAACGTCTCCACCGAAGACGCCTTTGACCGGTTCTTTACTTTGGTGAAAGCCCGTGACGGAGACCGCGCTCGCGTTTTCGAAAATTTTATTCTTTATCTCAAGGACGATGTGGAAAAGAAAAATAACGGTGCTTCCGCCGGGAAACGCATTCGTATTTCTTTCGAGGCGCTTGAGCGTGCGGTGAAAATCTGGGAAAAACATTTTGCCGGGGAAGACGCCACGCAAACCCTGCAAATTTGGTTCGACGGAATTTTTAATGAAAAACAAAACGCCAGGCGCGTTCTTGAGGCCAGAGCTAGAACCAAAAAAGAATCGCTAAGGACCAATTTGAACCAACTCATCGAACAAAAAAGAAAATCCGGGAATCTGGTCGTCACAAAAGAAGATCTTATAAAGCAAGCGATCAGGGTTGCCTTGTACAGGGAACTGGCGGCGCTGGACCGGGCTTTGAATGCGACCGGCGAAGATACGGTTATTTCCGCCGATGACGTTACCCGTTTTATCGCCAAGCGCGAAAAAGAAAGGCTTGAGAAAGCCGGTGTGGATCTGAGCAAATCTTATCTGGAGTCAGGCCGCGAGACTCTGAAGCTTCCCGAAAAAATCGCGAAAAAAGTGGTCAATCAGCCCTCAGCCATTGAGGCCGTCATAGCCCCGATGATTCTTGCCGAGGCGGGTTTGCGCGAGGCGCATCAGCCCCAGGCCCGAGTGCTTTTTGCCGGCCCCACCGGAGTCGGAAAAACCCGCATTGGAGAAGTCATTAAGGAAGAAACCGGCCGTGAGCTTCTCGTTCTTGAATGCAACGGGCTTAAGGATTTCGAGCTCAATCGCTGGATTGGCGCGCCTCCGGGATACATCGGAAGTAACGATGAAGGGGAGCTTATAAAATTTATCCGGGAGCATCCGAATGCGGTTGTGATCTTTGACGAAATCGAAAAAGCGCATCCCCGTGTTATGGATCTTCTGCTTCAAATTCTGGAAGAAGGCCGCGTGACTTCCGGTTTGGGAAAAACCGTGTTGTTCAATCAGGCCGTGATTATTGCCACGTCCAATATCGGCGTTACCAAAGAACATTACCGCGAAATCGAACGTTTGGTGCGTGAGAAAAATGATGCTGACAGCCCCGAGTTCACGGCATTCATGAAACGATTTGATGGCGACATCCGGCAAGCCATGCGCGATTATTTTCGTCCGGAATTTTTAAACCGTTTTGACGCTATCCATGTGTTTCACCCCCTTCTGTACGGGGTGCTCCGGAAGGTGGTCGAAATTTTCCTCGAAAGCCGTCTTCAGGAAATTATAGAAGGCGAGCGGCTTGCCGGCCGCATTCAAATCGGCGCGGCTCCCGAAGATCGCAGCGCGGTTTTCGATTTAGTGATCGCTCAATGTTTTCAGCCGGAACTCGGGGCACGCAAACTTCGTGATGAAGGAAAGACGTTTTTCACAAACGCTGTTGGGGAAATCATTGACCAGTATTCGTCCGAATTGAAATCGGAAGGTTCGACGAAGCGCCTGGTTCTTTATGTGGAGGGCGGGAAAATCGAAGGCCGTCTGGAAGATTCACCCGCCGGCGGGGGAATTGGGGCCCCCTCCGCGGAAAAGGCATTCGGGGTCGACGAAATTTTCTCTCATGCCGCCTACGAACTTACGAGCCGTGGCGGAGAAAAACTGGAGCTTCGAGACGTCGACGAGATGTTCGGATTTAATGAGAGTGAGGTCCCTTCGTCAAGCAAGGCGGCTGATCCTGTAGCGCAAGCGCCGGAATTTTCTGACCGCGCCGTAAAAACTGTGTCTACGCAAAACGATTATCTTGCCGCCAACCCGTCGATGGATGAGGCGGTGAGCGCGCTCCGGAAAGCGGTTTCCGACGAAATGACTGAGGCAAAAACGGTGCGCAAACTCGTGAAACAATTTGCCGAGGAAATGCTGCGCGTGGCGAACCGTGAAAACATTCTTCATTTCTCGAGAACCCGGGACAAAAAATTCCTCGACGATCTTTACGAAAAAAATCCCGCTGAAACCGACGCGCTGATTGCCCCCGTTATTCAGAAGATGGGGGATGAAAAAAAAGTGCGGCTCGAGTGGGAAATTACGGATGGCGTGCTCTCGGCCGGCGTTTCCTGCAACTCTCCCCTCACTCGAAAACTCGCGCGCGTTCTGTTCCAGAAAGAGTTTGAATCGGAAGCGGACATGGTCGGCAAAATTCCCCAAGCGCTTTATGAGCCCAAGGCCCTTCTCATGAAACTGAAAAAAGAGTTGAACGCCGAGACCGGAGTTTCGAGTAAAGAGGGCAAAACGTTGTTTTGGCTCAAAATAAAAGTTTCCCGGTCTGATGCAGAAACACTAAAAGAGGTTCGGTCGGCATTGGAGGCAATAAAAACTTCTGTCCGCGAATTGGAAGGAACTGTTTTTGGTGGTCCGGCGCTCGCCGGTTTTGGTATTGATCGCGAGATTCGACAACTGAGTTCCCGTTTGAAAGCCGCCCGGGGGAAAAATAAACAAGAACTTCTCGGTGAGACAGACAGCCCTTTACCCGTGGCAAAGAAGACGGTCGTCACGGTTGCTGACGTGCTTACGCCGGAGGATCGCGAGATTTACGAAATTTCCGAAACCGCATTTGTTGATCCTGCGAAGGACAATCCGGATGTGTGTGTTTACGAGGTCCACCAAAC
>JACROU010000093.1 GCA_016214265.1 Candidatus Omnitrophota bacterium
GGCAGTTTTGCCAATGTGTGCATTTATCGGCTGCCGCTTCATATTTCGCTGCTTATGCCCAGATCATTCTGTCCCAAATGCAAAACGGGCATTCGTTGGTTTGATAATATCCCTCTGGTAAGTTTCCTGATTCTTGGTGGAAAATGTCGAGCCTGTAAAGCCGGAATTTCGCCGCAATATTTTATTGTCGAGCTGGCTTTCGGGATTATTTTTTCAGGACTTTTTCTGATTTCCGGATTTGCCCCTGAACTTTTTTGGGCGATGGCGCTTCTGTTTGGTTTGATCGTTATCACGTTTATCGATTTTCGGGAAATGATTATTCCGGATGAAATTTCACTCGTCGGAATTTTTGTGGGCTGGCTATTCGCGTTTGTGTTTCCGCAGGTGTTGAACGAGCATTCCCACAAAATGGCGCTGGGCGAATCGGTGCTGGGGATGATCGCTGGCGGCGGGCTGATTTGGGGTACGGCCATCATCGGTGATTTTGTTTTCAAGCGGGAAAGTATGGGCGGCGGCGATATCAAATTAATGGCGATGATTGGCGCGTTTCTGGGCGTTCAGGGAGCCGTGCTGACTTTTTTTGTTGCGCCATTTTTTGCGCTTCCATTCGGACTCTTTCAGAAATATGTACGAAAAACCGATATTCTGCCTTACGGGCCGTTTCTGGCGATGGCGGCTATTTTCAACGTTTTCTTTGCAGATTGGCTTTCGAGTGTTATTTTAGGTCATTAGAATGGAAAGAGGGTGCCAGGTACCTGTAGTACCTGGCACCCTCTTTCCAGGGAGAATTACATGCTGAATTTTATGACGTCAGGGGAATCTCACGGACACTATCTGATCGCGATCTTGGAAGGAATGCCGAGCGGTTTGGCTATCGATCTTAAGGCCGTGAATCATGAGCTAGCGCGCCGTCAGGAAGGCTACGGCCGCGGCGGCAGAATGAAGATCGAGACGGACCAGGTTGAGCTCGCGTCCGGTATTTATAAAGGAAAAACCACCGGAGCTCCGATTGGCATTCTCTCCATCAATAAAGATTTTAAAATTGAATCGATGCCCGAGCTGGATCGTCCGCGTCCCGGACATGCGGATCTGGTCGGCTCGCTGAAATATCACGAGGGCATTCGTCCAATTTTAGAACGCGCCAGCGCCCGGGAAACCTTGCTGCGGGTTGCGATTGGCGGAATTACGCGCCAGCTGCTGAATGAATTCGGCATTATGATTACCTCTCATGTTTTTGAGCTGGGGGGCATTAATATAGAAAAGTCGGAACTTTCTTTCGAGGATATTGAGAAAAACAAAAAAGATTCCCAGCTGAATTGTACTTCCACCACCGCAGAGAAAAAAATGATTGCGTTGATTGATCAAGCGCAAAAAGATGGGGATACGCTCGGCGGACGTTTCGAGGTGCGGGTGAAGGGTTTGCCGATGGGGTTGGGGTCTCACGTCACGTGGCATCAAAAACTGGATGGTCGAATTGCGCGCGCTATTATCAGCGCGCAGGCCGTGAAGGAAATCGGATTTGGTTTGTCCGAAGCGCATGGTTCGCTTCCCGGGTCTCAGTGCCATGATGAAATTTTTTACGAGAAGTCGCGTGGCTATTTCCGAAAAACAAATCGCTCCGGCGGTTTTGAAGGTGGCATGACGACGGGTGAGGAAATCGTGATCCGAGCGACCATGAAACCGATTTCTACTTTGCGTAAGGCGCTTCAGTCGGTGAATATGAAAACAAAAGAGGCGGAGAAGGCCAGTTTCGAACGTTCGGATACTTGCGCGGTTCCGGCCTGCAGCGTCATTTGTGAATCGATCGTTGCGTATGAAGTGGCCAATGCGTTTCTTGAAAAATTCGGCGGTGACTCGATGGCGGAACTTCGCCGCAATGTTGATGGTTATCTCAAACAGATAAAGTCCTGAAAATTTTCCAAAAAAATGCGAAACATTTACCTCGTTGGCATGATGGGTTCCGGCAAAAGTGAAACGGGCAGTGCTTTGGCCGAAATTCTCGGAATGAAAGCGGTGGATATGGATGATCTGATTGTCCAGGAAGAGCGCCGTTCTCTCAATGAGATCTTCGAACAAAAGGGCGAAGCGTATTTTCGCGAACTCGAGTCGCGAATTCTTGGGCAGATTTCCATCAAGAAAAATCAGGTAATTGCCACCGGCGGCGGCTCGGTGATTCGTGATGATAATCGTCACGTCATGCTTCAAACGGGAAAGGTGATTTATCTCAAATCATCTCTCGATGTGTTGTGGGACCGTCTGCAGGGAATGAAAGACCGCCCGCTGCTCAAGACGGCGGACCCTAAAGTGGTGCTGGAGCGGATTTTTGAGGAGCGCCGTAAGTATTACGAATGTTTTGAAGATGCGGTCGACACCGATTTTAAAACTCCGGAAGATGTGGCGCGCGAAATCGCCGCGACGCTGGAAGATTAATGATGAAAACAATCAACGTTAAAATTAATTCCTGCACTTATCCGATTTATATTGGCCGGGGTGTGCTGCATCAAATCCCGAAAATTTTTAAGCAGCTTAAAATTTCCGGAAATCTTCTTGTCGTCAGTCAGAAAAAAATTCTCGCACTTCATGGAGCGCGTTTGCGCAGCATTCTGAAAAAATCTGGTGTGAATTTAAGCATTCACATCGTGCCGGACGGCGAACAGGCAAAGTCCGAGAAAGAACTGTTCCGGCTTTATGAAGCGATGCTTCGAGCGCGCCTCGACCGGTCCTCGCATGTTTTAGCGTTCGGTGGCGGCGTGGTGGGGGATTTGGTCGGCTACGCGGCCTCCACCTTCAAGCGTGGGGTTGGACTTATCCACGTTCCGACGACGCTTTTAGCCCAAGTGGATAGCGCTATCGGCGGTAAAACTGCGATTAACCTCAACGCTGGCAAGAACTTAGTGGGAACGTTTTATCATCCCCGAGTGATTATTTCGGATATCGAAATCCTCAAGACCTTACCGCGAAAAGTGATCTCGGACGCCCTGGCCGAGGTGGTGAAATACGGAATGATGTCGGGTCCGGCGCTTTTGGGATGGCTGGAGAAAAATATTCATCGGGCGCTGGAAAAAAATATTGGTATTTTGGAAGAAATTGTTTTAGAATCTGCAAGAATCAAGGTTCGCGTGGTGGAAGCGGACCCGTATGAGCTTTATGGTTACCGTGACATTTTGAATTATGGCCACACGTTTGGCCATGCGTTTGAGGCTGTGGCGGGGTATCGCCGGCTGACGCACGGCCAGGCAGTTGCTTGCGGCATGGTCGCCGCCGGTGATTTGGCCCGCCGGCTTGGAATTTCAAACTCCAGTCTTTCCGATCGTCAACTTGCGTTGATTCGGTCCTCGGAACTTCCAACGTCACTCAAAGGTTTCGGTTTTAAACCCAAGAACATCGCCCGCTACTTTCTGGTGGATAAGAAAGTCCGCGGTGGAAAAGTGAAATTTGTCCTGCCCCAACGGATTGGGTCCTTGCTTGTGGTGAAAGGAATCTCGCCGTCTCTCATCGAAGAGACTCTCAAGCAGCTAGTCTGAAAGGAATGCAGTCATGTTTAAAAAAATCAAATTCATTCTGGGAATTCTCATAGGTTTTGGTTTGGTTGAGCTGGTGAAGTTCGCGTCCACCAACTATCTCTGGGCATATTTCTACAACAATTAATCCGTAGTATCCAACAAACGAAAAGTGGGGAGAGGGGCCCTTCTGTTTCGTAGCGACTTAAAATTGCTATGAACTCACTAGAGGCTCTCATTGTACTTTCTTCCGTTGACGGACTGGGCGTTCAGCACCTCCGAAAACTACTTTCGGTATTCCGCGTTCCTGAAGCGATTTTTGACATTCAGGATCACAGAACTCTTTCCGAAACAGCCGCGATTTCGTTTGAACTTTCCCGCCGCATTCTCGAATCCCGATTGCAGGTCGAGCCCCGGAAAATTCTGGATAATTGTTACCAGCGCGGAGTTTCGCCGATTCATTTTCTGGATGAAGCCTACCCCAAAAATCTCGCCGCGATTTATGATCCGCCAATATTGCTGTACGTGAAAGGAACGTTGCTTGAAGAAGACCGTTTTGCGCTCGGCGTTGTCGGTTCGCGCCGCGCTTCCGCGTACGGCATTCAGGTGGCATCGCGGTTTGCCGCCGAGCTGGCCGAGAAAGGAATCACGATTGTGTCCGGACTCGCGCTAGGCATTGACCGCGCCAGTCATGAGGGTGCGCTTCGTGTGAAGGGAAGAACTATCGCCGTGCTGGGTTCCGGTGTGGATGTGATTTATCCCAAAGAGAATCGGAAAGTTTACGAAACAATTATCGAGCGTGGAGCCGTCATCAGCGAGTCTCCACTCGGCACCGAGCCGCGTCCATTTCATTTTCCAAAACGAAACCGCATTATCGCCGGGCTTTCGATAGGAATTCTGGTGGTGGAGGCGGGTGAAAAAAGCGGATCGTTGATTACCGCGCGTCTGGCTACCGACGAAGGCCGTGAGGTGTACGCGATTCCGGGCAGAATTGACAGTCCCTATTCCAGCGGTACCCATCGTCTGATTCAAGAAGGTGTGATGCTGGTGACGAAACCGGACGAGATTCTGGAAGATCTGTATCCGGTGCTCAAAAGCACCGTCGCCAGCGCGGAAATGCCCGAACTTACCGACGAAGAAGTTTCGGTTTATAATTTAATCAATGACCAGCCTGGTTCGCCGGACGGGTTATCCGAAAAATTGAATCTCGATCCCAATCAAGTCCTCCAAATTCTCACGCGGCTCGAACTTCAGGGTAAAGTAAAGCGCCTCTGGGGTGGCAGCTTCGTGAAACTCTGTCATTCCCGCGAAGGCGGGAATCCAGGATAAAATGAAAAGATATTATATTTACATTCTAGCGAGTAAAAGAAATGGGACTCTCTATTTAGGTGTGACAAATAATTTAATTAGACGAGTTAAACAGCATAAAGAGCGTTGTGCTGGAGGATTTACTAGACAATACGGGGTTGATAAATCAGTTTATTTTGAAGAATGTAACGACGTCCGAGATGCTATTGAGGGTGAAACGAGAATTAAAAAATGGGAAAGACGATGGAAGATTCGACTTATTGAGGAACGTAATCCTCATTGGAAAGATTTGTATTTTGATTTAACTGCATGACTGGATTCCCGCCTTCGCGGGAATGACAATGCCTGCTTCGTTCAGGATGACAAGGCCGGCTAGCGCCTCTGGGGTGGCAGCTTCGTGAAGTGTGATGTATACTCTAAATAGCTTTAGATTATTATAACGTCGGTCGATATTTTGATGTCGTCTAAGCGAAGGTGAGCTTAGCACGTTTTATCAGAAACAAGCGAAAGGAGTCCATCATGGCTGATGTCGTTGGCGGCGGAGCAGGTTTGACGCTCGCTTCAAAAGGCAAAAGGATTGCCTCGGATGTTGTAGATCTCCTCTTTATTCCCATCGTAATTGGTTTCGTCATCGCATTTCTTCTTCTTGCAGCTGCGGAGCCTGTCCGGAACACAGTGTTGATTATAGTCAACGTGGTCTGGATGCTTTTCCGGGATCTGGTGTTTTCACCGGGAAGAAAAATGGTTGGGATTAAATTGGCGAGCTTGAGTGGTGAAAAAATCACCCCTGCTCAGGCTGTGATCCGCAACATTTTGTTGATTATTCCATTTGTTCTTTTGGTCGGATACATCCTTGAAACCATTATGATTTTGGTCAAGGGCGAGCGGTTAGAAGACGGCTGGGCAAAGGCGCGCGTTGTAAACGCCTAAATTCCAAACCGTTTCATTATTATTTTCGGGGACAAGTCGATTATTATGTTGATGCCGAGTGGGGTATCGACAGCATAATCTGTCTTGTCCCTTTTTTATTTTTTAGATGTGTTATCCTTTTTACATGAGGTGAATTTTTGTGAAGCGCCAAAACGGAAAGAAAAAAACCTCAGCCAAGTCTTTTGATCGAACGATTTATCTGATCAAAGAAGAGCTTAAAAAAGAAGACAAAACACTTCATGCCGGATTGGAATATATCAAAAAACATCTCGATAAATTATGGGAACACGTTGCTGAGACCAATGAGAGGCTGATGGATTTGGAAATTCAGTCTAATTTGATGACGCGTCTTGTTACCACCATTTGCATCGAACGGCTTAAAATGCAGACGGAAGTTTTGACAAAATTGATACGTCGCATCGAGAAGGAAGCCATCGAAGACTCTCAGATTATGCACTTGGAACAGCTCTATAGTCTTGAGCATGACGAAGAAAAACAGGTAAAGCACAAACACAAAACCAAGGACGCCAAGCCTCCAGAGGCCGAGCCGCCTTCAATTTGAACGTCCTATAACTAAAATCTTTACAAGATAACAGATTTTGATATACTCCTTTGACATTCCCCGATAGCCTAATTGATTTACAGGTTATCGGGGTTTTATTTTATAGGACGCTTTTATGAAAGTTCAGATCAACGGCCAGATACAACTTATAGAAGAATCGATCAGCTTGGAACAGTTTCTTGGCGATTTAAAAGTCTGTAAAGAGGCCGTGGTCTGTGAGTTAAATCGTTCTATTATTCAAAAAGATCAATATTCGAAAACTTATTTAAGTGAGAATGACTCGCTCGAGATCGTTCACTTTGTAGGGGGAGGATAAGAATTGGCAAAACATCTAGTCATCGTAGAAAGTCCGGCCAAGGCCAAAACCATCAACAAGTACCTCGGGAAAGATTATGAAGTGGAAGCCTCGATGGGGCATATCCGCGACCTTCCCAAAAGCAAAATGGGGGTCGATGTCGCGAAAGATTTCGCGCCTCATTACATCATCATTCAAAAAGCCCGAAAAACCGTAAAAAATTTACTGGCCCGCGCCAAGGGGAAGAATGGAATTTTTCTCGCGCCCGATCCGGACCGTGAGGGAGAAGCCATCTCCTGGCATTTGGCCCACATCCTCAAAGATGCCGGTGCCAAAATCAAACGTGTTGTTTTCAACGAAATCACCAAAGATGCGGTAAAGGAAGCGTTCAATCACCCACGCGAAATTGATTTGAATTTAGTCAATGCCCAGCAAGCCCGCCGGATTATGGACCGGATTCTCGGTTACGAACTCTCGCCGCTTTTGTGGCGTAATGTCAGCAAAGGACTTTCCGCCGGCCGCGTTCAATCCGTTGCGCTTCGGCTGATTGTTGAGCGCGAAAAAGAAATCCGCGATTTCAAACCCGTTGAATACTGGTCGCTCAAGGCACGGCTTTCGTCCCAACGCGAAGAGGAAAAAGAAACGATATTCACGGCCAAGCTCGACAAAATCGGCGAGGATAAAGCCGAGCTCAAAAATGCGGAAATTACCAACGAAATTAAATCAAAAATAGAAAAAGAAAATTTCCGCGTTGCCGGCGTGGATGAAAAACAAAGAAAGCGCAAAGCTCAGGCGCCGTTTACGACCAGTAAACTTCAGCAGGAGGCCTACAATCGCCTGCGTTTTCCGGCCGCGAAAACCATGCGTATCGCGCAAAAATTATATGAGGGTATTGAAATTGGCGAAGAAGCCGCTGTCGGTTTAATCACCTACATGAGAACTGATTCGGTAAACATTTCCAACCTGGCACAAAAAGAAGCACGCGAGTTTATCCTCGATAAGTATGGCGAAAAATTTTATCCAGAGTCTCCCAATGTCTACAAATCCAAAAAGAGCGCTCAGGAGGCGCACGAGGCGATCCGGCCTTCGTCCGTGCTTCGTGAGCCAGAACAAATGCGACAATTCTTGGATAATGATGAATTCCGGCTTTACGATTTGATTTGGAAGCGTTTTGTTTCCTCGCAGATGACTGAGGGGGTTGATTTGGTCACGTCTGTGAGTGTTGTGGCCGGAGAAAAATATTTTTTTAAAGCTTCCGGAACCAAAAATCTTTTTCCGGGATTTTTGATTGTGTATCAAAACACAACCACGACAGATGATGCGGAAGAAGAATCTGATGAAAAGTCCGGCAAGAAAGATTCTAAACAGGATCTCGAGGATGAAGAGAAACAGGAGCTTCCGAAATTGCACAAAAATGAAGCTCTCGATTTGCATCAGTTAACCGGCACGCAGCATTTCACTAAACCGCCTGCGCGTTACAACGATGCCAGCCTGGTGAAAACGCTTGAAGAAAAAGGTATCGGCCGTCCGAGTACGTACGCACCGACAATTTACACTATTTTAACTCGCAGTTATGTGGAACGAAAGGGGGGCGCGCTTATTCCCACAGAACTGGGTGATATCGTGACCGAACTGCTCGTTAAGCATTTCCCTAAAATTCTCAATTACGATTTCACAGCATTGATGGAAGAAGAGCTCGACAAAATCGAGGAAGGCGGTATCGACTGGATTCAGGTGCTGAAAGATTTTCACAATCCCTTTGAGGAACAGCTGGCTTTAGCAAAAACCGAAATGAAAAGCGTGAAGCAGGAACCTGTTGCCACGCATCATCTTTGTGAGTCTTGCGGCAAGCCGATGTTGATCCGCTGGGGCCGGTTTGGGCAATTTTTAGCTTGCTCTGCGTTTCCGGAATGCAAATTTACGGCATCGCTTCCCACCGATGTGAAATGTCCCGAAAAAGACTGCGGCGGCTATTTAATCAAACGTCGGTCCGGAAAAGGAAGAACGTTCTACGGCTGTCAGAATTATCCCCGCTGTACTTACACTACGAACAAACTCCCCAAAAAGGAGGAGGAAATTGGGAGCGATGAAAAGCCGCCCGAGTCTGAGGAGATGGAATCTTAAATGAATCAGCACGTCACCCGTTTTCTGGTTTATCTTCAGGCTGAAAAAAATTCGTCGGAACACACGGTGAAAAATTACTTGGTTGATCTGCGCGATTTTTTTATTTTCATCAAAGATCTTCCCATCGAGAAAATTGACTATCTCGAAATCCGCCGTTTTCTCGCGAGCCTCACTGAAAAAGGATTCTCGAAAAGTTCCATTTCCCGCAAGCTGGCGTGTCTGCGCTCATTTTTTAAATTTCTCGTCCGCGAAAACTATTTGAAGGAAAATCCTGCCTCAAGCATTTCTACTCCCAAAAAAGATAAAAAACTCCCGCTTTTTCTTGAGGAAAAAGAAGTCGTTGATTTGCTCGAGGCCCCGGCTTCCGGATCCAAAATTGAAAATCGTGACAAGGCCATTCTGGAACTCTTGTACAGTTCAGGAATTCGTGTCAGTGAACTGGTGGGGCTTAATATCGAAGACGTGGACTTTTTCGGTGAGGTGCTTCGTGTGCGCGGAAAAGGAAAAAAAGAACGTCTGGTGCCCGCAGGTTCAAAGGCGCTTAGCGCGATTCGGGATTATGTGGACAAACGGGGTGAGGTGGGCGGAGTAAATCGAGGTGCGCTTTTCTTGAATAAAGGCAAAACCCGTTTGACTGATCGGAGCATTCGCCGCATCGTTTTGAAATATTCCCGACGCATCGCGCTCAACAAAGATATTTCTCCGCACGTTCTGCGGCACACGTTTGCCACGCACATGCTGGACCGCGGGGCGGACCTGCGAAGCGTGCAGGAGCTTTTGGGGCATGAAAATTTATCGACTACGCAAATTTATACGCACGTGACGACGAAACGTCTGAAAGAAGCTTACGATAATGCGCATCCGCGGGCATAGATGGTTGATAGTCGTTTTTGATTTTGTGATGTTGGCGTTTGCGATTTTTTCTCTGCCGCATTTTTTGAAAAAGTCCAAACTCGCCAAAGACCGCCGGCGCCTTTTTCGCGAGAGGTTGGGACTGGTTGAAATTGGGCGGCCTGCCGACCAATTGATTTGGGTGCACGCAGTCAGTGTTGGGGAAGTGGCCGCGATTAAAAAATTTGTGGAGCGGCTTCGTGAAGAGGCTGGCGATGCGGTAATCGTTGTTTCCACGGTGACGCCGACGGGGCAATCGGTGGCCGAACCGCTCGCGGAAATCGGATGTCATCTGATTTATTTTCCGTTCGACCTGAGTTTTATCGTTCGCCGCGTGCTGGACCGGATTCGTCCCAATTTGATTTTGCTGGCTGAAACCGAAATCTGGCCCAATTTTATTTTATGCGCCAAAGAGCGCGGCATTCCCGTCGGGGTGATTAACGGAAGACTGTCCGAGAAATCGGTGCGCGGTTACCGGAAAGTTTCGGTGTTCGTAAAGCCGGTTTTTCAGAGTCTGGATTTTGTGTTGGTTCAAACTTCTCGGGATAAAGACCGCTACGCCGAACTTGGCGTTCAGCCGGAGCGGATTCATGTTCTCGGTAATATGAAGTTTGATCAGATGGACGTTTCCAGATTGGATTTGAGGGTGAAATCTCAGCTGGGTTATCGGGACGAAGATCAGGTATTGGTAGCCGGAAGCACGCATCCGGGTGAAGAAAAAATAATTTTTGAAACGGTCAAGACGTTGCGTCAGGAGTTTCCCAATTTGAAATTGATTGTGGCTCCGCGCCATCCCGAGCGAGCGAGCGAAGTTGCGGAGGAAATGCGCCGTGTCGGACTTCCTGAAAACGCCGTGACCATTATCGATCGTGTGGGCGTGTTGAAAAAACTTTATTCCGCGGCGGATGTGGTGGTTATGGGCGGAAGTTATATCCGGCACGGCGGTCAGAATCCGATTGAGCCGGCGCTCGTATCGCGCGCGATTCTTTCGGGTCCAAACGTTTTTAATTTCCGCGCGGTGTATGAGATGTTAGTGAAAGACGGCGGAGCCCGGATCGTGAATCAAGCGGAGCTGGCAGGGTGCGTTCGTGAACTTTTGAAAAATTCATCGAAGCGGGATGAAATGGGGCAAAACGCGAAACGAATCGTACTTGCTCAGCAAGGCGCGACTGAACGGCACGTGAGTTGGGTTAAGCGCTTTGCGGAAAATGGAGTATTTGCGCATGCGTGATCTTGTCAAAAAGATTGCTGAAGAAGGTCCTTACACCAGCGGTGAGAGAATTTTAGCGTCATTTCTCAGGCTGGCTAGCTGTGGTTATCGACTTGGCGTTTGGGGTCGTGAGCGGGCCTTTGAAAATAATTGGATTAAAATTCATCGGCTTCCGATTCCGGTGGTGAGTGTGGGGAATCTGACCTGGGGTGGGACGGGAAAAACTCCGTTCGTTAAATTTTTGACGCATAAATTGGAAGCCATGCGTAACAAAGTTCTGATTTTGACGCGGGGGTATTCGCACGACGAAGTGCGGGAGCTGGAGCTTGGCTGTCCCGAAGCCGTGATCGGTGTCGGCAAGAATCGGTACGAGGCCGCCCGGAAAAAACTGTCGAGCGAATTGCCCGAAATCGCGGTGTTGGACGACGGTTTTCAGCATCGAGCGCTCTACCGCGATTTGGATATTGTGCTGATTAACGGTGCGCGGCCGTTTGGTTCGGGGAATTTGATTCCGAGGGGGAATCTGCGCGAACCGCTTCAGTCATTATGTCGCGCGAACCTGATTGTGATTACGCATGCCGATGAGAATTCAGAAAAAAATAGGCGTGAAATTCAGAATGTACTACTTCGTTATGCGCCCAATGCCGGGGTGATGGAAGCGGTGCATGTTCCTGAACGGCTTTTTCGAGCGCGGGATGGCCGCGAATTAGGAACGAATTTTATCAGCGGAAAAGAATTGATCAGCGTTTCGGGAATCGGATTTCCGGAATCGTTTAACTCGTCACTCGCAGCTCTGGGTGCTACGGTGAAACGCTCGTTCGAATTCGCGGATCATTACACGTTTGACACGAGTGAGCTTGAGACTATCGGAAAACTAAAAGCGGGTGGGGCGGCGGAAGAGATCGTGGTGACGGAGAAAGATTTTCTGCGCGCTCCGGAATTAATTACAGAAACGTTGAATCCGCTGGTTTTGGGTGTCGGAATGAAAATCACCTCAGGAGAGAGAGAGCTCGATGATCGACTTCATCGCGTATTGGCTCGTTAGAGGCGTTGCTGCGTTTTTTTTGATACTGCCGATTGAGGCGGGGTTAGCGATTGCCCGCGTAATTGGCTGGCTGGCTGCGTTCACACAAATTCGCGTGGCGCTGGCGTATGCCAATATCAAAAATGCGTTTCCGGGGCGGTTCACCGGAAGACAGATCCGCCGGATCGTGCGTCAGAATTATATGAACATGCTCCAGAATCTCGTTGAGATGTTCTGGTTTCCGAGAATGACGAAAGAATTTGCGGAAAAATACGTCACAATTCCGCGCATGGATCGCTATTTTTCCTGCAAAGAAGCAGGGGAGGGCACGGCGCTTCTCACGGCACATTTCGGCAATTGGGAATATTTGAATATCCGCACCTGTTTTCTCGGGATCCCGATTTACGTGCTGGTGCGCGATCAAAAGTTTCCGAAGTTAAATGGGTATTTAACCCGGCTTCGAGAGTCTCACGGTTCCGTCATGATTCGAAATAAAGGCGCCGAGCTCCGCGAAATAATGAAGGCCATCAAGAAAAATGAAATGATTGGTTTTCTCGGCGATCAACAGGGCGGCAAAAACGGAGTGCCGGTCCGGTTTTTCGCCCGCATGACGACGTCGCCGGCTGGACCGATTCAAATTCCGCTCCGGACCGGGGCCCGCGCGATTCCGGTGTTTATCGTGCGCGAGCATGGGCCGTATCACACGGTTCACGTGGAGCCGGAACTTATTCTGGAGCGAAGCGGTGATGAGGAAAAGGATGTTGAGAAATACACGCAGGCGTACATGAACGTTCTCGAGCAATTTATTTCGAAATATCCCGATCAGTGGGTGTGGCTCCACAAGCGCTGGAAGCACAATTGGACAAAGCGAGTTGTGATTCTTTCTGATGGAAAAGCCGGACATGTGAATCAATCGAAGGCGGTGTTTGATCTTCTCAAGAAAATTCAAGAAACCAATCCGCGTTTCGAGTTTCAAAGCAAAGTGATCGAGATCCGGTACCGGAGTCCGTTTCACAAGGCCGTATTTCCGATGTTCGCTTTCCTCGCGATGCCGTTTATTCAAGGTCGGCTGGATTGGCTGCGCGGCTGGTTCGAAGCGGGAAGCCTGAAAGAATTTGGGACGGCCGCGTGCGACATCGTGATTTCCTGTGGCTCTTCCGTGCTTCCGTTGAACTATATGCTGAAACGCGAGTGTCTCGCGAAAAACATTGTGATTATGAAGCCGTCTTTACCGTTTTCGCTGTTTCGTGCGGATTTGAATTTGGTTCCCGAGCATGACAGCGGAGTGAAAGAAAGTGAGCAAGTGGTTTTGACGCATGTGACGCCGAGTTTGATACAGGTGGATCAGATCAAAGTCGCGGGCGAGGCGCTTCGCCGCGAGTTGAATTTGGATCATCACCGTATCGTCTCTGTTTTTCTTGGCGGAAAAACTAAAGGGTATGATTTCTCGAAAAGCAGGTTCGATGAATTTCTGAAAAGTCTGAATCAGGCGATGGAAAAAAATCAGTTTGAACTGCTGATGACAACTTCTCGCAGGACCGGCGCGCAATTCGAAAATGAACTCAAGGAAAAATACGCGAAACAAAATCGGGTGTCGCTTTTGGTGATCGCCAATGAGCATAATCCGGAAGGGATTGTCACCAAAATGATGGGCGCTTCCGACGTGCTGGTGGTGACGGAAGACAGCGTTTCGATGATTTCAGAAGGGGTGGCCAGCGGAAAATCGGTGATCGTTCTCCGATTAGCGAAAAGCGGTTTAGCCCAGAAACATTATCGATTTCAGGAAAAACTGGCGAGTCAGGGGATTCTTCGCATCGCTACACCCGAGAATTTTTCGGAAATTTTAGAAAAAGAATTGAATCATCCCAGGAACCGTACGGTTGTGGATGACACTCAGAAAATAATAGAAAGGCTGCAGCGCCTTTAGGTTCCTGGAACCTAAGTGCCACGTTGATTTATGAAAATTCTTCAGATATTACCCGAACTTAATCATGGCGGTGTCGAGCGGGGAACCGTGGACTTGGCGCTGGCGCTCAAGGTGGCAGGGCACGAACCGTATGTGGTGTCAAACGGCGGCGTGTTGGTCGCCGAGCTGGAGAAGGCCGGAATCCGGCATGTCGCACTTCCTGTTCACCGGAAATCCCTGTCTTCGATTTTTTTAATCGGGAAGCTCGCCGATTTTCTGAAGCGCGAACAGATAGATATTGTGCACGCCCGTTCGCGCGTTCCCGCGGTGATCGCGTATTTCGCGGCGAAAAAAACCGGTGTGGATTTTGTGACAACCTGTCATGGTTATTATTCCAAACATCTTCTCTCGCGCGTGATGGGATTGGGGAAAAAAGTCATCGTCATTTCGAAAGCGATTCAAGAACACATGCGTGAAAATTTTGGCGTGTCCGAGGAACGTCTCGAATTAGTTTATCGCGGTGTCAATTTGAAAAAATTTTCGTTTGATCCGTCAAAATACACGCAACGGCGTTCAAAATTCATTGTCGCCAACATCGGCCGAATTACCTCACTCAAAGGTCACGAGGATTTTATCCGCGCCTTCCAGCTGGTTAGCCGGAAATATTCCGAGGCCGAGGCCTGGATTGTCGGGGGACCGGGCGGTGCGAAGGGGGCGAAACTCTTGGAATATTTAAAACAGCTGGTTCACGAACTCGGACTTGAAGGAGTTGTGAAATTTCTGGGTGCTCGCAGTGACATTCCCGAGCTCATGCGTCAGGCCGATGTTTTGGTGCTGTCCACGATAACGCCGGAAGGTTTCGGCCGCGTGGTGGTTGAAGCTGGCGCGTCGGGAACGGCGGTGGTGGCGACGCGTGTCGGCGGCGTGAGTGAAATTATCGATCATGACGTCAACGGACTCCTGGTTCCTCCGCGCAACCCCGTTCGTTTAGCAGAGGCGATGGTGACTTTGAAACAAAATCCGGACAAATGCCACGAGCTGGCGAAAACCCTTCGCGAAAAAGTGGAACGCGAGTTTACCCTCGAGAAAATGGCGGCTGGCACTATCCGGGTTTACGAAAATCTGAAAAAGAAGAAAAAAATTCTCTTTTTCAAGCTGGGTTCGCTGGGCGATTTGGTGCTTGCGATTCCCAGTTTTCGCATGATCCGTCATAAATTTCCCGAAGCGCATATTGCGCTTCTGGTGGATGAGAAGTGGCTGAAGATTGTAGAGCCATGCCCGTATTTGGATGAGATTATTCCGTTCCGCCGCGACAAGCTGTGGAGCCTGGGACTTCGCTTTCCCGCGCTTTCGAGTCTGATTCGACGTAAAGAATTCGATATGTCCATCGATTTACAGAACACGTCAAAAACCCATTGGCTCGCGTTTTTGGGGTGTATTCCTGAGCGTTACGGCTATCAGCGAGGTTCGACCGGGAAACTGTTAAATCGGGGAATTGCCGGATTTTCGAATCCTCTGCCGCCGCTTGAGCATCAATTCCAGATTTTAAAGCAGTTGGGGATTGAGAAATTGGATGACCGTCTGGAGCTGTGGACCAAGCCTTCGGAAGAAGACCGGATGCGCCGGACCCTCGAGCAGTCATGGAGTAGCGAGAAAGCTTTTCTCGTGGGATTTGTGCTTGGCGCCAGCCCGAAATGGCCGACGAAGCGCTGGCCGATCGAATCATTTATTTTGCTGGCGGATCAGTTGAAGCGCAAATTTCAGGCGCGCATCGTACTCGTGGGTTCAGCGCAGGACCGCTCGCTTGCCAGAACCTTTTTATCAAAGCATCGTGAGGGGGTTATCGATCTTGTCGGAAAAACATCGTTGGGTGAATTGGTGGCCGTGATGAAATATTTGCGTGCGCTGGTGACTCCGGATTCCGCGCCGCTCCATGTGGCGACGGCCGCAGCGGTTCCCGTTGTGGCTTTGTTTGGTCCCACAAATCCCGGGCGGCATCTTCCGCCTGGCGCGAAAGTGGAAATGCACTGGAAGCAAATCGAGTGTGCCCCGTGTTATTCCGGCGAATGCAAAAATTCCGACCGGGTTGCTTGTATGAAACAAATTTCCGTGAATGAAGTGTTAATGTCGATTGAAAGGATGAATCAAGTTCATGAAAGTACTCTTACTCACAACGCATCTTAATATCGGCGGCATCAGCACGTACGTCGTGAATCTGGCGCGCAAGCTGAAACAAAACAACGTGGATGTTTTGGTCGGAACTTCCGGCGGTGTGTTGACGGACCGCCTTGAAAAAGAGGGGATTCGCTGGATTCAGATTCCGATCAAAACCAAAAATGAAGTTCATCCTAAAGTATTTTTCTCCGTGCTGAAGCTCGCGGAAATTATCAAGACGGAAAAAATCGATATCGTTCACGCACACACGCGCGTTTGCCAGGTCGCCGCGGCGATTTTGCGGCGCCTGACGGGGGTTCCGTACGTGACCACCTGTCATGGAATTTATGAACGCCGATTGTTCCGGAAATTGTTTCCCTGCTGGGGGGCACGTGTGACGGCCATCAGTGAGCCGGTCCGCGAAAGTTTGGTGAATGATTTTAAAGTATCGAAAAATCAGGCACTGTTGATGCCGAATGGAATCGATTGTCAGGAATTCGATCGCGTGATTTCAAAAATGGACCGCGCCTCGCTACGGCAATTTTACGGTTTGAGTGGAAACGGTCTTGTGGTCGGCAGTATCGCGCGCATGGAAAAAGTTAAAGGACTTCAATATCTGATTCGCTCGATTCCTCACGTGGTAGCTAGGCATCCCGAAACCAAATTCTTTTTGGTGGGGGACGGCAAATACAAACAGGAACTGGTTGAGTTGGTCGACGAAATCGGCGTTCGCGGCCACGTGGTGTTTCATGAAGCCGTGGATAACGTGATGATGCCGCTCGGGCTGATGGATGTTTTTGTGCACCCGCCGGTTTATGAGGAAGGCTTCGGACTGTGTATTCTGGAAGGAATGAGCGCGGGCAAACCCGTCGTCGCAACGAATGTCGGCGGCATTTACATGATGGTGAAAGATGGCGAAAATGGTTTTCTGGTTCCGCCGCACGATCCGGTGGCGCTGGCTGAGCGGATCAACGGTTTGATTGAACAGCCGGAAAAACGCAAGTCGATGGGGGAAAGCGGCCGCACGTGGGCCCAGTCCACATTTTCTCTCGACACGCTGACGAATAATTTGATCGAAATGTATCAGGACGTGATTAAGCTGACAAAAAAATGACAGAAAAAATTCTCATTTTCACTAAAAACTGGTTTGGCGATGTGATCATGCAGACGCCGTGTTTTCGGATTTTGAAGGATAATTTTCCGAACGCGAAAATTTACGCTGCGATGCCAGAGCGAACCCAGTGGATCGTGAAAGATAACCCGTTTATTAACGGAGTGATGGCGTTTAACGAGAAAGAAGAAACTCGCTCGCCGTTGACGAAGCTAAAGTTTATTGGGCAACTTCGAAAAGAAAAATTTACGCGGGCTTATCTGTTTCACCGGTCGCGCACGCGGGCATTCATTTGTTGGGCGGCGGGAATTCCAGTGCGTGTGGGCTATTCCGTTAAAGGTCGTCGAGCATTGTTAACCCATCCAATTCCTGACGGCGGTGAAGCCTGTCATCAAACCGATTATTTTGTTGGATTATTAAAGGCTTCCGGGCTTCATGTGCCGAAAGAATATTTTTCCGAATTTCATTTTTCCGATCAAGATGCCAATAAAGTCGAGCGGCTGTGGGAGCGGATGATTCCGGCAGGAACGAAGCGTGTGATCGCCTTGAACCCTGGCGCGAATTGGGAGCCCAAACGCTGGCCTGTTGAATACTTTGCCGAGACCGCGGATTTGCTCTCAGAAGATCCCCGGGCCGAGATTGTGATTACGGGAGCGGAAAAAGATATTCCGCTGGCGGATCAAATTTTAAAACACGTTCGCAAGGCAAAGCCTATTTCGTTGTGTGGCAAAACAAGTTTGGGAGAGCTGGGTGCTTTTCTATCACATTGTGATGTCGTGATCACGGCCGATTCCGGACCGATGCACATTGCTTCGAGCGTCGGCACACCCGTGGCCGCTATTTTTGGACCAACCGATTCGGCGAATACCGGCCCTCGCGGTAAAAGTCCGGCGATTATTTTTCAGGAAAACGCGGCCGAAAAATCAGATCCTCAAGATTTGATGCGCACCATCACGCCCGAAAAAGTTGTGCGCGCGATTAAAGAAATTGGCTGGATATGATCAATAAATCAAAAGTCTCAAAAATTCTAGTCGTCTCGCTCACCAACATCGGCGATGTAATCATGACGATACCGGTGCTAGAAGTGCTTTGCGCGGAGTTTTCATCAGCACGGAGTGACTTGATTTGCGGCCGCGCACCGATAGCTCTGTTTCAAGGGGCTCCCGAGATCGGAAAATTATTTGCGTACGACAAAAAATGGGGAGTTGTTCAAAAATGGTTTTGGGTGCGGGAAATTGCGAA
>JACROU010000011.1:0-26689 GCA_016214265.1 Candidatus Omnitrophota bacterium
GATCATGTCAGATTTAAGGCCATTAATCATTTGAATCATATGAGCAGAGGTTTTGTTTTTCTTTGCGATGATATAGAGACTATCACCTGGCTTAACACGATATTCAATCATTCCGGGGAAATTTTCATTAGCCGAAAACAGAAGCCTTGAATTAACGTCACTTAATGCAATTTCAGATTCATCTTTCAAAGCTGGATCTGTTGTCGCATTCCACAACTTTAACAATTCTGTACGCGCTTGAAGCAATTTGCCATTTTGAATTAATATCTGAATTTCAGCCGGAAGCGCAACAGAAATGGAAGAATTTGTTGATTCAACGCCCGGAAAAATTTTCGACGGATCCGTTTTTTCCGCTTCAGTCATGATTACATTCGAAGTTTGAGCCTGAACTTCAGCAGATGGCCGGGAAACTGTCTGCGAAACGTTTTCCGAAGCTGAGTTTGCTGTGGCATCAGTACCAGTAACCGTTATTTCATCCGCGGCAAAAGCTGTTGAAAATCCGAGAACTAAAACAAGAACAACCATCAACATCAATATTCTTTTCAACATTCAATTTCTCCTTAATGACACAGAATCAATGACATGACGATTCCAAATAATGCCCCTGCAAAAACTTCTTTCGGCGTATGTCCTAAAAGTTCTTTCAGGCGCTTTTCTTCTAGCTGTTTACCTTTTGACATCTCATCGACGATTTTATTCAAAATAACGGCCTGTCGTCCCACATTGCGACGCACGCCCGCCGCGTCAAACATGATGATCAGCGAATACACCAACGTGATGCCGAACGGAATTGAACCGAATCCGTAATACAATCCGACAACAGTAGACAATGATGCAACCGCCGCGGAATGAGAGCTGGGCATACCGCCGGAATTTAGAAACCACCTGAAATCCAATTTTTTTTCTTGT
Organism: Candidatus Omnitrophota bacterium; assembly: GCA_016214265.1. Lineage (GTDB taxonomy): Bacteria > Omnitrophota > Omnitrophia > Omnitrophales > JACROU01 > JACROU01. Next base: position 910 of record JACROU010000011.1, read on the forward strand.
ATAGCCCCGCGCACCACTTTAATAGTCTGGGCGCCCAGCCAGGATAAAATGACAGCCGCATAACCTCGCGCTTCTGAAAATGGCGCTTCAAAAGAAATCATAGAGGGAAATGACCCGAGATATGTTCAAGAAAGGTATATGTTGATTTTAAATATAATTTATGATATTTATTAAAATAAATTAATCTCAAATTGGTGAAATTATATACACGATAGACTCAAAAATCAACAAACGAAATGTGACCGTAACCCAATGCTATCAAAGCTACTTAGCGCCGCTTTACTTGGCATAAAAGCGTATGGCGTAACTATCGAAGTAGACGTCAGTAACGGCGAGCTCCCCCGGTTCAATATTGTGGGACTGCCGGACGTGGCTATCAAAGAGGCACGCGACCGAGTCAAAGCCGCCATCAAAAACAGCGGATTCCAGATGGGCTCGAAAGTGATCACCGTCAATTTGGCTCCGGCGGATATCAAAAAGGAAGGTCCCTCTTTTGATTTTCCGATTGCCCTGGGCATCCTGGCCTCGCTGGGTTATGTAAAAAAATCAAGACTCGACGATTTTATTTTTTTGGGCGAGTTGGCACTAGATGGCACTCTGCGCTCCGTTCCCGGATCGCTCCCCATCGCGACCTCCCTCGCCGGCCTCGGCAAAGCCCTGATTCTTCCCGCCGAAAGCGCCCGGGAAGCTAGCGTTGAAGAGCGCGTTCAGGTCTTTTCGGCCCAAACATTACTGGAAGCAGTTCAGTTTTTGAATGGGGAAACTCAGCTGGATTTGGTGAAAGTAAATATCCGGAATTTTTTAAATCCAAATTCCGGGCTTGAAGTTGATTTCAAAGAAGTGAAGGGACAATTTTCTGCCAAGCGAGCTTTGGAAATTGCCGTGAGCGGTGCTCATCATGTGCTGATGATCGGACCACCGGGATCCGGAAAATCGATGCTGGCTAAACGTGTGCCGACAATTTGGCCGGAACTTGAAATGGAAGAAGCCTTGGAAATCACGCAAATTTATAGCGTCGCCGGCCTCACCAAAAATTTCCGGCTCGAACGTCCGTTTCGTTCACCGCACGCGAGCATTTCGCCGCAGGGACTCGTAGGCGGCGGAGGCGGCATTCCAAAACCTGGTGAGGTCAGTCTGGCGCATCATGGCGTTTTATTTTTGGATGAATTTCCCGAATTCCGGCGTGATGTGCTCGAATCACTGCGCAGTCCGCTTGAAGACCGGATGATCACCCTCTCGCGATCTAAACAACGGCTGTCATTCCCCGCCAATTTCATGATGATTTGCGCGATGAATCCCTGCCCGTGCGGAAACCTGGGACAACGATCCAAGCCCTGCCGCTGTTCCAGCCGGCAAATTGAATTCTACCGAGGCCGCATTTCGGGGCCTTTGATGGATCGCATCGATATTCATCTGGAAGTACCGGCCGTAAAATATGATCAGCTGGCCAGCAAAATTCCGGCGGAAAGTTCAGCGGAAATCCGCCAGCGCGTACAGAAAGCGCGCGAAATTCAGAAGCGCCGATTTCGTGGATTGTCCTATTTTTCGAACGCCGGCATCGGAGAAAAACATCTGCGAGAATTCTGCCCCATGGAACCAGGCGCGGAGAAATTATTGGAAAACGCCATCACTCAGCTCGGCATCAGCGCGCGCTCCTTCTCGCGCATCATCAAAGTCTCGCGCACCATCGCTGATTTAACTCAGAAAGAAGTGATCGAACAAACCCATATGGCCGAGGCAATTCAATATCGGGCGCTGGATAGGAGTTAAGGTTAATTCAAATTTACGAGGCCATCTCCCCTTTAAAGGGAATGACGCTGATGCTTCCATTCTCTTCCAAGACAGCAATCCAGACTTTACTGGGCTCAACAACACCCGCACGCCGCATAGCTGAAAGCAATTCGTCCATCGTAATGCGTTCGCGATTCAAATTATCATGAAGCACACGGCCGTTATGAATCAGGAGCGCCGGCCGGGCTTCCATAATCCGGCGCATTCCTTTTGAACGAAACGCGAGTTCCACAAAAATATAATTCAAAATAAAAATCGTGGCCGCTCCGATAAGTCCCCCACCCAATGAATTATCACTGCCAATCATGGCATTCTGAACAATATTCGAAATAATCAAGAGAACCACCAAATCAAATGGGGTCAGCTGTCCCCACCGATCTTTTGCCCATAAACCGGAAGACCAAAAGTAAAAAGAAATAAACGATAGCAGGGCGGATAATTTTTACGAGAATGGAAATTTCGGGGATTAAAAAATGAGGCATTAGAACTACCCTTGCTTTTCTTTTTCGTCCAGTTGTTTCTTGAGTTTTGCGATTTCTTCGCGAAGCTTTCGATTGGTCGCGATCAGTTCGGCGCGCAATTTATCCATATCTTCGAGCTCTTCAGTCACTTTTTCACCCTTCATGCCGCCTAATTTCTGAGAGAAACGAATCAGGAGAAAAATGCAGTAGCCGGCCGCTGCGAGTAACATCACTGAAATGATAATCAATGCGGGTGAATCCATCGTTTTATCCTTTGATAACGCCTACGGGCCGCATGCGCGCAACCCGTTTAGCGATACCCGCATGATCGACCACATCCACGACTTCATTGACATCTTTGTAGGCCTGCGGATGCTCTTCCTCAAGCGCGTGCCGCCCCCGGCCGCGGGCAATAACCCCCTTCTCCGCAAGTTCCTTTTCGACGGATCGGCCACGCATCATTTTCACCGCGGCGGCGCGGGACATCATGCGCCCCGCTCCGTGACAGGAACTTCCGAAAGTTTCATCGGAGCCTCGAGTTCCCACCAGCACGTAGGAATTACGTCCCATATCACCGGGAATAATCACCGGCTGGCCGATTTCGCGGTATTTTTCAGGGAGTTCGATATGATTCGGACCGAACGCGCGCGTGGCGCCTTTCCGGTGAATGCACAAGATTTTCTGCTTGCCGTCGACTTCATAAGTTTCAAACTTGGCAATGTTATGCGCCACGTCATAAATCAAATCCATTCCGATTTTCTGCCATCCCATTTTGAACACGCGCTCGAACACCCCGCGCGCCAGATGAAGCAGACATTGACGGTTGGCCCACGCGTAATTAGCCGCGCATCGCATCGCCCCGAGATAAGCCTGGCCTTCCGGAGAATAAATGGGCGCCGAGGCAAGCTGGCGATCCGGAACTTCGATATCATATTTCGTAAGCGCCTGACGCGTCACTTCAAGGAAATCTTCGCAGACCTGATATCCAAATCCGCGCGAGCCGGAGTGAATCATCACCGTCACTTGCCCGAGTTCAAGACCCATCACACCGGCGGCATGCTCGTCATAAATCTGATCAACGACTTGAACTTCCAAAAAATGGTTTCCCGAGCCCAACGTTCCAAGCTGATTGGCGCCGCGCTCGCGGGCCCGCTCCGAAGTTTTGGAAGGGTCCGCGCCCTCAATACTGCCGCGAGCCTCACAATGTTCTACGTCTTCCGCGACCCCGTAACCTTTTTTCACGGCCCAGCCGGCGCCGTGAAGCATCACCTCACGCTCTTCTTTCGCGCTGACATGAATGTCCCCGCTCCCGCCAACACCGCACGGAATTTGATCGAATAAGGTTCCCACCAATTCTTTCATCCGCGATTGGATTTCATCGTATTGGAAATTCGTGCGGCACAGACGCACACCGCAATTGATGTCATAGCCAACACCACCCGGTGAAATTACGCCGCCCGCATTCGGATCCGTAGCGGCAACGCCGCCGATCGGAAATCCGTAGCCCCAGTGAATATCCGGCATCGCCATCGAAGCGCGCACAATGCCGGGCAGCGTAGCTACATTGGCCACTTGCTGAAGACACGGATCATGACGAATAGCGGATAAAATTTTCTGATCAGCAAAAATAAGGCCAGGCACTCTCATGCCGGATTGGTATGAGGTAGGAATTTCCCATCGATAATTGTCGATTTTGATCAGTGGAATTTCAGCGGTCAACTGTTTAGACATCGAAAATCACCCGCGCTTCGAAACCTTTTGGCGTTTCCACTAAACTGAAATCGTGATACGTCACGGCTTTGATCTCAAGACCAAGGCCATGGCGTTTGGGATCTAGAATTTCCCCTTCAATATCTGCGGATAATTCGCGGTCATTGAAATCAAATTTTGTGATTTTTGAGAACAGGAATTTATCGCGGGAAAATAAAAAGAGGATTTCACGAAGCCACTTCAAGAAAACATCGTCCACATCCGACATCGGAAGGCGGATATGCCGTTCCACCGGGATACCATGACCGACCCCTTCGGCCATAATCGACGTCATCCCTTGGGCTCCGTTGGCAAACAGTTCCTCCAGCGTTTTCCCATAAATCGCGAGGCCGGCATCTGCCGTATGTTCGATACGCTCAAAGGGTTTCATTAAAATGAGTATAACTGATAAAAGAGATAGGAGGGAGGAGATAGGAGATACAAAAACCCTAACTCCTAACGCCTATCCCCTAACTTCTATTTTACAGCGGCTTTTGCTCTTTCTTTTTTTCTTTTCAGGCGGGCTTTGCTACGTTTTCTTTTTAAACGTTTATGAACATCTTGTGCCATGATCATTTCTCCTTTTGATTAAACCACTTCGACTTTGACACTTTTTTCAGGCTCAGCCTTCGGAACCTGAACTGTCAACACGCCATTTTCAAACTTTGCGTTAATTCCCGATTCTTTGACCGGTTGAGGGAAACGAATAATACGTTTTACCATACCTCGGCTTCTTTCTTGAGAAATAATTCTGCGGCCTTCCTGGTCCTGATCTTGAGCTTGCTCCCCTTTCAATTCCGCCTGAACGACGAGCGCATTATTATTCAGTGAAACTTGGATGTCTTTTTTGCCGTATCCCGGAAGATCCAAGGTCACAATGTACTCCTCCGGAGTTTCTTCGAAGTCCGTACGAATCTGGGAACCCAGCCCCATCGGTCCCATACCCCGCGAAATGCCTCCCGGGCGAGTGCCTTGCCCCCACGGATCGGACATCTGACGCATCATACGCTGCTGTATTGCCCTCATTTCCTCAAAAGGATCATAATCCCAGCCCGATTGCGAGGCCAATGGATCCATCATGGGTGGATTTTGAGATAGAGGCTCTTGATCAGCGAATTGGACATCCGCCTTTTTGACATTACCCGACGGCTTCTGATCATCTGCATAAACCACCGTGATCGAAATCAAAATTGCGAAAAATGAAATTAAAAATATTTTCACCTTTAACATTCGGATTCTCCTTTCGACTTAAAATGCACCAACCAGATGTTTGATCTGAGGTTTTATATTATCCGTGGACCAAACAATGGAAATCACATCTAAATATATATCATAATTTTGGAAGCCAGACGAGCGCGGATTCGCCAAAAAAGCTTGGGCCGCTTTTCGAATTTTCGCCTGTTTGCGCCAATCCACAACTTCTTCGGGCTGAATAAACCGGGCGTCTCGCCGGGTTTTCACCTCGATAAAGTGAAGCTCTTTTTTCTTCTCGGCGATCAAATCAATTTCACCGTACCGGTTTGAGAAATTTCGCGCGACTAATCGATATCCGTTTTCTTCCAAGAACTGGGCCGCCAACTCTTCCCCCTCACGACCTAAAATTTTACGGGGATCAGACGACATCGGAAAAAACCAAATCCCGAACGGGTCTGAATGAACGCCGGTGAATGGGCGACGGTCCGTGGAGTTTTAAAAGTTCGCGGTGCCGTTTCGTTGGATATCCCTTGTGCCGCGCGAAATCATATTCAGGATATTCTTCGTGATACTCTCTCATCAGTCGGTCCCGCGTAACTTTCGCGATAATGCTGGCCGCGGCGATTGAGGCAGATTTTCGGTCACCTTTGATAATCGATTTGGTTTTGCAGAAAACGTCCAGTTTGAGAGGGCCGTCGATCAACAGAAAATCGGGCTGGAGAGAAAGCTCGTGAAATGCCTTTTTCATGGCCAGGCGCGAGGCCTGATAAATATTGATCTCGTCGATGACGGATTCCGAGATCACGCTGACACCCACTGTGGCCGAACTCATAATTTCAGCGAATAATTTTTCGCGTTTTTTTTCTGAGAGCATTTTAGAATCGTTAATTCCGGGAATGTGAAAATCGGGCAGGATCACGCACGCGGCAACGACGGGACCCGCAAGGGGGCCCCGTCCTGCTTCATCTGTTCCAGCAATGATTCGAAAGCCATCTTTCCTGAGTGCTTCTTCGAATCGATACATGCGTTCACTCCATGAACGCGGCAAAGGGGTTCGTCCTTAACCGTTAAACGATTTCTTTTTTGGTGAAAAGATAATAAAGTCGGGAGCGGCGTACTTTTTTGGCCGGTTTCGTCACCACCACTTTTTCAACGGACGGTGCGTGGACCAAAAAAATCTTTTCCACCATATCGCCGCGAATCTGGCGAAGGACCGAAAAACTAGCGCGCGTTCCGCTTCCTTTTTTGCGAATGACGATGCCCTCATAAATCTGCGTGCGGGTTTTCTCGCCTTCAACAACCTTCTGATACACCTTCACCTGATCGCCAACTCCAAAATCAGGCGTCTCTTTTTTCATATATTTCTTTTCCACCAAATCAATGGCTTCTTTTGCTTTCATGATCTTCTCCCTTTTGAATCAGTCGGTACTATTTTTTAAATCTGGCCGGCGCTCGCGAGTCCGGATTTTTGCCTGCTCTTTGCGCCAGCGTTCTACTTTGTCATGATCTCCGGATACGAGCACATCCGGAACTGAAAACGCCCCATAAACTCTTGGCCGCGTGTAATGCGGATATTCCAGCAAACCTTCCTGAAACGATTCGTGTTTCAGAGAATCTTGATTCCCCAAAACGCCGGGGATCAAGCGCGTCACGGCATCCACAATCGCCATCGCGGGAATTTCACCGCCGGTCAGAACAAAATCACCGAGCGAGATTTCCTCATCCACCAAATGTTCGCGGACCCGCTCATCAACACCTTCATAATGTCCACAAATTAATATCAGATGTTTTTTCTTTGAAAGATCTCTGGCCATTTTTTGCCTGAATGGCTTGCCTGCCGGCGTTGTCAAAATCACCCAGGCCTCGGGCGACTTTTTTTTCAAATCTTCCACACAGTCAAAAATCGGCTCAGGCTTCATCACCATCCCGGCGCCGCCACCGAAAGGCTTGTCATCCGTTGTCTTGTGTTTGTCTTTCGTGTAATCGCGCAAATTAATGACTCGAATGCGGACCAGCTTTTTTTCCTGCGCGATACGGAGCATGGATTCCCGAAACGGGCCTTCAAACATCTCCGGAAACACGGTGACAACGTCAATGTGCAGACGTGGAGAAACGTTCCGTTTCTTCATCGATTTCCTACTTACGAACCGGACGTTTCAATCCTTTTTGTTTCATCAAATTCAAAACGCCCTGAGACGGAATGGCGCCGTTTTGGAGCCAATAATTCAACCGTTCGGTTTTGAATTCCACTTTCGCGGGATCTTGGCCGGGATCGTAATAACCCAATTGCTCAAGATAACGGCCATCTCTTTTTGAAAGAGTGTTGGTCGCGACAACCTGCCAATGGGCCTTTTTTACTGTTCCTTTTCTTCTAAGTCTGATTGCTACTGACAAGGTGAATCCTCCTTTTTCGTGGACCGTGGACTGTGAACCGTGATCCGGACCACGGACCACGATTCACGGCTCACGATTCTTTATTCTTTTTCTCTCCAGATCTTGGCGCCGATCGAATTCAGTTTTTCTTCAATTCGTTCGTAACCCCGATCCAGGTGATACACGCGATGCACATCCGTCCGGCCTTCCGCCACCAGTCCCGCAAGCACAAGAGCCGCACTAGCGCGCAAATCCGAAGCCATCACCGGGGCACCGCTCAAACGCTTCACACCGGCAACGATGGCGCTATTTCCTTCTAAATGAATCTTGGAACCCATTCGATTGAGTTCCGAAATATGCATAAAACGATCCGGATAAATTTTTTCCGTGATCACGCTGATGCCCTGCGTGACGGTCATGAGTGACATCATCTGCGCCTGCAAATCCGTCGGGAATCCCGGATACGGAAGCGTCGTCACATCGACCGGCTTTATTTTTCTCCGGTACGTAATCCGCGCAGAGGTCCGATTCGTCTCAACGCCGACGCCCGCTTCCCGCAATTTATCGAGAAGCGCGTTGTTATGCTCGGGAACAATATTTTTTAAACGAATATCACCCTTCGTCAGCGCCGCCGCAACCATAAACGTTCCGGCCTCAATCCGGTCCGGAATCACTTTGTACCGAGTTCCGTGAAGTTTTTTCACGCCTTCGATTTCAATTAAATGAGATCCCGCGCCGCGCACTTTCGCGCCCATCGAATTCAAAAAATTCGCTAAATCCACCAACTCCGGCTCGGAAGCCGCGCTTTCAATCCGCGTAATGCCTTCGGCCAGCGTCGCTGCCATCATGATGTTGGCCGTCGCTAGCACCGATGAACCAAACGGGCCGCCAAGATACATATCCGCTCCGCGAAGCCGCTTGGCACTGGCTTTCACATTGCCATGCTCGATCGTGATTTTCGCGCCGAGCATTTCCATCCCCTTCAGATGAAGGTCTATCGGCCTGGCTCCAATAACACAGCCGCCCGGCATCGACACTTCCGCTTTTTTCAAACGGCCAAGCAGCGGTCCCAGCAAACACACCGAAGCGCGCATCGTGCTGACTAATTTGTACGGCGCCACATGATTGATATTATCTCCCGGTCGAATCGTAACGACATTGCCTTCTTGATGTGCCCGGGCTCCCAGATCTTTCAAAATCTTGATCATCGTGGAAATATCACGAAGCTGAGGAACGTTTTCAATGACTGATTCTTCCGAAGTCAGAATGGCCGCCGCCAAAATCGGAAGCGCGGAATTCTTCGAGCCGGAAATCTCAACCTGTCCTTTTAATCTGCGTCCGCCGTCGATGACGATTTTATCCATCCGTGATTCTCCGCTTTAACGATCCGTTCAACACCAAAATCATCCAAAAACTTTTTTACTTTTTGATAACCAGAAGCTGCCAACATCTCGGCAACTTGATCCGCCTGATTCCATCCGACTTCAAAAAATATTTTTCCGCCAGGCACTAAATGTTTTTGGGCGGTCGCGATAATCTTTTCATAACATTCCAAGCCCGAAGGCCCAGCCACCAAGGCTTCGCGAGGCTCCTGCTTTACCTCGGCGCTCAAATCATTCCAATCGACTTCACGAACGTACGGCGGATTGGAAACAATCAAATCAAATTGCTGATCCGCGAGTCCGCTCAGCAAATCACCCGTTTGAAATGAAACACGCTCCGTTAATCCCAAACGTCCAGCATTTTCTCGGGCAATCTCAAGCGCACGTTCGGAAATATCGATGCCGAGGCCGGAGCTTCCCGAAAAATATTTCAACAGGCTCAACAAAATGCAGCCGCTGCCGGTTCCGATATCTAAAATTCTTGTTGGCAAAGAACCGTGAACCAAAATCCGTTCTATCAGATTTTCCGTTTCAGGACGTGGAATGAGAACATCTGGCGTCACGCGAAATGGAAAATCCATAAAATCAACTTCCCCTTCCAAATACTGAAGAGGAACATGTCCGGCACGCTGCTGTAACAGAAACAAAAAATCCCTCTCCATTGATACTTCAACGAAAGAGGGGTTGTCTCGAAGCATTTCCGGCTTGGAAATTCTTAAACTGGAGGCCAGCAAACGTTCAGCTTCGCGTCTTGCTTCCTCGCGCTTAAACCCTTGCTGGACAAGGAACTGGGAACCCTGATCAAGGAGCATCACCAGCTTCGGGTTCACCGCTTTTCACCCCCCGAAACTGTCCCCTGGCTAAGCCTTAACGCCCTATCTTCCCTCATAAGGGCCTGCATCAACTCGTCCAAATGGCCCTCTAAAATATCATCCAGCCGGTGTAAAGTCAATCCGATGCGGTNNCCGATGCGGTGATCGGTCACCCGGTTATCGTGGAAGTTATAAGTCCTGATTTTGCCCGATCTGTCACCACTTCCCACCATCAACCGCCGCTTCGCGGTCTGTTCTTTTTGCTGCTTTTCAAGTTCATGCTCATAAAGCCGGGCCCGAAGAATCTTCATGGCTTTGTCTTTATTTTTGTGCTGCGATTTCTCGTCCTGACAGCTGACTGTAAGTCCTGTTGCCAGATGCGTGATACGCACCGCAGAATCCGTGGTGTTTACGCTCTGACCGCCGGGTCCTGACGAACGAAATACGTCGATACGAATATCTTTCGGCTCAATTTTGACATCCACGTCCGTCACTTCCGGCAACACGACGACGGTCACGGCGGAAGTGTTAATACGGCCGCTCGCCTCCGTCTCGGGAACGCGCTGAACGCGGTGAATGCCGCCTTCAAAACGAAACGTTTGATAGGCTCCTGCGCCGGTGACTTCAAAAATAATTTCCTTAAATCCACCCTTGCCAGAAGGACTGGAACTTAACACATCAATTTTAAAACCATGATTGGCGCTGAAACGCGAATACATGCGGTACAAGTCTCCGGCAAAAAGAGACGCCTCTTCCCCGCCTGTTCCCGCGCGGATTTCGACAATCGTGTCTTTGTCCGCGTCCGGATCAGAACCCTCGAGCAGCTTATCTTCCAGCTGAATCTCAAGCTGCTTTTTGCGCTCGAGAAGCTCCGGCCTCTCCTGCTCTGAAATTTCTTTGATTTCCAGTTCCGTTTTGGGATCTTGAAGAAGAGAGTCTAAATCCTTAAGCTCGCGCTCCACCTCTTTGTATTGCTTGAAAATATTAATCAGAGGCCGGAGTCGGGCGAGTTCCCGGGAAAGAGACTGAAAGCGGTTTTGATCTTTGGTCGCTTCCGGCTTTCCAAGATCGGTTTCAATTTCACCGACCCGCTTTTCAATCGCAAATAATTTTTCGTAAAGCAACACGTTGTTTTACCTCACAGTCTTCTGAATTAAGCCTTCTTCTTTTTTTTTGCAACAACGTCCGCATATTTTTTCTTGAATCGGTCAATACGACCAGCGGTATCAATCAGTTTTTGCTTACCGGTAAAAAATGGATGGCAGTTCGAGCAAATATCCACGACGATATTTTGTTTCGTCGAACGGGTTTCGATCAACGTGCCACAAGCACAGCGAACGGTTGTTGCTTCATACTTCGGGTGAATTTTGTCTTTCATGTTAGTATTTTTCTCCTTTTATCAGTAGTTGTCACTTATCCATTTTATTCATACTCATCAGAAACTCGGCGTTTGATTTGGTTTTGGCAAGACGATCAATCAAAAGCTCCATCGCTTCCGCAGAGCTCAGTTCATTGAGCACTTTGCGAAGCAGCCAAACGCGGGTTAGCTCATCCGGATGCATCAGGATGTTTTCTTTACGCGTGTTGGATTTTTTGACGTCGATGGCCGGATAAATGCGTTTCTGGAAGAGGTTCCTGTCCAGCTGAATTTCCATGTTGCCGGTTCCTTTAAACTCTTCAAAAATCACCTCGTCCATGCGGGAACCCGTGTCGACCAGCGCGGTGGCGACAATCGTCAAACTTCCGCCTTCTTCCACGTTTCGCGCAGCGCCGAAAAACCGTTTGGGTTTATGAAGCGCGTTGGAATCGACACCGCCGGAAAGAATTTTTCCGGAATGCGGCTCCACCGTGTTGTAGGCGCGCGCAAGACGCGTGATACTATCGAGAAGAATCATCACGTCTTTTTTATGCTCCACAAGACGCTTGGCCTTCTCAATCACCATCTCGGCCACCTGAACGTGCCGCTCGGCGGGCTCGTCGAAAGTCGACGAAACCACTTCGCCCTTCACCGAACGCTGCATATCTGTAACTTCTTCCGGGCGCTCATCGATCAAAAGAACGATCAGCACCACTTCGGGATGATTGCGCGTCACGCTGTTGGCGAGTTTTTGAAGCAGAATCGTTTTTCCGCTGTACGGCGGAGCCACGATTAAACCACGCTGACCTTTTCCGATCGGCGTTAACAGGTCCATCACGCGTGTTGAAATTTCATCAGGCGCGATTTCCAGTTTCAATCGGCGATCCGGATAAAGCGGCGTGAGATCATCAAATGGAATCTTATCTTTAATATTCTCGGGCGATTCCATGTTGACCTTCTCGACTTTGAGAAGCGCGAAATACCGCTCGCCTTCTTTCGGCGGACGAATTTGCCCGCTCACCGTGTCTCCCGTACGCAAATTAAATTTGCGGATTTGGGACGGGGAAACATAAATATCATCGGGACACGGCAGATAGTTATAGTTGGGTGAACGCAAGAACCCAAATCCGTCCTGAAGAATTTCGAGCACCCCTTCTCCGTACATCGCGCCGTTGGCTTCGGTGCGGCCCTGCAGGATCTTGAAAATCAAATCCTGTTTTTTCATTCCCGGAAGCGCTTCGACGCCGCTTTTCGTTGCTAGCTCGGCCAATTCCGAGGTTTTCATCCGCTTCAGATTCGCCACATCCAGCACGGGCTCCCCGTTGGCCGTTGTCATAATCGGACGTTCTACCGGCGGCATCTGCGGAGGCGCACTCGAAGGAACTTGGAGAGGACGAGATTCCGAGCGTTCGCGCGGCTCTCTTTCCCTACGTTCCCGATGCTCTCGGTGATGGTCTCTTGGTTCTCTGTGATGCTCTCTTGGTTCCCTTGGCATGTTATGCTTTCTCCTTTTTCATCATTGATTTCAATTGTTTCCAAACTTCCAAAACTTGATTTTTTGTTTCCTTCAAAGATCCGCCGTTGTTGATAACAAAATCGGCCATCGTTTTTTTACGCGCCAACGGCATCTGCGCTTTCATCCGGGCCCGCACTTCTGAGGGCGTAGCGCCGGTTCGTTTCCGAAGTCTCGCCATTTGATTTTTCTCGCTGGACCAGACAACGATGTTGGCATCCATCTTCTCGTTAAAATGTGTCTCGAAAAGAAGCGGAACTTCCAGAATCAACAAACCCGACTTCGTTTTCGCTGCGCGCTCAATCTCTGAAAAAACGTATGGGTGCACGATCGACTCTAAAATTTTTCTCTTTCCCTGATTTTCAAAAACGATGCGGGCCAATTTTTTCCGGTCAATATTTCCCTGAGCGCCGAGAATCTTCTTTCTTCCAAAATGGTCGCAAACGGCGTCATAAGTCGGCGTTCCGGGTTTGAGGGCTTCGTGAACCAACTGATCAGAATCGATCACTTGCGCTCCCAATAACCGGAAATAACGAGCCGCGGTGGATTTTCCGCTGCCAAATCCACCTGTCAAACCTACCAGAAGACTTACTCGCTTGGGTTTTCTGAGCGGTATGATTCTTGTTTTTTTAGGCTTCATCACCTTCATACCAACTGTGCCCTATTTTTAGGCCAATCTCAAGTGGCACTCTTAATTTGACCGCGTGTTCCATGCGATTTTTGATCAGCTCTGAAACAGAATCCAACTCGGCTTCCGGAGCGTCAAAAACCAGTTCGTCATGCACCTGAAGAATCATCAGGGTCGTCATTTTCTTCTCGATAAGATCGCGGTCAATCGCCAGCATCGCCAGCTTCACCAGATCAGCTGCGGATCCCTGAAGCGGCGCGTTGATCGCCGCGCGCTCGGCAAATTGGCGCATCATCACGTTCGAACTTTTGATCTCCGGAAAATAAGCACGCCGGCCCAACAGCGTCGTCACATAACCTTTCGCGCGCGCCATTTCTTTTTGCGATTCCAGATACTCTTTCACGTGGGAATAACGCTTAAAATAATTTTGAATGAACAGGTCGGCTTCACCGATCGAAATGCCCAGATCTTTTGACAGGCCAAACGGCGTCTTGCCATAAATGATGCTGAAATTGACGGTCTTGGCCGCGTAACGCATTTCGCGCGTCACCGCGTCTTCTTTGACCCCATAAAGAAGCGATGCCGTATATTTGTGGACGTCGAGTCCTTCGCGAAACGCCTTCGATAGATTCGGATCCTCAGAAAAATGTGCCAACAGCCTCAACTCAATTTGAGAATAATCCGCGGAAATAATGTTGCATTTCTTCGACCGGGGAACAAACGCTTTCCTGATTTCACGTCCGAGTTCGGATTTTATCGGGATATTCTGAAGATTCGGATCGGAACTCGACAAACGCCCCGTGGCCGTTACCGTCTGGTTAAAAGAAGTGTGGATCAATCCTTCGGCATCCGCCATTTCCGGCAGTGCGTCAACATACGTTGATTTGAGTTTATTTTTTTCCCGGTATTCTAAAAGAAGTTTCGGAACCTCGTGAGTTTCAGCGAGCTTTTCGAGCACGGAAACATCGGTGGAAAATCCTGTCTTTGTTTTTTTGACCGTGGGAAGCTTGAGCTTCTCAAATAGAATTTCGGCCAGTTGCTTCGTCGAGTTGATATTAAATTCTTCGCCGGCGATTTTATAAATTTTTTGAGTGAGGCCAGCCAGATCTTTTTCCAACCTCGCGGAAAGTTTGCCGAGGAACTCACAATCAAGTTTCACCCCGTTCATTTCCATGCGGGCCAGAACTTCCAGAAGCGGCATCTCGGTTTCTTCAAACAGTTTTACGAGACTGTGATCCTCCAAAATCGGCCGGAGTTTTTTCTCGAGCCGGAACACGCAGTCGGCGTCTTCCGCGGCATATTCGGCTACCTGCTCCAGCGGAACCTTGTCCATCGTCACGGCTTTCTTACCTTCGCCGAGAAGCGACTTCGTGGTAATTTTTTTCACATTCAGATATTCCAGAGAAATGTCATCGAGGTTATGCTGAGCCTTCGCCGGATTAATTAAATAGGAAGCGATCATCGTGTCAAAATCCAGCCCGCGCACCTGAATGCCGTGCCGCTTCAGCACCATCCAGTCATATTTAATGTTCTGTCCGAATTTTCGAAGCTTTTCATTTTCAAGCACGGGCCGAAGCACTTCCAGAACCTCGCCGCGATCCAGCCCTTTGCCCTCATGCTCGGTGTGCGAGCACGGAATGTAATAAGCCTCTTTTTCTTTAAACGAAAAACTCAAGCCCACCAAACTGGCGATCATCGCGTCGGAAGAAGTGGTTTCGGTGTCGAACGAGAATTTTTTGGCCGATTCCAATTTCTCAATCAGCTCGGCTAGTTTCTTTTTTGTGTCGACCAGATGATAATGACGCTTTTCAGTTCCCGCCTCTGCTGTCGGAGTAACATCCTTCAGCAGTGTGCGGAATTCGAAGCGGCGGAACAGCTCTTTCAATTTTTCCTCGTCCGGCGCTTTCATTTTCATGTCCGAAATCTTGAACTCGATGGGCACTCTGGTATCAATCGTGGCGAGCTCGCGAGACAAATCCGCCAGCTTCCTATTTTCCTGAAGCGACTTCCGAATGGAATCTTTTTTTACTTGGTCGAGGTGTTTATAAATATTTTCGAGCGATCCAAATTGCTTCATCAGTTCCAACGCAGTTTTCTCCCCAACCTTAGGCACGCCAGGAATATTGTCGGAGGCATCACCCATCAGCGCCATCAAATCAATGATTTGATCGGGACCCAGCCCCTCGAAACGCTCTTTCACTTTTTGGGCGTCGTAAATCAAACTGTCTTTGTGCACGTTGTAAACGCGAATTGAGGAATTCACCAATTGAAGCGCATCCTTATCGCCGGTAAGAATGTAGACATCATATTTTTCTTTCGCGGCTTTCTCTGCCAACGTGCCCAGAATATCGTCAGCCTCATAGCCCGCCTTTTCGAAAAGGGGAATCCGGTAAGCTTCCAGCACCTCTTTAATTTTTGGCATTTGCTCTACCAGGTCATCTGGCATGGGCTTTCGATGCGCCTTGTAGTCCTCAAATTTATCGTGGCGGAACGTGGGCTCTTTGCGGTCGAAGCATACGGCCAAATAGTCAGGTTTATCCTCCTCCACAATCTTCCGGAGCATGGTGATCACACCATAAATCGCGTTGGTCGGCTCCCCTTTGGAGGTAGACAGATTCTGGATAGCGTAGTAGGCCCTGTAACAGAACGAGTTTCCGTCGATAAGAAAAAGTTTTGATTTCATGAAGAACGTTTTAAATTGGGATCTAACTCACTTGAGAGGATTTAATCAATTGTTAGAAGGATTAATGTTGAACCGCGGGAATCTCAAGTCGCAATATCTCTTTGAAGTAAGGCGTAGGATATCGAATCTCCTCATTAATATCAAGAAGAATATGCACCCAGATAAAGGTTCCTGGAACCTTTGTGCCACGTTGCTTTGGCGTTAGGGCTTTTGCAGCTGATACTTCGCGATTTTACGAATAAGGTCGACACGGGATATCTGTAACTGCCTCGCCGCTTCGCTTTTATTCCACTTTGATTTCGCGAGGGCGTCCAAAATCATCTCGCGCTCCACTTCTTCAGCCGCCATCCGCTTCGCCTCTTTCAACGAAATCTTCCGGAAATCAGTAAAAATCTTGCTGCCAGGACGCTTGATGCGCGCCGAAAGAAGTTCCGTGGGCATATGCTTCATGTGAATCAACTCGCCGCGAGTCATAATGGCCGCATGCTCCACCACGTTATTCAACTCCCGGATATTCCCAGGCCAATCATATTCCTGAAAAAATCTCACCACTTCCGGATCGAGCTGTTTTTTAGGCTCATGGTGGCGTTCCGCCATCCGGGTCAATAAATCATCCACTAAAAGATCAATATCCTCTTTCCGGTCACGAAGCGGCGGAAGAACAATTTTCACCACGTTAATCCGGTAATACAGATCTTCTCGGAACGCGTGGGCATCAACAAGCGCCTTCAAATCTTTGTTGGTCGCCACAATGAGGCGGATATTCACCTGAATCGGTTTGACGCCACCGATCTTCAGGAAGGTTCCCTCTTGTAAAACACGCAGCAGTTTTACCTGCAGCATCGGACTCATATCGCCAATTTCGTCCAGAAAAAAAGTCCCTTGATCCGCGATTTCGAACAAACCCTTTTTCTCGGTCATCGCACCCGTGAACGATCCCTTCATATAACCAAATAGCTCACTTTCCAGAAGTGTATCTGAAAACGCTGAGCAATTGATGATGACAAATTCTTTATCTTTACGGGGACTGTTGTAGTGAATTGCGCGGGCGGCCAGCTCTTTTCCAGTTCCGCTTTCCCCCTGAAGAAAAACGGTGGCCTCACGGGTGGCAACCGCCTGCAGAGTTTCGATGACGTCTTTCATCATGGGACTGGTGCTGACAATCCGGTCAAAGCGGTAAATCGGGCGAGTATCGCGCGGCATCAATTTTTCTCTTTCAATTTTTTCATACGCTCTAAAATTGTTTTCTCATAACCAGCGTCCGCCGGGCGATAGTATTTTTTTGCGGCGGGAACATAAATTTGCTCCACGTAATGATCGGCATATTGATGCGGATACTTATACCCTTCTCCGTGACCCAGCTTCTTCGCGCCCGGATAACTGGTTCCCCGTAAATGATCCGGCACTTCCTGGCTGGTCTCGTTTTTGACATCTTCTGTGGCCTCTTCGATTGCCATATAGGCCGCGTTGCTTTTGGGGGCTGTGGCCATGTACGTGACCGCCTGAGCCAGAATAATCCGGGCCTCGGGCATACCGACGAACTCAATCGCCTGAAGCGCGCTCGCGGCGACAACCAGCGCCTGAGGATCCGCATTCCCGATATCTTCGGAGGCCAAAATCACGATACGCCGGGCAATGAACCGCGGATCTTCACCGGCATACAACATTTTCGCCAGCCAATACACCGCGGCATCCGGATCGGACCCGCGCATGCTTTTGATAAATGCGCTGGCCGTATCATAGTGATAGTCTTCATCTTTATCGTAATAGATAATCCGTTTCTGCGCGGACTCCTGTGCTACTTTCACATCGAAATGAATTTTTCCGTCCGGAGCCGGAGGAGTCGTCAGCACGCCCACCTCCAAGGCATTCAGCGCCCGGCGCGCATCCCCGGAAGCTACGGCTGCGAGAAATTTAATCGCTTTCGGATCGAGCTCTACATTCAATTTGCCGAGGCCGCGTTCGTTATCCTGAAGCGCGTTTTGAATAATTTTGGTGATGTCTTTTTCTTCATGCGGCCGAAGCTCAAACACGAGCGAGCGCGAAAGAAGCGGACCCACAATCGAGAAACTCGGGTTATGTGTCGTCGCGCCGATCAGCACGATCACACCATTTTCGACTTCCGGCATCAACACATCCTGCTGGGCTTTGTTGAAGCGGTGAATTTCATCGATAAAAAGAATCGTGCGTTGATTATTGATTTTCCGAATTTTTTTCGCGGCATCCACAATCGCCCGCAGCTCAGCAACGTTGGAGGTCACAGCATTAACACTCGAGAAACGTGATTTGGTCATTTTCGAAATAATTTGGGCGAGCGTCGTTTTTCCGCTTCCCGGCGGACCGTAAAATATAAGGGAACTGATGCGATCGGCTTCAATCGTCCGGCGCAATAATTTGCCGGGACCTAAAATGTGCTCTTGTCCCGTAAACTCATCAAGTGTACATGGGCGCATGCGGCTGGCAAGCGGAGCATGCTCAGTGTGTTGCAACTCATTGTCAGAGCGTTCGGAAAGAGGCTCTTCAAACAGGCCTGGTTCTTCAGAATTTTTGCGGGACATAAAAGACTCCGAATTATATTTGTCATCCCGGCGAAAGCCGGGATCCAGTGTCGTTTAAAGACGCTAGATTCCGGATCACGCCGCACTTTTCAGTGCCTGTCTTGTCCGGAATGACAACCAAAACGAACTACCGAAGATAAGCGCCAAACTGGGCTTTGAGATCGGAAAGGATTTTTTCCTGAAGTACGTTGACCTCATCAGACGAAAGCGTGCGTTCCTCGGACTGAAAATGCATCGTCACCCCAAGGCTTTTAATCCCGGCAGGAAGCTTATCACTTTCAAATACATCAAAAAGTTCGACGTTTTTCAGAAGTGCACCGCTCGTGTGGCGAATCTGCTCCATAAGTGCGCCCGCCTTCACCTGTTTGGGCACCAGAAGTGCCAAATCGCGCAGAACAACGGGGTATTTTGAGAATGGGGTAAATTGTTTTTTGATCGCGCGGCGCTTGAACAAAAGCTCCAGATCAATTTCCGCCAAAAATACTTTTTCGGCAATATCATACCGGGCACGGATTTCACTTTGAAGCTCGCCAAGAATACCGACAGGTTCCAGCCCCAGCCGGATTTGAAGATTCGCCGTATCCGCAAGAAACGGATGCCGCGATTCCACAAAATGAATATCCGACACGGAAAGCTCTCCGGACAACGATTGAATAACCCCTTTCAAATCAAAGAGCGTCACGGCACGGCCCTTATCTTTCCAGTTCAACAGTTTTTTTCCGGTCATCGCCAGGCCCAAAGACCAAATTTCATCCGGCAATTTATTAACGCCTTCGGCACCGTAAACGCGTCCCACTTCAAAAAAAGAAAGATTCGGATTGCCAAGATTCAAATTCCTTGAAACATTTTCGATCAATCCTTGCTTCAGCGTCAAGCTGAAATTCACCGCTTCGTTAAATCCCGCACCCACACAAAGCCGTTTCACCTGATCCAATTCGGAGAAAATCGATTCCGACAATTTCGCCAAAGGTTCGAGAGCCGGCAACGATTCCGGGAGCCGGTCATAGCCGTAAATGCGCGCGATTTCCTCGATCAAGTCAACGGGCACGAGCAAGTCGGGACGAAACGAAGGAATGTCGACGACCAGAGCCGATTTCTTTTTGGTAACTCCGAGACCCAGATATTTCAAAATTTCGGTCACATCGTTTGCGGAAAGTTCAATCCCTAAAATTTTTTTTACGAAATCAAGCTCGAGAGAAATTTTCTTGGAGCTTACGGGTGGCTTACCGCTTTTGAATACTTTTGATAATTTTCCGACGGACATGTACTCTGCCATCAGCTGAACCGCCCGGTCCCGGCCCAAATTAACGCCGGCAGGATCCACTTTCCGCTCAAAGCGGTAAGAGGAATCGCTCATCAAATTGAGACGACGGGACGCGGTACGTACCGAAACAGGCTGAAAAAATGCAGATTCCAGAAGAATGTTTTTGGTTTTGGCGCTCACTTCGGTCGTTTTGCCCCCCATCACACCAGCAATGGCAATCGGACCGGAAGCGTCGGCAATCACCAAATCGGTGGAAATCAATTCATAGTCACGGCCGTCAATCGCCGTCAATTTTTCGCCTTTCCGCGCGGGACGAATATAAATGGTGTCTCCCTGAATCTTGTCGGCATCAAACGCATGCAGGGGCTGACCGATTTCATGGAGAACGTAATTCGTGACATCTACAGGAAAGTTCACCGGACGAAGTCCCAAAGCCTCGAGGCGCTTTTTCATAAAATCCGGGGTCGGAATGTTCTGAACGTCTTCAACGAGTACCGCGGAATAGTACGGGCAGAGTTTTAGATTTTCGATGGCGATGCGGAAAATTTTCTCGGACTTCAGCAATTTTGCCCCAGCGAGGGCCACTGGCGTTTTAAGTTTTTTGCGAAATACCGCTGAGGCTTCGCGGGCCACTCCCACATGACTCAGCCAGTCGGGACGATTCGACGTAATTTCAATATCCATCACCGAATCCTGCCCAACGGTTTCTGGCACCTTCGCCTCGAGACCCGCCATTGTCAGACGATGAGCCACTTCGGCAACAGGCGCCTTCAGATCAATATAGTCTTTCAGCCAATTCAAACTAACTTTCATTAGAGAATCCTCAAAACTGATTCAAAAATCGCACATCGTTTTCGTAAAAATACCGGATATCGTGAATCCCATACTTGAGCATGGTCATGCGCTCAACGCCAAGCCCAAACGCAAACCCCTGATATTTTTTTGGCGAAATCCCAACAGCAGTCAGCACATTCGGATGCACACTGCCCGCGCCCAGCACCTCAATCCAGCCGGTACGCGAACACACGTTGCAGCCTTTGCCGTGGCAATTAAAACAGCTCATGTCAACTTCGACACTCGGCTCGGTGAACGGGAAAAAGTGGGGACGAAAACGAACGCGCGTATTCGCGCCGAAGAGCTCGCGCAAGAAAAACGCGAGCGTTCCTTTCAAATCACTGAATGTCGTGCGCTCATCTACCAGCAAACCTTCGATCTGATGAAACATGAACGAGTGGCTGGCATCCACGGTATCGGGCCGATATACTTTTCCGGGCGCTACAATTTTTAGGGGCGGCTTGTGCTTTTCCATGATCCGGATCTGCACCGTCGACGTCTGAGAGCGAAGAAGATTGCCGTGCCGGGTATAAAAGGTATCGAAAGCATCCCGCGATGGATGATCGAGCGGAATATTGAGCGCGGTAAAATTATAAAATTCGGTTTCGATTTCGCGGCCATCCACCACGTCAAATCCCATGCGCGTAAAAATCTCGAGGATTTTCTGAATCATCTGAGTCAGCGGATGAAGCCGGCCAGCGGCGGGCTGGATACCCGGAAGCGTCCAATCCACATCGGATTTTTTTCCGGAAACAGGTTTTAATTTGGAAGAATATTCGGCGATCTGGAATTCCACACGGGACTTTAAATCATTGATGCGCTTGCCAAACTCGCTGCGTTCGGCGGGGGGAATGGATCCTAATTCGCGCAGAAAAAGCGTGACTTTGCCTTTTTTACCAAGGAACTCCACACGAAGCGCCTCAAGGCTAGAGGCATCCGTCACCCCGCCAAGGCGTTCTTCAAACTCTTTCGCGATGGAATCAATTTGTTCGATGGTGATCATAAAAACAGTACCTCGTACTTAGTACTTCGTACTTAGATAGGAGACTTGGCTTTTTGCGAAGTACGAAGTACTAAGTACGAAGTACGTTTTATGAAGTTATGCGCTCTTTTTAGCGAGTTCAACGAGCTTCTTAAATGAAGCATCGTCTTTCACTGCGACATCCGCAAGCTGCTTGCGGTCCAAATTCACTTTGGCTTTTTTGAGGCCAGAAATAAACTTGGAATAAGAAATTCCATTTTCACGGCAGGCGGCATTCAAACGGATAATCCACAATCCGCGAAACGCACGCTTTTTTGTTTTCCGGTCGCGATACGAAAAATACATCGCCCGCTTAACGGTTTCTTTCGCGGTTCTAAGAAGCTTTCCGCGGCCTCCGACAAATCCTTTAGCGCGTTTAAAAATCCGATTGCGCTTTCTGCGTGATGCTGGTCCATGTGCTGCTCTTGGCATTCTATTTTCTCCTTTTCTTTCTTAACCGTACGGAAGAAGCTTCTTCACTCGGTTTATGTCCGTCTTATCTACGAGCCTGTATTTGCGATATCCGCGTTTCTTGCCCTTAGGACGATCTGTCAGCAAATGACGTCTGAGAGCCCGCGGACGAAGCACCTTTCCGGTAGAACTAATTTTAAATCTTTTTTTGACTGACTTTCTTGTTTTCAATTTCGGCATGAAATCATGTCCCCCTTTTATTTCGTTACTTCACCCTCACCCGTCTGTTTTTTTCCACTTCCGCCTTTTTTCGGCATCATGAAAATGGTGATGGTGTTTCCTTCCAGCCCCGCGTTTTTCTCAACCTCTCCGTAATCTTCCAGATCCAGGATGAACCGGGAAAGCACGGTCTTACCCCGATCAACGTGAGCCATTTCGCGGCCGCGAAAATACATGCTGAGCTTTAACTTATCGCCCCGCAGTAAAAACTTTTCCGCCTGACGCAGCTTGGTTTGAAAATCATGATCATCAATGTGGGGCCCAAGTTTTACTTCTTTAACATCCATAACGTGCTGCTTTTTTTTGGATTCTTTTTCTTTTTTATTCAGATCGTAAATATACTTTCCATAATCCAGAATCCGGCAGACAGGAGGATCCGCGTTCGGAGAAACCTCCACAAGGTCCAGTCCTACTTCGCGCGCTTTCATTAAAGCCTCGCGCGGTGAAATGATTCCCAGCTGATTTCCATCCTGATCGATCACGCGCACTTTCGGGACGCGGATGCGCTCGTTATATCTGATATTTTTCGCTGAAGAAGAAATACGAACCACCTTCCTTTCGACGATTATGCCTTAGCGGCGATTTCAGTTTTCAGTTTTTCGATGAGTTGTTCCAACGTCATGACACCCAGGTCTTTTCGACCACGGGCGCGCAATGCTAAAGTTTTGGCCTCAACTTCCTTGTCGCCAACCACCGCAGTATAAGGGATTTTCTGCGTTTCCGCTTCACGAATTTTATAGCCGATCTTTTCGGAAGCAATGTCCAATTCCACCCGAAATCCCGCCTGTTTGAGCTTGGCGCAAAGGTCTTTGGCGTACCCTTCTTGCTTTTCTGAAATAGAGCAAACCCGAATCTGCACAGGAGAGAGCCAGAGTGGAAACGCGCCGGCAAAATGCTCCACCAAAATACCGTAAAACCGCTCCACGGAACCGAATACCGCCCGATGAATCATCACCGGCCGATGGAACTTTCCGTCCGGTCCGACATACTCAATTTCAAAACGCTCTGGCATCGAGAAATCCAGTTGAATGGTTCCGCATTGCCAGGTACGGCCGATTGAGTCTTCGATGTGAAAATCAATTTTCGGACCGTAAAAGGCACCCCCGCCCTCCTGAATACCGTATTTGATTCCCGCCGCGTTGAGCGCGTTGACCAACCCCGATGTCGCCTTTTCCCAAATCGCGTCGGACCCCATCGAATCTTTTGGCCGCGTGGAAAGATCAATCTCAATTTTATCGAATCCAAACGCTTTGTAGATGCGGATGATAAGCTGAAGCGTACTCAACATCTCTTCCTGAATCTGGTCTTCTGTCACGTAAAGATGCGCGTCATCGATCGTAAACGCCTTCACGCGGAAAAGGCCGTGCAGCACACCCGACAATTCGTGACGGTGCACCAGGCCCAGCTCAGCCAGACGAATCGGAAGATCGCGGTAAGACTTCGGCGTATTTTTGAAAATTAGAACGCCACCCGGACAATTCATCGGTTTAATCGCAAAATTCGCGTCATCAATTTTCGTGAAGTACATATTGTCTTTGTAATGCTCGTAGTGTCCGCTCCGTTTCCACAGCTCGTCGGTCAAAATCATCGGGGTTTTCACCTCGACATAATTTTCTTTCTGATGTTCTTCGCGCCAGAATTTAATGAGCTCATCGTAAATAATCGTCCCTTTCGGGTGATAGAACGGAACGCCGGGCGATTCTTCGTGAAAGCTGAAAAGATCTAGTTCTCTGCCAAGTTTCCGGTGATCGCGCTTCTTCGCTTCCTCAAGTTGTTTCAAATAATCATCCAGCTCTTTTTCGGAACCAAACGCCGTGCCGTAAATGCGCTGAAGCATTTTGTTACGCTCGTCGCCGCGCCAATAGGCGCCGGCAATCGCAAGGAGTTTAATAGCTTTCACATCTGACGTTTTCTGAACATGCGGTCCGCGGCAAAGATCGACAAACTTATCCGCGTTCCAATAAACAGAAACTTGATCGGCATCAATACCTTCGAGAATCTCGACTTTGTAGAGTTCGCCCTTTTTCCGGAAAAATTCAATCGCCTCTTTTTTCGACAAATCCTTGCGCTCAAACGTCTGGCCCTCGCGGATAATTTCCCTCATCCGCTCTTCGATGCGCACTAAGTCCGACTCGGAAAATTGAACGGGTGAATCCACATCGTAATAGAAACCTTCTTTAATGGAGGGTCCGATGGCGAGTTTGGTTCCGGGGAAAAGATCCTGAATGGCCTGAGCCATGATATGCGAGGCTGAGTGGCGCAAACGATCTAAATCTGATTTAACGAATGATTCTGCTTGTTCTCGGTTCACGTTAGGACAATTCTTGAGTTTGTTTCATTTGTTTCAGGCCAGAGTAAATCATAAACCAATAGATCGTTGAAAACGGCGTAAGAATCACATCAATAAGGGCACTGCCTATAGGACGCAACATCGAATTTATCTCGCGACTCAATGAAGCAAAAAATGTGAGTGGCAGAAAAAGAAGCAATCCCAAAATAATTCCGAAGCCGAAAAGGATCAGAAGCAGGAATAAAAATCGGCCGAAAACCGGCCACCAGTAACCTTTCACGTAGGCCCGGCTTTTTTTGAGCGCCGAAACAATCGTAACATCCTGATACTCAATAATCGCAACAAGCGGCGCCATGCTGAGTCCGACCGCCAAATAAATCCCGGGAATCACAAAAAGAATCATTCCTGCCGCAACCACGAGCGCGGCCAAAAACGAAACCACAAAATATTTCATAACTACAGCCCAGGCCTTCTTGCCCGCCTCGACAGCGCCCATCGACTCACTGGCCTTGCTGATGGCAAAGATAAGCGCGGCGGAAGACCACAAAGTAATCACGATAACGCAAAGCACCGCCAGAAAATTAACCGCAATCATGAAAAAAAACGAAATGTTGGCTGACGGAATATTTTTTGCAGCCCCCAGCAGAATGAACACCCCTTGAAACAAGAAAAGAATCAGCGAAGCAATCACACCAATCGTGATCAAAGTCCAAAACCTGCTTTTGTAAAGACTCCAGCTCGCGGAAAAAAGCTCGCCAACTCCGGCAAGCTTTTTCTTTTCTGTGCTCATAAATTCCTTCTTATTTAATGGTGGGCGCTAGAGGAGTCGAACCTCTGACCTTTTCCATGTCAAGGAAACGCTCTAACCAACTGAGCTAAGCGCCCTAAAAGACAGTAGACAGTAAATAGTCGATAGAAAAGCCCAAAAGGCAACTGCCTATCAACTATCGTCTATCGACTAATTTAAAACGGAGCATTTTAGAAGGGCCCTTGGGTAAAGTCAAATACAATTAGGGTATCGGACATTCCACTTATAACCGCTTTTCGCTTGGATTTTTGGGCAAAATAATGGTGAACGTTGATCCAACTCCGGGAGTACTTTTGGACTGAATGCTCCCCCCATGACGCAAAACAATATTTTTGCAGATAGCCAGCCCCAAGCCATTTCCTTCGTCTTCTC
>JACROU010000011.1:26769-52228 GCA_016214265.1 Candidatus Omnitrophota bacterium
TCGGCATATTCCTTTTCAAAACCAATTCCGTTATCCCTCACATTAATTTCCACGAGTCTACCGGCCAACTCGCGACCGTCGATCGAAATATGCGGCGGCACATCTTTCTTACGGAATTTAAGCGCATTCGCAATCAGATTCTGGAACAAACGGTGCATTTGCGCATTGTCCGCAACAATAACCGGAAGTTTAGCCACCTTGATCACACCGTGGGATTCTTTAATGCGCATCTCCAAATCTGAAATCACTTCCCCCACGACAACGGACAAATCAACAGACATAAATGTCGTCTCCTGCGATTCGGATTTCGAAAAGTGAAGAACAGCTTCTATCAACTCGCTCATTCGCCTGGCGGTGCTCTGCAAACGCACAAGATAACTGCGGCCCTGCTCGTCAAACATCCCGCCATAGCGCACTTCCAACATATCGCTAAACGCAATCACCTTTTGAAGCGGTTCCTTCAAATCGTGCGATGCGATCACAGCAAACAGCTCCAATTGCTTGCGCTCAGCTGTAGCGCGCGCCAAATCGAATGTCTTATTAAGAAGTTCAGACTGCGCATGTTTCAGAGCAGTGATATCGCGGGCAATACAAACAAAAGCAATTACTTGATGCTGCTCATCACGAATAACAGAGCTGGAAACAGAAAGCACCAGCTCACCTCCCTGCGGCTGGGCATAATTAATCTCATAATTCGGGACAACCCCCGTACGTTCTAATTCATCCCGGATTTCCTTCGACAAAAATTCTTTTGAAATAAGTTCGATGCCTTTGCCAGCAATTTCGCGGTGCGGATAACCAAAAATAATGGAAGCAACTTCATTCGCAACGCGGACAGTGCCTTCGTGATCTAGAACCAGCACCGCATCCGCCATTGTGTTGATGATGCGTTCAGCAGCAAAAGCCGGTGTAATTTCATGCAAACGGTAACGCCAGATAATTCTGGCAATCAACACAACGAAAACGAAAATGAGAACATAACCGAACGGATACAATTCAATACCAAAAGAGGCTAGATAATCAATCCCTCCAGCATAGCCAATAGCAAACGCGACTATCAACGCCTTTAACCGGTTCTTGCGGGTTCCGGGATGCGAACGGCGGTATTCGTCCCAAAAAAGTCCCAGACTGATCATTAAGATGCCAACAAAAACAAACAAAAATGCAATACCCAGAATTCCGTACTGTTCGTGAAACCCCCAGTAACATTTCCGGACACCGATAATAAACAGATCAGTCTGGACACACAGAAAATAAAACAGCGCGGATAAAAGAAATGAGAGTAACGCAAATACTCGATACTGGCGGAATCGGTTAACGATAATCAGCGCAAAAAGAAATGTTAAGCTGGGCAAAAATATAATGCCTAAGTGCTCAATCTTGATCCACACCCTGGCAACGGACTCGCTAATCACCGAATTGCAGACACTATCAGAAAAAAGCCAAAATGAAATACCGAGGGTAATCGCGAAAAAAGACCAGCTGGCCGATGTGCCCTGCTCACGGAAAAGAACGACAACACCTAACCCAACCGACAACACCGCAACTAAAAAAGAGGGGATGGTGAACGGATGAAAAACGTAATTACTGACGTCCAGCAGCTGCGAAATGGTCGCCATACCTGTGTACCTCAAACTGTCTTACTACTAGTATAGCCGTTTTCTATCCAAACCATCCCAACGCTGAAGAAGTTCCAGGCATTCTTCGCGCATAAAGCCGGAAGTAATCTTGACCGGACTTTTCCCTGATTTTTTCATGCGGACAGCGGGGATGGAGAGTTCGTTAAAGCCGCGTTTTTGGACATCGTGAATTTGCGTACCAAAAATAATTCTATCGATACGCGCCCAATGGATGGCGGCAAAACACATCGGGCACGGTTCGGTGGTGGAATAAATAACGCATCCTTTCAGGCTGAAACT
The DNA here is from genome assembly GCA_016214265.1 of Candidatus Omnitrophota bacterium. Taxonomy (GTDB): domain Bacteria; phylum Omnitrophota; class Omnitrophia; order Omnitrophales; family JACROU01; genus JACROU01. The sequence goes on from JACROU010000011.1 coordinate 28,689, forward strand.
TTTGAGTTTACGGGAGGCAATGCGGATCGCGTTAATTTCTGCGTGGGCGGTTGCATCCTGATTTTTGAGGACAGTGTTATGAGCGACGGCGATGAGTCTTCCGGATTTTACGATCGCGGCGCCGAACGGGCCGCCTTCCCTACAACTCATCCCCGTTTGAGCAGACCGAATCGCCGCGCGCATGTTTTTGTTCATTAAATATTTCCTGAAATTAGGCTTTACCATTTTTGCTAGCCGCAAAAAAACATGCCGCAGAAAGCAAAACAAAAATCAAACCCGCCCAAAGACTCACACTGCTGTCAATCGTAACAGGACCCAAAATCACAGGCCATTTCATCAGAAGACGAAGAAAGTGCATAATCGCGATAATTCCGAAAATGATTCCCGAAATTCCCAATAAAATATTTTTCATTAGCTGGCCCCTCCTTTAATTTTTCGTTTCGTTGGTGTTGTCACCCGGTTCCTTGGGTGTTTGAATGGTTTTCGATTCACCTTCGTGAACAAAATTTTCATCTTCCGGTTTCACTTTTAACGCTTCTGCGGTGGCTACTCCAGCGACTCCGGTGCCAACCGCGCCGGCCGCCAGATATGCCCCGCCCCCACCCGCCGAGGCTGCCGTGCCGGCCGTTGCCGCGGGTGCAAGCGCCATGCCCGCAACCCCGCCGACAACTCCCACCGTCATCATAGATGCGGCAAAAATATAAATCTTTTTTCGATCACTGTAAGGGCCATCATATTTGTAATCACCTTTTTTCGCTTTCGGATCCAGCATCCGGTAATCGGGACGCGAGTATCGATTCCGCTCATTTGTAAACGGATCCGCCGGCACCGGCACGTCGGAAGAAACAATGGTCACGTACGGCTTTCCCGTTTTCGGATGCTCGCGGATAATTACTTGGGAGTGACTATCGTCTTTAACTTCGGATTGCTTGATTTCGGTCACTAGAGTGGAGATTTCTTCGGCGAAAACTGGGACTGTTAGAATAAAAATTAAAAAAAAGATTAATTCCCCTCTCATTTCCACACCCCGTTCCGCACCGAATCCTGTAAATATTGAACGATCGACAACACGTTTTCTTCAACCGCTGCATTCAAATTCACTTCGGGCCCTCCTTTTTTGGCGAATACTTTTTTCGCGTCGCTCGTGCCGCGCGATTCAAACTGAGCGATTTGTTTCAAGTCCGAATCGTAAACCACCGTTTCAGCCTCAAGACTTACGGACTGTCCGTGCCAGGTCACGTGATTTCTGAATTGTTTGATTCGTACAATCATCAGATATGGAATTTGATAGCGCTTCATGATTTCCGGAGTCGGTTTTGTTTCAATCATCACGAATTCATCAAACGCGTTCTGCATGCCTTCCACCATCATCGGACCAAACGCCTCGCCGACATGATAGACCTGAGGGTCCGCAAGCCGATCTCCCTTATCCGTGGACACATATTTCAACGATTCCAGCGGCAAATAAAGCGCCACGCGCTCATGAACAGGAAGAATCTGACGTTCGAAATTGGAGGAAAGCAGTCCGGGCGCGTGAATATCCCAGCCAAAAAGCCGGGCGCAACCCACGAGGAAAATAGCCGATATTAAAGGAAGCGATTTTTTTGGAAGTGTAATCATAAAAAGAGGACCCAAATCATGAAAAACATTCTGACACCTATTATTGCCATTATTATCGTCATCATTGTTGTCTTTGCAATCGGGAAAAATCTAATTTTGAAAGCTGCCATCGAAGGTGGAGGTAAAGCCGCGACCGGATTATCTCTGACGATGGATAGCATCAATCTGGATTTTGGTAAAACATCCCTTGAGATAAAAAATATGCGTCTTTTTAATCCGAAAGGATTTCCGGACAAAATCATGTGCGAAATCCCCGAGATTTATTTAAGTTTGAAACTGGGGGAATTATTTAAAGGCACGGTTCACGTCCCCAAAATGACTCTCGACCTGAAAGAATTGACCGTGGAAAAAAATGCCGAGGGCGAAACAAACGTCAATTCTCTAAAACCGGTTCAAAAGCAGAAAGAAGAAAAAGCGGAAACCGCGAAAGAAAAGAAAAAAGGCGAGGCGCCAAAGCTGCTGATTGATGAGCTCAACCTTAAGGTTGGTAAAGTGATCTACAAAGATTTCACCGCCACGCCGCCAACCGTAAAAGAATATAACGTCAACCTGGACGAAAATTATAAAGACATTAAAGATCCGGGGGCGCTGGTGAGTTTAATTTTGGTGAAAGCGCTGATGAAAACATCGATTTCGGAATTAACCAATCTGGATTTATCCGACCTGAAAAGCTCACTAAAAAATCAATTCGTCTCCAACGAAACATTCAAAACAAAAGCTGAAGAAATGGCTCGAGACGCAGCGTCAAAAATTAAGAGCTTGTTCTAGAAGATTCAGCTTCACCGGCAACTTTTCGGTACAGACACAAATCGCATTTGGAAGAAGATACCGGAAGGTTGTCGGACCGAAGGCATTCATACGCCCCCATCAAAGCCGGTTCAATCCACGCATCATTCCCCGCGTACGGCAAAATCACGGTCTTGAATTTGAGCTGATCGTAAAAGCCCTCTTCCGATTTTAGCCCGTTGCAATAAACAAAATATCCGGTGTTGGAAACCTTGAAATTATTCCGCCGGAACAGCCATTGATAAATTTCCATTTGCCGTTTGTAGGCGTCCTTCCATTCATCGTCCAGCGTCACTTCCCCGTCTTTGGACGTCGCCTTGTAATCGACGATCACGAGTTCGCCCTCAGGCCTCTGCCAGACATCATCTACGCCACCGAACACCAGAAAATTAGTTTGGGGATGCAAAAACTGAATCCCCTTAAATGGATTACGCCACGTGTCCAAATCCGGATGGGAAAGCGGAATGGCGTCAACACGATAGCGTTTCATGATCGGATGCGGCTCACGTTTCGCGCGGTACACATCGAACTCCTTTTTCATGAGCGCGTCGACAGCGATATTTAAATTAAATTGAGGACCGGAAGGCTCCTCGATACCGAGCCGGCGGTCGAGATAAAAACAACGGGGACAATTGATGAAGTCTTCGAGCCGGGTGCGGCTCAATTTGAATGGTAATTTAGATTTGGGATCGTAAAGATTATTGGAGCGCTTGCCGGTTTTAATTTTCCGCGCGTATTCGCTCATCGTCAATCCATTTCGAATTGAAATTTTTCGGCGCGTTGAGACTTTTTTGGAGATACCTTTTGGGGCTCGGGATTTATTTCCTCAACCACATTTTCCACCACGGTCTCACCCATTTCCTCAGCGACTTTTCTCTCGAGATAATACACATATTCCGCATAGTCGCCCGGATAATTGATGACCCGACCTTCTTTCACGTCGAAAATTTCCGTCGCGACCAGATTCACGAACGTCCGGTCGTGACTGATGAAAAAGATAGTGCCCAAAAAATCCTTGAGCGCGTTACCAAGCGCTTCCACGGTTTCGAAATCCAAATGGTTCGTCGGCTCGTCAAGAAGCAGCACGTTACTTTTTGTAAGCAGCATACCCGCAAGACACAGCCGCGCCCGCTCGCCGCCGCTTAACACCGACACCTTTTTGCGCACGTCTTCGCCTTTAAACAGAAAACTACCGGCAATGTTTAAAATTTCCTGCGAAGTAATGCCGTCCGCGGTGCGGCTGTCCAGATAGGAATAAACGTCGAGCGTTGGATCAATGGCCTGATACACATGTTGGGCGTAATAAGCGATTTTCAGATTATTGCCCCAGCGATGAGCACCGTGCTTGGCTTGGAGATCCCCGGCGATCGTACGCAAGAATGTCGTCTTGCCCTGACCGTTATCGCCCAAAATCGCCACGCGCGCGCCGCACAGTGCTTCCACGCGGATATTTTTCGCAACCACTTTTTCGGGATAACCAATCGCCAAGTCTTCACACCGGAGCGCCAACCCATTGCGTTTTTCAACCAGCGGAATTTTCACCTTCACGGTCGCCAGCGGATTATCAATCTCAATCGGCTTCAGACGCTCGATTTGTTTTTTCTTGGAACGCGCCTGCGAAGCCTTCGACGCCTTGGCGCCGAAACGGTCGACGAATCGCTGCAGCTGCTTGCGCTTGGCTTCCACATTTTTGTTGTACGCGAGGGCCTGCTCTTTTTGCTCGGTCTTGAACGCGAAATAATCTTCGATTTTCCCGGGATAAATCGTCAGTTGTCCGTTCTCCACTTCCAGCGTTTCTTCGCAGGTGCGTTTCAAAAATTCGCGGTCATGCGAGACGATGATAAAGCCGCCGTTATAGTCCTGAAGAAAATTCTCGAGAAGAATCAATGTGGACAAATCCAAATAGTTTGTAGGTTCGTCCAGGATCAGGAAATTGGGCTGGCGAAGCATCATCGAAACCAATTTGACGCGGGTCTGAAATCCGCCCGAAAGACTTTTAATTGGTTTTTCAAGAAGGTCGTGATGCAGTTGAAAACGCCACGCCATTTCGCCGCATTCCCATTCCTCGCGGCCGGTGTAGCGCATCAAAAAATCGATCACGGTTTCTTCCTGTTTGAACGGATCCTGCTGTTCCAGATAGCTGAGCCGGAGATCAGAACTTTTCCGGATCTCGCCACTATCAAGTTCCTCATGACCGGTGATGAGTTTACACAGTGTGGACTTGCCAGCCCCGTTTCGGCCGATCAGACCGATTTTCTGTTCGCTCGACAAAATAACACTGGCCTCGTCAAAAATAACGTTGGGTCCGTAACTTTTATGAATGTTATTTATTTGAATCAAAACGCCCATTACTGTTCCTATCCTCCCTTTGGCCCCTTGGCAAAACGATAAGTAAACCACATAACCAGAGATGTTGCAAGGCGTCCTTATAGGTTATAATGCCTGCCTTATGCCTGGAACCGAAACCCTTATCGTTGAAGAGAATAGCCAACTTCTCGCCTTTTTGCTCACGTCCTTTCCTCATTTGGGACGGAACAAGGTGAAGAGTTTTCTGAAATACAACTCCGTGTCGGTGAATGGCCGGATTGCGACCCGGCACGATCACCCGCTTCACACCGGAGACCAAGTGTCTGTTAAAACCAACACCACCCAGCCATCCGAAAAAGAATTCCTGAAATCGTTGGTTAATATCGTGTACGAGGATGACACGCTCATCGTGATCAACAAACCGTCCGGACTCTTGACCGTGGCGACGGAAAAAATAAAAAACGATACCGCCATTCATTTGGTGAACGAATATCTGAATTCCGGAAGCGGCCGGCGCGAGAAAAAGATTTTCGTCGTGCACCGGCTCGATCAGGGCGCCTCGGGACTTTTGGTATTCGCGAAAACGCATGAGGCCAAGCACGAGCTTCAAAATCATTGGGATCAGACGGAAAAACATTATTACGCCGTGGTGGAAGGAAAGCCTCAGGAAGAAACCGGAACGGTGATCAGTTATCTGCAGGAAAACAGCCGGATGAAAGTGTATTCCACAACACGCGGCGGTGCCAAACATTCGGTGACGCGCTACAAACTCGTCAAATCGAACGGCCAGTTTTCGCTGTTGGATATTCACTTGCAGACCGGACGCAAGCATCAAATCCGCGTGCATATGGCGGATATCGGAACGCCTATTATCGGCGATGACCGTTACGGAGCGAAAACCAATCCGGCCGGCCGGCTGGGACTTCACTCATATTCGCTTTCCATCATTCATCCGGTGACCAAAAAACGGATGGAATTTAAAACCGAACTGCCTCACGTGTTGAAAAAAGTGATCGATTCGAAAGGAGCCTAAAATGAAAAAAACAATCTCACTACTCCTACTCATCATTCTGCTGATCACTTCACCCGCCCTAGCCGCGATCAGCTCATTTAAACAGGCGGAATTCCCAAAGTATCTACCCTCCCTCGGCGACTCCGCTGTCCCCGTCTCAACAAATGGCGCGGTGGGCAGCATGTTGATTCATCAGAATTATGTCGTCAAAGGACAGAATCTGGATTTGTACGCGAAGCAGTACATGAAAGAATTACGGGCCCGAGAATGGAAAGTTCGGCAATATATTCGTAAATCTCTCGGCAATGGCAAAGCCAATCTGATTATTTCCGCAGTGCATCCGATGGAATATGATCTTCGGCTGGTGCTGACAAACGCCGGGTTAAAAGGTCAGGATTTTCGACTGCAGCTGATTTTAAAAAAATCCACAAAGATCAAACGAGTAACCCCTGTTCGTTAAAACTGAAATACTGATTGTCGCCCACAATAATGTGATCCAACACCCGGACGCCGACCGGCATCGCCAGTGACTGAATCCGGCGCGTCATTTCCTGATCCTCGCGGCTCGGCAGCACCCTCCCCGACGGATGATTGTGGACCAAAATAATCGCGGTCGCGTTCTTCTCGATCGCGGCCCGAAGTACCTCGCGTGGATGCACGGCAGTCTCGTCCACGGTTCCCTCGAACAAATCCTCTTCCCCGATAATGCAATTGGCTTTATTCAGGAATATCACCTTGAACACTTCCCGTTTTTTATCCCGAAGCGCGCTGTACAAATAATCCATCACCGACTTGGGATCGCGCAACACATTTTTGCCAACAATTTCTTCTTTCAATTGCCGGCGCGCGATTTCCGTCGCCGAAATCAGCGAAGCAATCTTCGCCGCGCCAAGTCCTTTGATCCGCCTGAGCTCCTGAGGCGCGATCGAAAGAAGCCCCCGAAGTCCGCCGAATTGTGTCAGGAGTTCGCGCGCCAACGCAATCGCGTCTTTACCTTTAATCCCGGTGCGGAGCAAAATCGCGACTAGCTCCGCGTCCGAAAGCGCGGCCGTCCCACTCGCCGCCAGCTTCTCCCGCGGCTGTTCCGATTTGGGCCAAGATTTAATGCTTTGTAGCACTGGCATGAAATCCAATCCTTCGTTTTGGTTTTTCGAGCTTCTCGGGCCGATCCGGCAACGGCGCCATCAGCTGGCGAATGGCTTCAAAAATCTCCGCGATTTGGCCGTCGTGTTTTTCATACTTACTCTCAAGCGCGGCCAGTTGATGTGCCAGCTCTTTGTGCGTTGATAAAATCTCCCGCAATTTCACAAACGCGCGCATAATCGCGATATTGACTTGAATCGCCCGCTCGCTTCGCAGGACGGACGAAAGCATGGCTATTCCTTGCTCCGTAAACGCGTATGTCGCGTACCGGCGCCCACCCCAACTTGAGGTGCCAATTTGGCACCTCAAGATTGCAACCTCTTGCTTGGTAATAAGATAGAGAAAATCACCGGGGAAGCGTTTTATATTCCTCTTCACCTGCCGAATTAATATTTTGGTTGGAACTTGGTAGAGCTCCGCCAAATCTTTATCCAGCATTACTTTTTGTCCACGAATCAGAAAAATTTTTGGTTCAATAATTTCTTTGAGAATGATTTCTTTCATCGAATTTTCTCCGCATAAAATCCAATCCTTTGAAATTTTATGGGTATCACAATTTGTGATACCCTCTTAATTTCATTTTAAGGTGGTCACAAATTGTGACCGGCTTTTCACCTCATCTTGATGTTCCAATTTGGAACATCAAGATTGCAACTTGTTGAGTTATAAATAGATACAACACGATTACGGTTTTGTCACAGGCAAGTCTGTCATCCCGGGCTTTCAGCCGAAGGACTGATCCCTCCTCTGGTGGAGACCCGGGATCCAGGGTCTTTGTTTTTGAATTGTAATTCAAACGACACTGGATCCCGCACAAGACAGTCATAATCATGCAATACAACAATCAGAGTTATTAAATATATTCATATTTTTATTTATTATAATGAAACCACCTAAACAAGGCAAGAGTTTTTGAGGAGTGCTTCGGCGGGGTTTTTTATGAAATTAAAATTCGGGCGTCGACGACAACACAGCCTTTCGACTTTTCATAGGTCATGAGGGGATTAATGTCCAGCTCGGCAATCTCAGGGCACTCAACGGCCAACTGAGATAAACGCTCAATGCATTCCGCGAGTTTATTCAAATCGGCAGGTTTTTCACCGCGGGTTCCTTCAAGAATTTTGTAGGTCTTGATGGAATGAATCATATTCTGCGCGCCCAATTCGCGGATCGGCGCAATGCGGAATGTGACATCTTTCAGAACTTCCACGTAAGTTCCGCCGAGGCCAAACATCAAAATAGGCCCGAACTGCGCATCGCGTTTCAATCCCAGAATGACTTCCCGTCCCTTCTTCGCCATCTTCTGAACAGTCACTCCTAGAATCTTCGCCTGCGGCATTTTTTTCTGAACCGTTTCAAGCAGCGCTTTGGATTCTTTTTCCACCTCGTCTTTGGAATGCATATTCAACCGAATACCGCCTACGTCAATTTTGTGAATGATATCCGGCGAGCTGATTTTAAGCGCTACCGGAAATCCAATTTTCTGAGCTGCTTCAGCCGCTTTTTGAGGCGTATCACACGTTGTGGATGCAAGCAGCGGAAAACCGTAAGCGTGCAAAATCCCGAAAGTCTCTTCCGCATTCAAATACTTGCGTCCTTCACGGTTAGCTTTATTAATAATCGATTTGGCTTCCGTTTGATTAACAAAAAACTCTTTCCGAATGGTTCTCGGGCGACGCACCCAGGCGGAATATTTTGATATGGCCGCAAACGCTTTCGACGCGGATTCAGGGAATTTATAGTAAGGAACTTTCCAATCCTCAAGAATCTTCGTCCCCGCGGAAACATCCACAATCCCCATAAAACAGGCGATAACAGGCTTGGTATGTTTCGTCGCAATGCGGCCGATCGTATGCGCAATTTCTTCGATATCCGTCATGGCTTGCGGCGTCAAAATCACAATGGCGCCATCAATGTGTTTATCCCGAAGCACCAGTTTCAATGCAGCGTCGTAGCGATCATGCTGAGCGTCTCCGATCAAATCAATGGGATTGGTGAGGGCCGCCGTGGAGGGCAGAACTTTTTTCAATTCGGCTTTTAGTTTATCCGAAATTTCAGCCATTTGGAGTCCGTGCCGCACGCAAGAATCTGTCGCCATAATGCCGGGTCCGCCGGCGTTCGTCACGATTGCCACTCGATTCGACTTCGGGAATTTCCGGGATGAAAAAACTTTGGCGTAATCGAATAATTCATCGACCGTATCAACGCGAAGAATGCCACCCTGCGCAAAAATGGCCGTGTACACTTCATCCGAACCGGCAAGCGATCCAGTGTGCGACGAAGCGGCTTTTGCGCCTGCAAGCGTGCGTCCAGATTTGATCGCGAGAATCGGCTTCAAATGCGCGTCCTCTCCGGAAATCTTTCGGGCCGCATCAATCATCTCGCGCGGATGCGACAAATCTTCCAGATACATCAGAATCACATCGGTTTCAGAATCTTCACCCAAATATTCCAGAAGCTCGAGTTCCGTAATGTTGGCTTTATTGCCCATGCTGATAAATTTTGAAAATCCGATATTAGCGCCTTTGGCATAATCAAGCACCGACGTGCACAACGCACCGCTTTGGGACACAAAAGAAATCCGTCCCTGCTTGGGCATGGTTCTTCCAAAACTGGCATTCAGTGACACAGTCGGATCGGTATTAATGACGCCCAGACAATTCGGTCCCACAAGCGGAATCCCGTGTTTAATAGCCAGCGCCGCGATTTCTTTCTCCAGTTTCGCGCCTTCTGCGCCCACTTCTTTGAACCCGGCGGAAATAATGACAACGCCCTTCACGCCTTTTTTAATGCAATCCTGGAAAATTTTCACGGAATCCTGAGCGTGAACAATCAAAATGGCCAAATCGATGGGATCCGGAATTTCTAAAATGGATTTGTAGCAGCGCACCCCCAGCACAGAATCCGCTCCGGGATTAACGGGATAAATAATTCCTTTGTAGCCGCCGGACAAAATATTTTTGAAAACAGCATGCCCCACAGCGCTTTCACGGCGCGAGGCCCCGATAACCGCAATACTTTTCGGTTTAAAAATGCTGTCGAGAGGTTTAGCTTGGGGTGTATCGTTTTTCATAATCTAGCGTTATTCGTTTGAGAAACAATGTGCACATCATGCTGTGGAAATGGGATCTCAATATTCGCCGCTTTCAACGCCTTGTAGACCGCCAAATTCACAGCATAAGAAGTTTGAATATATTTTGCCGTCGGCGCCCAATATCGGTAATTGATAACTACGGAGGAATCGGCAAAATCTTTAATCCCAATTTGAGGCGTGGGATTCGTCGCGACATCACCAAAAGCCGCTATCGCTCGGCGGATTACGGTAATCGCATTCTCGGGATCCGACTGATAACTGACCCCTATCTGAGTTTCAACGATATGATATTTCGCTGAATTTTGTAAGATCTCGCCCACAATATGTTTATTCGGAATGGTGATTTTTACACCCTCTTCCGTTAAAAGAATCGTGCTGGAGAGAGAAATATCCTGAACAATTCCGCTGACGCCCACTACGGTAATCGTGTCTCCGACATGAATCATACGGCTCAAAATAATGGAAAGCCCCGCGCCGTAATTAGATAACGGACCTTGAATCGCCATCGTTGATCCAAAAGCAATAGCACCGATTGCGGCCACGAACGGTGCGATGGTAATTCCAAATTTCCCCAGCGCTATAATCACCGCGAACACAATAACAAGGGCTTTGACGCAGCCGGCTAAAAACTTGGCCAGAGCCAGATCCACATGTTTTTTCTCGCACAATTTTATTACGAATTTCGCCAACCATTTCGCCAGCAAAAATCCAACAATCAAAACAATGATCGCGCCAATCACCTGCAGGCTGTAATTAACAAAAAACTGCACAACGGTATTGATCAATTCCTGCAAAGTGGACATTTGTTGTTGCATAAACAAGCTCCTCTATTCAACCCGTTTAATCGTACAGCCAAAGGTATCGGTTTTGGGAGTAACCAGAATTTCGTTCGTTATTGTGGCATCCAGCGCCGCACGCACATAATTGGCGGTAATCGGATTTTTGTCGCTCCAACCCTGATCATCCACCGCGCCCTCATAAACCAGTAAACCCGATTTATCAACGATAAATACATCCGGTGTTGTAAGCGCGCCGTATTGATCCGCAATCAAATTACCGGGATCCAGCAGCATGGCGTATTGCAAATCACGTTCTTTGACTGCCTTTTTAATTTCATCTAAAGTTTCGCCTGAATTGGAATCGATGCCGACCACAACCACGTTTTTGTCTTTGTAATCTTTCACAATCTGATTGATGCGCGGATCATACCGTTTTGAGAACGGGCAATTCGCAGACCAGAAAACAACCATCAAAATCGAACCCTTAAAATCGGTGCGCTTTACTTCTTTACCGTCCGTGTCCTTCAAAACGAACTCGGGAACCGGCTCACCGATTTTAACCACTTTTTTCGATAGAAAACTTTGCGCCAAAACGTTTGGGGCCACAAGCGCGAAACTGATCGCAAGTGCCAGAACGGGGGTCCATAAAGTCCTTTTCATACCGCGCCTCCTTGTTCAAGATCGATGATTTCAAGTATACCATTCGAACAGACATTTGAAACTTCCTGTTTGAGAAGGTACTTTATTAGTATGACTCATTGGAGGAGGCCTTATGACACGGACGAGCGCGCGCTTAATCCATCTGGGCGAACGGGTTTCAGATTCCCACACTTTCCAAGAAGATAAAATCTGGTCACGCTATTCCAGCGACAAAATTGATATCGGCCAGACACTCACCAAAGTCATCCGCACTCTCGACAAAGCACTGCCGCTTATCCGTCCGATGCGCGCGCTTTCGATCGGTTCCAGCAACGAGCCTCAATACCGGATTCTTCAATCAGCGTTTCGCGGAGGACTGTATCTTCTTGATATCGAAGAATCGGCTCTTGATCTGGTGAAAGAACGCATGCACCGGCAAAACACGAATCACGTACACACAATTCAGGATGATTACAATAAAGCGTTTCTGGATCCGGGTGCGGCAAAAAATTTCCTAAACGAAAACATGGGCGCCAAATGCGTTGAACTTGTTACGCTTCAGCATTCCATGTATTACTGCCCCGCGGTGAATTGGTATCCGCTGATAAAAAATCTTTATTCGATTATTCTGGCGCCGAAAGGTGCCGTTTACGCCGTCCTCATGTCCTCGGAAAGCAATGACCACCAGAGCACGACTTGGCTTTACAACCATTTCGCGGGGAAATTCTGCACGCACAAGAATAATCAGGATTTGCTTCAGTTCGGGAAAATGCTGCGGCAGGATCCGTTTTTCGAGAACGCCGAAATCCGGTCAAAAACCTCGCGCGTGGAATTTTTCGTGGAAGATTTCGGACAGTTCATGTCTGTCATTTGGATGATTTTATTGTATCCGCAAGTGCATCATTATACCCTCAGCGAGCGCCACGAAATCACGGAATACGTGTATGAACATTTCTTCGCGAAAAAGAAACCGTTGATTCAATGCCAGGATCACCTGGTAATTTATCGTGGATTGGGAATTAAAGGGATTATCTGACGAGCATGCCTTCCCGAAGATCAGCTGATTTTTTCTTATCCGCCAACTGAGACACCAGTTCCAAAACAAACTCGAGCGCAGAACCGGGCCCGCGGCTTGTGATCACATTGCCATCAACGACTACACGATCAGAAGAAAATTTCGCGGAGGACGGGAAATACTGCTCAAAGCCGGGGTAACAGGTGCCTCGCTTTCCTTCTAAAATGCCGTGTTTGCCAAGCACCAATCCCGGAGCGGCGCAAATAGCACCGACAATTTTTTTCTGTGCGTGAACTTTCTTCACAATGTCCGCAACAAGCGGCGAGTCCGCCAGATTTTGGGAACCCGGCATTCCGCCCGGAAGCACAATCGCATCCGGCATGTCTTTGTATTTGGAAAGTTCGATATCGGCTTCAACGCAAATGCCGTGCGCCCCCGCAATCATTTTTCCGGAAACACCGGCCGTAGTCACCGAAAACTCGGCGCGGCGGAGCACATCGATAATTGTCACCGCCTCGATTTCTTCAAATCCTTCCGCCAGACAAACCAGAATTTTTTTAGACATGAGGACCTCTGACAGAAGGTAGCCGCTACCTTCTGTTATTCTGTTAAATTATCTTGTTTCGTTGGTAATAAGTCCTTCACCCTCGGGAGCCTTTTGATCCATAGAATCAAGCTGTTCTTCCTCTTCCGCTTCCCGGGAAAACTCGCCCATTTCCGATTCGGCACCTTCAACGGCCATTGCCGCTCCGCCTTCACCGGAGGCCCAAACGCAGGAATGCGGATGAACCGAACAAAACATCGAAACAAACACCGCAATTAACGCAACAACAAACGCGATCTTCATAAAATGTTCCCTCCTTGGTTTGTGATATCAATGATACCCGCCAAACCCGGAGGGAACAAATTGAGGAAATTTATTTTACGTATTGACGATGTTTTTTTACGCGATGTTTTTTCTTCGGGGTTTTTGTGGTGGTCGTCTCAGTTTCTGTGGTTTTTTCCTTGAGCGTGGTTATCTCGGAAGTTCCTGCCGGCGCCGTCACATCCGCTGGAGGATTCGTCATATCCGTAGTGGTAGAAGTGGACATCAAAGAATCGGTTGAACTGGCGGCCGAACTGATATCGGTGGACTCTTTTGTATCTTCAGCAAGCACCATGGCCTGGCTGGCAACAAACATGAACGCCACAAATATTACTGAAAAAACTACTGCTTTATTCCGCATTGTTATTCTCCTTGTTTGGTTGATGAAATAAAATTGAAGCATGTTAGTGTTTTTGAAAATAATCCGGCTCATTGCCCGGTTTCCATTTAATGTTGCATCCCATACTGGGTTTTTGATTCGAATCCACCGGCTTATCGGCAAGAACAGCGTCAATGGCCGCACGCAGATCTTTTCCCGTCACCGGCTTTCCGTTTTCGGGACGCGAATCATCAAACTGACCCCGATAAACCAGCTTCCGGTCTTTGCCGAAAAGAAAAAAATCTGGCGTGCATGCCGCGGTGTATTCTTCCGCAACATTTTGTGTTTCATCGAAACAAACGGGAAATGCAAAACCAAGTTCCTGCGCCATTTTTTTGAGATTCTCCGGCGAGTCATCAGAATAACGCTCCACATCATTGGCGCTAATCGCGATCACGGCAATATCTTTATTCTGATAATCCCGGCCGAGTTTCGCAAGCTCATGCTTGATGTGTTTCACGTACGGACAATGCACGCTGATAAAGATGACCAAAACCGCTTTCTTCACCGCATGCATTTTTAACGAAACAGATTTTCCGCCAGCCGTGACATCCGGCAAAGTAAAATCCGGCGCTTTGGTGCCGAGAGCAAGCATGGTAGATGGGGTTAACGCCATTCGAATCTCCTGTTAAAGGGTGGGTATTCTATCGAAATTTTTCAAACTCTGCTACGAGAGTTTCGGCCCATTTGGGAAGGTAGCGGCTACCTTGTTTTTAACACAAGGCAACGGCTACCTTCCGCAGTTTTCGAAATTATCAGTACTGCGGTGTGAAGGGGTCTTCTTTGGTGTAACGCCATTGTCCGAAACGAAACACGTCTACCCCGTAGGATTTCCAGCCTTCAGGCTTGCGGATAAAAAGATGAGCGCCTTTCCAGCCAGTCTCATCGGCCTTCGTAAAAAATTTCTTCTTGAGTTGATACTCAATCCGCACACGGCCTTTCGATACCAGCCGTTTTGTAATTTCAAACTCGTGGGCAAGATGCCCATTACCGCGGGGCTGCTTCATCGCCTCGCGCAAACGGCCTTCCTCTTCCTGTCGGGATTTTCCATATGAAATCAATTGCTCATCGGTCATGCAGTAAAGAAACGCATCGGCATCCTTGAAATACATAGCGGTCAGAAGCGTTTCAAGCGTTTTCTCGGGCGTGGAAATATCCCGAGGCGCTTTTCTCGCGCAGGCTGAACAAGCAACGGCACCAGCGATAAACATAATCAAAAATAATTTCAGCGAAATTTTCATTTCACGGCTCCCATTTTTTCTTTGACAATCTGAATAGCCCGGCCCGGATCTGCCGCCGCCGGCCTGGCCTCATGCGCTTTCTGGAAATAATCCATCGCTTTTTTCGAATCAAATCCCGCGCCGTACAATTCCCATCTGGAATTGTAACACTCCATCACGCCAAGCAGATAATTGATGGGTCCGGTGCAATGCGTATCGTGATGTTCAAGGCGTCCATTCAGCTCGGCGCGTAACATTTCGGCATAACGATTGGTCACCTCGGACGGTTCTTGCTCTGCAATTATTTGAAATTGTTCTTTGACTCTGCCTAGCCGCACGCAAGGCGAAATCGGAAAATCGGAATAAACCCGCAAACTATTCACCGTCCGATCGAAAATATTTCCATTTCGCGAATTCGCAGGTGCGAGCGCAAACACAAGCACCAGATCAAGATTTTTAAGATAACGGTATCGGCGCAGACCATTTTGGCGGCGGTCAACAAAACGGATAATTTCGTCCTCCCCGCCCAATTGTTTTTCGTAACGGGTCAGCACATAAAATGATACGGAAATGACATCGCCCGATTTCACATTTACGAAAGTTGCGCCATGATTCACGGCTTCTGTCTCATCACACACCCAATCAACAACAGGATTGGGTTTTGCGATTTCATAAAATCCAAGATTTATCGTGTTGTCCTCTTGGGCAAACGCAGGCGTAAAGACAAAAAACACGGCGGCAATCAGAACAGGCACTTTTTTCATCGGGTAATAGGAATTCCGGATGGCAATGGCTCGAAAAGAATTTTGAATTTTTTACGATCCACTATTTTGCCTTTGTAATAAATCTCAACTTGCCATGTTCCCGGATAATTTTTTGCCGGCGAGCCCGCGATCGGTAGAGTGATTTTGTACAGTTCGGAATCGTTATTGTTCGGCGCAAAATCCTCTTCCCAGAAAATATTTCCGGCGGGATCAATCCAGCGCACGGTAAAAACAGGCGATGTCAAAAAAGCCATCGGGCCGAAATATCCCCACCACGTTACTCGCAGTGATTCGGAATAAAAAGTGTCGGTGGCGCTTTGAAGTTCGATTTTTCCGGTGGCTGGATTACGGAAAGCATCGCGCGCCAGACCCGAGACTTTCAATTTATCCCAGTGCGGCGAACCCTCATCATCCAGCGTGATAGTTCCCTCGCTGAAACTCGCGCATCCAGAGAAAAAAATCATGAGAATAATTGCGGAAAATATTTTTCTCAAATTTTTTCCCCCTGAGATTCCGTCGCAATATCTGTCGACGAGACTTCAGGCCCGCGGCCTTGCGCAGCAGCATTCTGCTTGTCACGCGCATCCCGGACTGCGTCGAAAACGACGAACGGCCGGCGGTCGATAACGCGCCCGTCCATGTAAATGTCGACCTGCCAACGGCCTTCCTCGGGCTGGTATGGCGCCATCGCAAGTGTAGTTTTCGCCAGGCGGCACGCCATTCCTTTAAATTCCTGCGACGCAACCAGCTGTCCTGACGGGCTGTACCATTTCGCGGCAAGCTGCGGCGCTCCCCAACTGATGAACGGTTTGAACTCGCCCCACCACGTCACCTGCTTCGTGCGTGGATTGAAAAATGATTTCGGATCCTGAACCGTAATCAGCCCGGTAACATCTTCATCCGCGTCATACGCGACTCCCGACCGGACAAAATGAGGACTGCGCACAACCGGCGGCCGCATTTTCTGCTTCATCTGCGTTTCGGTTTGCGGCGGATTTTCCGCCACCGCCAAACCTGAAAATAAAAAAATTGCCGCCTGGAAGTAAAGCAGAATGAAAATTATTTTCTTCACCAAAACAGTTATCCCTTTCCCCAAAATCCTTTTCGGTTTTCCCGCGCCTCACGCTCGAGGCCGAGAAAATAATCTTTATATTTCACATTCGGCGAAATGGTATAAACATGGGCGTATCCGGACCGCACCAGCTCGGCGTTGACGAACGTCTGGTCATCCAAAAAAACGTACGCCAGAATGCGGCCGTACTTGTCGCGCAGCACAGTGTCGGTTTCAAGCCGCACTTTGCGGCCCTCACACAATTTTTTTGTGAACAATTTCGCCTGCGCCCCCGTCGACAAAATAGTTTTCGCGTTCCGTCCCGACCGTTTGGCATCGCGATAAAGTTTCGGATTGACCGCCGATTCGGGCGTATCTACACCGATCAGCCGTACCCGTTCACCATTCGAAAGCGCCAGTGTATCCCCATCAACCGCGTGCTCCACCGTAAAAAGCTGAGTTGAAACGGCCGCAGATATGGCTTTAGGGTGGTGGTAACGGACATGATGAGCGTGGGAGTCCTGCTGAGTTGAGTAAAAGGCGAGAACGGCCGATATTATGGCAGTCGCTATAGCCGCCGGCATTAAACTTTTTGAATTTCGCGTTCTGAGTTTCGTCATAACAGTAGGCCAATAGAGACCTACTCTAGTGAACGGCATGATTCAAAGTTTCATGAGCAGGGGCGAGTTGCAAATTATGACCAGCGCATCGCCAGGTCGCTCGTTTAACCGGCTATTGGCAAGAATCAGAATTTCAAGGTACAATTAACGTTATCGGGAACTTTTACATTACAAGGAGGTAATTTCCATGAAGACCAATAAGAAATTAATTCTTTCTCTGCTTATGACAGTGTTTGTCATAGCCGGTGCATCTGTCATCGCTTTTGCGGATGATGATGCCGCCAAGAAGGACAACGTAATCAAAGGTGCTATTAAAGGAACCGGAGAAGTCATCGCAGGTATCGGTACAGGAACCGGCAAAGTGATTTCAGGCACGGCCCAAGGAGCCAGAGACGTTGCTAAAGGCACTGGTGAAGCCTCAGGCAAAGCTCTGAAAGGCACGACTGAAGGAACCGGAGAAGCCATCCACGATGCAGGCGAAGAAACCGGAAAAGCCCTTGAAGGCGCCGCTGTAGGAACCCAAGATGCTTCCAAAGGCATCCGTGACACAGGCGGAAAAGCCATTGAAGGCGTCGGCAAAGGCGCTGAAGAAGCTTATGAAGGCATCACCGGAGACAAGAAGTAAGCAGTAAATTCAACATCATTCTGACCAACACAAGCGTCCGTCGTTTAATCAGCGGCGGGCGCTATTTTTTCCCCATACATGATTCGAAAACTTCCTACTGGCAAATATCGGCTTTATTCCCGCAGCAAAAACCCCAAAACCGGCAAACGGCGCAATCTGGGCACCTTCGACTCGCGTGCCGCAGCCCAAAAACACGAGCGCGCTGTGCAGTTCTTCAAGAGGCATTAAAATTCTAACGGGGGTAAGATATTTTTATGGCAAAAACAACTTAAGCGGGTTATCTGTTAGAATTTATGCAGAGGATCTTTATCATGGACGAGAAAGATGAAATCAAAAAACTCATTGAGACCATCAATGAATTGCTGGTCGAAAACGGTGACGAGAAAACAGTCCTCCTGCCCCCCGAAAAACACCAGCACCTAACACAAACAATTAACGAACTGGCCAATTATGTTGAAAAACGGTTTCAAGAGCTCCAGCAAATATCAAAGATTACGGAAACAATCAACTCGGGCCTGATTCTGGATGATGTCCTGAACCAGACTTATGAAGCATTCCACACGCTCATCCCCTACAACCGCATTGGATTTGCCCTTCTTGAAGATAACGGTACCGTCCTCAGAGCCCGGTGGGCACGCACTGAATCCACAAAAATTGGAATTTATAAAGGATACTCTGCCCCAATGGCTGGCAGCAGTCTTGAAGCAATTATTCAAACGCGAAAACCACGGATTCTTAATGATCTTGAAGATTATCTGGCAAAACATCCCAATTCCGATTCCACAAGACGCATCGTAGAGGAAGGCATGCGTTCCAGCCTAACCTGCCCCCTGGTCGCCATGGATAAAGCCATCGGATTTATTTTTTTCTCAAGCCAGAAAAAAAATACGTATCAGAACCTTCACGTCGAAATTTTCAAGCAAATTGCCAATCAACTCTCCATCATCGCCGAAAAAAGTCGGTTGTATGAAGAACTGCTGAATCTCAACACGTTGAAAGATTATTTTTTGGGCATGGCCGCGCACGATCTGCGAAGTCCGCTCGGATTTATGCTGGGACATCTTGAACTTTTTTTGGACGATTCGTTGGGGCCTGTAACCGGCGAACAACGCGAAGTTCTGGAACGCATGGCAAAAAATTGTCAGCACATGCTCGATCTTATTCAGCATCTTTTGGACATAAGCGCTATTCAGGCAGGAAAACTGGAACTGAACAAACAATTACTGAATCCTAAAACGATTCTTGAAGAATGCGTGGATATGAACCGTTACATCGCCGATCATAAAAAAATCACCCTGCATCTGGAGACAGACAATTTGCTGGCTCAGATAGAGGCTGATCCGGTCCGGATTATGCAGGTATTTTCGAATCTTCTGACCAACGCCATCAAATTCTCCCACCCAAAAACAGCAATCCGGCTGAAAGCCGAAAAAGATAATGGTAATATCGTTTTTTCCGTCTCCGATCAAGGCATGGGTATTCCGGAAAAAGAACTGGATTCTATTTTTGTCCCGTTTACAAAAGGCTCACCGCGTCCCACCGGCGGCGAAAGCAGCACAGGATTGGGATTAGCTATTGTGAAAAAAATGGTGGAAATACATGGAGGAAAAATCTGGGTCAAAAGCCAGGTAGGTGTTGGCTCCACATTTTATGTCACACTCCCCATCGCCTCCGAAAATAAACTTTCCGCCGCCGCCTGAAAATCTGCGGCTAACAATCTGCAGAATTATTATCTGCGCAAGTTTTGTCATCCCGGACCAGGCAACTAAGCTGCTTGGGCGGTTTCGCGCTGGGCGCGGGCGAGGCCGACGAGGTGTTCGACGAAGGCTTTCAAGTCGAGTGAAATAATGATGCGCCGGCTTTCGGGATCCTGTTTCCAGTTGATACCGAGTTCGGATTTGAGAAAGGCCAGATAACTTTTTCGCTCCTGATTTTCTTCCGGCAGTTTGAGCGCATGCGCTAGTCCCACCGCCGCTTCGGCAAGCGCGTCTCTCACGAACGCAAGATTCCTCGGCACCGTGGAATCATGATGCTCGATCACGCGCGACTCACGCGCCGCCATCTTTGCCTCGGGCAGAAGGAAGATCAGATTCTCGATCTTCGCGCGCTTTTCGTGTCCTTCGAAAATCCGGGCCAGATCAGTCGCGCTTGCGCGCTTCACCTCGACACCGGCCGCGATTGGCGAATGCGTTTTCGCAAGATCCGCCAGACAATCGCGAACCGCGAGTCCGTTCTCGTCCGTCACGTAGACATATATATGAAGGAGCGGCCGTCCGACCAGCGGATCCACGGGCGCGGCGGCGAACGCGCTCTGGAACATCCCCGCGATTCCTGAGCTCGTCTTCGGCAAACTCAAGGGATGCGTCACAATCACCGTCTTTTCACCCGGCTTCATCATTGCAGACGTCACGGCTTTCAGCCGAGCGAGCAAATCGCCCCAGGCCGCAGCAACCTTGGCTTTCTCACTCGGCGTTTGCGTCGCGGACTGATAAATTTTCTCCGACTCCCCCGCTTCTTTTTCTTCCGCTCGGACTTGGACCATCGAGACTTTGCCCGAAACTTCTCTCAGCACCGACGCGAAACTGGCCACGAGCTTCGGTTTCACGGAAGCCTTCACCGAGGGCGACATCGAACTCAAAATCCGGTCGATAGCCGACTCCGTTTTCCGGGCCAGCTCTTGATCCGTCGATTTCTGGACGGACCGGATCATCTGCTCGAGCGATTCCTGTCCCGCCTCAAAATATTCCGGCAATGTTTTGAGAATGTGCTGGTACACCTGCTCCCCAATCGCATCAATATTTTCGAGCGAAATTTTCCGCGCCAGTTTTTTCTTCTCATCATCCTGATTTCCGGTAAACAGTCCGAATCCGAGCGTGAATGCGAGATAACGGACCTCGTCATCGGCAAGCGGCGGCGCAGGCGGCACACCCACGGAAGGAATTTCCACCTTCATCGCGCCGAGTGACGAAGCGGCCGATACTTTTTTAACTACTTCCTGAAAATCACCATTTCGAATTTTTTGATCAAGATCGTACAAAACAGCAGCGTTACTTTTAAACCATCTAAAAACTCCCTCATCTCTATCCAACACAGCCAAAGCTCGTTCAATTGAAGGAACATTCGATAAATCATATTTATACCGTTCGGATAACTTGTCTGCATTCACAAGCCAAGTAAGCATGTCCACATATTTCAGACGAGCCATTTCGGGAAGAGCAACTATTTCGGAAGCTTCAAATTTTGAATTTTGCTGATATCGGGTAAGCACTCTCGCCAGATCATCCAAATTATAATGCCCATCAGATGTCCATGTCGGAAACATACCCTGAAAGAAATCGGATATCCGGGCTTCCCGCCTCAAATGATCCCAATCGAAAATAGCCGCGATCCGTTCTCCACGGAAAATGGCGTTGCCGGGATGATAATCACCGTGAACTTGAGTTTTGGGAAGATTGTCATACGCAGCCTGCGGAAGGTTTTTGCTGAGAATAGAAATTTGTTCTAGTATAAAATCAATTTGATCGAGGAAGAATTGCTCTGCGCGGGAAAATTGATAAGCCGGATTATCCCTCCGTTTCTTAAGCACATTTTCCCGCAATTCCTGCAGCCTCTCCGACTGAATTAAAAAATCGAGAATGGAAGAACGCGTTCTTTTTCCTTCGGGAGCAAAATCTTTCAGATCATGATGCATTTCGGCCAAAGTATCCACCCAATGATTAAACTGAGATGAATTCATTTTTCCGTATTCCACTTTTTGTCCGTCCACAAACTCATACAAAAGATAATTTTTCCCATTATTCCCTTGGACCCAATAGGCATCTTCGGGCTTTTCCAATCGGGTTTTGGTGCTCCGAATCAAAGGAGCCGCAGGCCAACCCTGGCGAACCAGCTCGTTCACCACCGAAACCTCATATCGGGAACCCTCCTCCAGCTCAGGATATAGTGCTGTAGAAATCGGCTTCAGGACATATTTTTTTCCGCTTTCAGTTTTAACCAAAAGCGATCTTCCGTGCTCACCTAAACCACCTAAATCGAGAGAAATATCCGTCACTTTTCCGATGTTATACTGACTTAAAACTTCCGGAGCGGCTTTCAAATCGATCTGAGCCAATCGGATTTGCCATGGTTCTTGGACATCCCCGAGCGACGAGGCGCCGGCGGCGTGATACTCCTCATCCAGCTTTCCGGCTTCGCGCAAAATCTCATTTGTGAATCGTGCGGAGGAATCGGGAACAAATTGAAGATAGGCGGAGACAATCTTGCTCAAATTTCCGCCGCGGCCCGCGGCCTGCTGGCCTCGCTCCGCCTGAGCGGCCAGATTCACGGCTTCCCAGACAGAGTGATTCAGGCGCTGCGTCCGGTAAGCAAGAAAATCCGCCCGGCGGAAAAGCTTTTTGACCTTTTCCATCCAATCGGAAGACGCCCGAGGAAACAGTTCCTTCAGTCCCGCGGTGCCACGAAACGCGTTCGGTTCCACCAAAGATGGAATCGAATCGAAGATTTCTTCATTAGGGCGGAAAGGCATCACCTCAGGATAGATAACGATTTTTCCATCCTGCCGCTTTTGTAACAGAACAAACGTGTCGGAGTTGGCCTCGTAAATTTCGGACCCGTCCTCGGTCGTTCCGTGTCCGTGCATGAGCGAAAGATTCAGAAAAAGAATGCCGCCGGGATTGAGATTAGCAAGCAAACGATCGATGGCCTCCTGTTGGGAACGAACGAGCGGATATTTTTCCGCGTATGATGTTCCGTCCGGAGTTTGAATCGAGCCGCGAGAGAGCGCGAGTCTTTCTTCCGGCTCTCCCTCCCGCTTGAGATGATGCAGAGTCATGATGAGCGTGATGAAGTCGAAGCGTCCGCCGGCGGGTTGAAACTGCTCACTCATCACATTATTTTCCGGTTCACGCGCATCCAGATAGGTAACTCCATTGACCTGTGCCTCGGCCCCGGCCCGGGTTTTGGAAAACGGCCCCGGCTCAATTTTTCCATCTGCAAATTGATACCGGGGAAAGAAAAGGTCCGTGCCGAAAAATTGAAAATGCCGGTCAGGTAGAGCCGAACTGAAACTCTCACGAAGCAGATTGAGCGTGGGCGCTACGGAATTTTTGGGGGCAGAGCCGATATCCAGCCAGCGATATTCCGCTTTCGGCGGCGGATTCGCTAACAGCTGAACCGGAATATCTGCCGTCGGAAATGGCGCTTCGACATAAATCGGATTGTTGGCTCTTCCTGTTTTGGGATCCCCGCCGGAAAGCCAATCCAGAGGACGAAGCAGAGGATGCTCTTTCGATGAAAGCGAAGCGCGTTTGAGAGGCGCGGCGTTAAAAATATTTCGCCCTTCAAAAAGATTCACGAGAGCCAGCACCAGCGGCGCCACGCGATGAGCCCCCGATGCGCTCCAGTTCCAACGCGCCGCATCCTGAATCATCTCGCCAGTCATGGCATCCCGATTCGCCGCCTGAGTTTCCCACAACGCGCGAAGAATTTCGTCCACTTTCCGGTAACGCTCATCATCATTTCCTTTATCGATCCCAAACTCATCCGCCATGAACTGCCGGAAAGCCCGCGGGTGCGCTTGTGAGCGCACACCAAATCTCTTCCGCACCTCTCCTTCAAAATAT
>JACROU010000098.1 GCA_016214265.1 Candidatus Omnitrophota bacterium
CGGTGCTGCGGGACTTTTGATCGGTATCGGACCCGGCGCGGCCTGCACGACCCGTGGTGTGCTGGGACTTGGAGTTCCTCAGGTGACAGCGACGTGTGACGCCGCTAGCGCGCGGGATTTTTATTTGAAGAAAACCGGCCGTTACGTTCCCATTATTCCTGATGGCGGAATGTCCACCGGCGGAGATATTTGCAAAGCGTTTGCCTGCGGGGGAGACGCTGTGATGGTGGGGTCAGCGTTTGCCCGGACCAAAGAAGCGCCGGGGCGCGGTTTTCACTGGGGAATGGCAACGCCGCACGCGAATTTGCCGCGCGGCACAAGGATTCGTGTCGGAACGACAGGCACACTTCAGGATATTATGTACGGTCCCGCGCGACTGGATGACGGAACCCAGAATTTGGTCGGCGCGATCAAGACGTGCATGGGCAATGTCGGAGCGTCGAGCATTCGTGAGTTCCAGCTTACCGAAATTATTATTGCTCCTTCGATTCAAACTGAAGGTAAAGTATTCCAGTCCGCACAAAAGGTCGGCATGGGGAAAAAATAGTTGGACACCGTACTTATTCTGGATTTTGGCTCTCAGTACACGCAGTTGATTGCCAGAAGAGTGCGGGAATCTAAAGTTTATTGCGTCATCCATCCGTATCATATCTCGCTTAAAAAAATCCAAGAAATTAATCCCAGCGCCATCATCCTTTCCGGCGGACCAAGCAACGTGTATGCGAAAAAAGCGCCGATTCCGGATGCGCGCCTGTTCGAACTCGGAGTTCCCGTGCTCGGCATTTGCTACGGGATGCAACTCATGGGGCATCTGTTCAAAGGGAAGGTGTGGAAAACTGGGACGCGCGAATATGGACACGCTAATCTGAAAGTGGATGATTACTCGGATCTTTTTCATGGCTTGAACGGAAGCGTCCAGTGCTGGATGAGTCACGGAGATCATGTCGAAAAATTGCCGCCTGGATTTAAGCGTATTGCCCATACGTCCAATTCACCGATTGCCAGCATGAAAGATGAGGCGCGGCAGCTCTATGGCGTTCAATTTCATCCGGAAGTCGTGCACACGCCTCAAGGAACAAAAATTCTTCAGAATTTTCTTTATCGCATTGCCAGACTCAAACCTTCCTGGACTCCCGAAAATTTTATCAAGGAACAAATCACAAGCATTTGTGAGAAGGTCGGCAAAGACCGCGTGGTGCTTGGCCTTTCAGGAGGAGTAGATTCATCCGTTGCGGCGGTGCTGATTCACAAGGCGATCGGCAAGCAGCTTCATTCTATTTTTGTCGACAACGGACTTCTTCGCCTCGGCGAGCGGGATAAAGTGGAAAAAGTGTTTCGCAAGCATTACCAGATCAATTTAAAAGTGGTCAATGCTGAGAAAGAGTTTTTGACCCAGTTAAAAGGTGTTGAGGATCCGGAAAAGAAACGGAAAATTATTGGTCGCGTTTTCATTGATGTGTTCAGTCGTGAGGCTAAAAAACTTGGCCGGGCGAAATTCCTGGCTCAGGGCACGCTGTATCCCGACGTGATTGAATCCGTGTCCGCGCATGGCGGTCCGACGGCTGTGATCAAAAGCCATCACAACGTGGGCGGGCTTCCGAAAGATTTGAAGTTTCAATTGATCGAGCCATTGCGCGAACTCTTCAAGGATGAAGTCCGGCTGGTTGGGCGCAAACTGGGTTTACCTCAGGATATTATCGATCGTCAGCCGTTCCCGGGTCCAGGACTCGCGGTCCGCATTTTGGGTGATGTGACGAAGGAGCGCTGTGATTTGCTCCGTAAAGCCGATTGGATTGTGATTGATGAAATGAAAAAGTCCGGACTGTATTGGAAGGTCTGGCAGTCGTTCGCAGTGCTCTTACCGATTAAATCCGTTGGAGTGATGGGGGACGAGCGCACGTACGAAAACGCTGTCGCTATTCGAGCCGTAACCAGTCAGGACGGCATGACCGCTGATTGGGCCAAAATTCCGCCAGATGTGCTGTCACGAATTTCGAATCGCATCATTAATGAAGTGCGGGGTATTAACCGCGTTTGTTACGATATTTCATCCAAACCTCCCGCCACCATCGAGTGGGAATAATCCGAGAATTGTATGCATAGCCGTTTCGTGCATCTACACGTACACTCTCATTTCAGCCTGTTGGATGGTGCCTGTAAAATTCCAGAGCTTGTTAAGCAGGCCGTCAAAAAGAATTTTCCCGCCATCGCTATCACTGATTCCGGAAACTTGTTCGGTGTCATCGATTTTTACAAAGAATGCATGAAGCAGGGCATTAAGCCCATAATCGGTATGGAAACTTTCGTTGCGCCGAATACGCGCTTTGAACGTGCCACGCACGGAATCAAAGACGCGTCATTTCATCTGGTCCTTCTGGCTAGAAACGAACAAGGCTACAAAAACCTCCTTAAACTTTCCAGCATCGGATATCTCGAAGGGTTCTACTACAAGCCGCGTATCGATAAAACATGTCTGAAAGAGTTTGGTGATGGGTTGATCGCTCTCAGCTCGAGTTTGAAGGGGGAAGTGGCGTATTACGTGGCCCGTGAACGGCTCGAAGAAGCGGAAAAAGCAGTTCGCGAATACCAGGAGTGTCTCGGGAAAGAAAATTTTTATCTCGAAATTCACAATCACGACATACCGGAAGAAGAGCAGGTTCGTAACGCTTACCGGGATCTGGCAAGAAAAACGGGTGCCAAACTTGTCGCCACGAATGATGTGCATTACATTTCCCGTGAGGATGCCCGTGCCCAAGAGGCCCTTTTGTGTATTCAAACAGGTTCAATGCTGGATGATCCCCATCGGCTTAAAGCGCATTCTGATGATTATTTCCTGAAGTCTGCCGAAGAAATGAAAGCGCTGTTCAAAGATTTTCCGGAAGCTCTGGAAAACACGCTCGAGATTTCAAATCGATGTGCGGTGGAAATTAAGTTCGGTAAATTCCATCTGCCGCGATTTTTGCCTCCCGGGAAACAAACTAAAGAAGAATATCTCCGCGAGCTTTGCTTGGAAGGGATTGATCGCCGCAAGAAAAATGCTCCGAAAAATTATAAGGATCGTCTCGAATATGAGCTTGGCATTATTGAGAAAATGGGCTATGTCAGTTACTTTCTGATTGTCTGGGATTTTATCCGTTACGCGAAAGATAAGGGTATTCCGGTGGGACCGGGCAGAGGTTCTGCGGCTGGGAGTTTGGTGTCGTACGTGCTCGGCATCACGGATCTGGATCCGATCGAGAACGGACTGATCTTCGAACGATTCTTGAATCCCGACCGTGTAAGCATGCCCGATATCGATATCGATTTCTGCTACGAGCGCCGAGATGAAGTTATCGATTATGTGAAGAAGAAATACGGTGCCGAGAATGTGGCACAGATTATCACGTTCGGAACCATGGCCGCGCGCGGTGTTTTGCGTGATGTGGGCCGCATCATGGGACTTCCGTATCCCGATGTTGACAAAATCGCAAAAATGATTCCGATGGAACTTGAGATGACGCTGGATAAAGCGCTCAAAGTGGAGCCGAAATTCAAAGAACTCATGAAATCCGATGTGAAAATGCAGGAGCTCATCGAAATTTCGAAATTGCTTGAAGGAACGCCCCGCCACGCATCAACGCATGCCGCCGGTATCGTGATTTCCGATTTGCCACTTTCAGAATATTTGCCGCTTTTTAAGCAGGGCGATATTGTTTCGACGCAGTACACGATGGGCTCCGTGGAGAAAATCGGATTGCTCAAAATGGACTTCCTCGGACTCAAAACCCTTACAGTAATCAGCGAGACGCTCAGATTGACTAAAGAAATCACCGGGCAGAATATTGATTTTTCAAAAATGACAATGGATGACCCCAAGACCTATGAGCTTTTGTCACACGGTGAAACTTTTGGCGTGTTTCAGCTGGAAAGTTCGGGGATGCGTGACATTTTGAGGAAAATGAAAATGTCGCGTTTTGAAGATATCGTGGCCCTGCTGGCGCTTTACCGTCCTGGACCTCTCGGAAGCGGCATGGTCGATGATTTTATCCGCCGCCGGCATGATGCTTCGCTCATTCAGTATGATCATCCTGCTCTTGAACCTATATTAAAGGAAACGTACGGCGTTATTCTCTATCAGGAACAGGTGATGCAGATTGTTAACGTCCTGGCTGGATTTAAACTGGCTAAAGCCGATTCGCTACGCCGTGCGATCGGCAAAAAAATTCCCGAGGAGATGGAAAAAGAGAAGGTGGCGTTTTTGGAAGGTGCCGAAAAACACAAAGTCAGTGTGAAAATCGCCGAAAGAATTTGGAGTTTAATCGAATATTTCGCAGGTTACGGATTCAATAAATCTCATTCAGCGGCGTATGCCGTAATTTCGTATCAGACGGCTTATATCAAAGCTAATTTTCCCGTCGAATTTATGACCGCGCTTCTGACGTCAGAAAAAGACAATACCGACAAGTTGGTTCGTTACATCGAAGAAGCGAAGCGGCTTGGAATTCAGGTGCTGCCTCCGTCAGTGAATGAGAGCGAGGCGGTGTTTACCTGTGGGGAGGGGAAAATCAGATTTGGCCTTTCCGCAGTCAAAAATGTTGGCCTTGCGGCTATCGATGCGATTACTCAGGCTCGTAAAACTCACGGAAAGTTTCGCACGCTATTTCAATTTACGGAAAATGTGGATCTTCGCGTTGTGAACCGGAAAGTGATTGAGAGTTTGGTGAAGTGCGGGGCGTTTGACTGTTTTGGTATGAAGCGTGCGCAAATGATGGCGATGTTGGACCGGGCGCTTGATATGGGCAACAAAGTTCAGCGAGATCGCGAGCTGGGGCAAAAATCATTTTTCGATGTGTTTGAATCCGATGATTCACTCAAAAATAATTCTGAATTTACGGATATTCCGGAATGGCCTGAGAATCAGCTGTTGTCGTACGAGCGTGAAATCCTCGGATTTTTCGTGACGTCTCATCCGCTTAGCCGTTTCTCAAAAATATTGAAGACATACACTTCAGGATCGACGGCGACGCTCAATCAATTTAAAGATCAGGAAGAAGTCACAATTGGTGGTTTGGTTCAAGCCGCCAAAGAGATTATGACGAAGAAGGGTGAGAAAATGGCTTTTGTCACGTTGGAGGATTTGGACGGGACGGCCGAGGTTGTCGTGTTTTCTGATCTTTACAAAAAAATAGTGCAGCTGTTGGCCAAAGACACGGTGATTTATGTCAAAGGACGCATTAACATGCGCGAAGATTTTCCCAAAGTGGTTGCCAGTGAAATTTTGCCGCTGGATCAAGCTTCGCAAAAATTGACACGGGTGCTTACCATAGATTTGTCAACCGCGGGACTGGATAAAGAAACCCTCAAGCGTTTGCGCGATATTCTGGTTGCTCACAAAGGAAATACTCCAGTTTACTTGACGTTTAAGGATCCGGCGGGTAAGCGAACCATTCTGAGCTCGGGTGAATCTTTCAAAGTAAATTCGAACGAGCGGCTTTTTGACGAGGTTGAGGCCATTCTTGGAGAAAATGCTATTCACGTGCGTACGTAACCAGATTTTCCTATAAATAGCGGTATTTCCTAAGGTTATATCGGCCGTTTCCTTGACACAGACTCGAAAGTTTGTTACCATTTGTCCTGTAATGACTTATAGTCAGTTTTATCGAGTGACGTCTTCAAGGAGGAGGTGAGACACTCATGACTATGACGAAAAAGGATATCGTTATTAAAGTCTCTAACGATACGAACTTAACGCAGATCGATGTTAAAAAAATCGTGCAGAAGACGCTGGATACCATCGTTGAAAGCCTGGAAAAGGGCGAAACGGTTGAATTAAGGAATTTCGGCGTGTTCAAAGTGAAAAGCCGCAAGGGTCGTGTCGGACGCAATCCCAGAACCGGACAGGAAGTATCGGTTCCGGAAAAACGGGTTGTTGTTTTTAAACCTGGTCTTGTTCTCAAGTACAAGGTAAAATAACAGTTCATTGCCGGAGGGACTAAACGCATGCCATTCAGCGGACGTGTGAAGTGGTTTTCCAATGTCAAAGGTTATGGTTTTATTGAGCGTGAAAACGGCGTTGATGTATTTGTTCATTACACCGCGATTCAGTCTGATGGCTATCGAAAGCTTGAAGATGGTGATGAAGTGACGTTTGATATTATCGAAGGCGAACGTGGTCCCCTGGCGCAAAATGTTGTGAAGGTTAAACATCCTATCAATGCAGAAGCGGTTGCAGTCTGACAATTCTTTCAATCCCCGCCAAGAAAATAACACCTGAAAATTAATGCATCGTTTTTTTATTGATAGAAAACAGGAGCATGAAATTTCACTTTGGCTTAGCCCTGAAGAAAGTCGGCATGCGGTAAAAGTTTTGCGGATTAAAAAGGGGGGATTGATCAGGGCATTTGATCATACTGGTTGTGAATATGAGGCAAAAGTTTGTGATATTGATTTGGATGGTCGAGTGCAGATTGAAATTGTAACAACGCTGAAAAAGGATATTCCGATTGGATTTCGCATTCATGTGGCGCAGGGATTCTTGCAAAAGCAGAAAATGGATTGGATTGTTGAGAAGGCCTGTGAAATTGGAATTAGCACTTTAATCCCATTGAAAAGTGAATTTTCGATGGTGAATCCAAAAGGGGATGCCATAGAACGCATCCAGAACCGATGGAGTCGTATCGCACAGGCGGCGGCAAAACAAAGTGGCAATTTGACAATACCTCAAATTTTAGAACCGTTAGCTTTTTCGGGGGCGCTTCAGCAGGCAAAAAAATCAAATGTCCGGTTTTTGTTTCATCCTTACAGCGCCAAATTAAATTTACACCAGGCTGTTGAAAAAGCGGCGTCAAAAACGAAGCCTGTGGATGTGTTTTTATTGGTGGGGCCTGAAGGCGGATTTTCGGAAAAAGAAGTTAAACTTGCCGACGAAGCAGGAATTGAGACGGTCGGTTTGGGACAAAATATTTTAAGAGCTGAAACGGCTTTTGTTGTTTTGGCTGGGGGATTCAAACTATTGTTATGAAAAAAGTGATATTTCAAACACTGGGCTGCAAAGTCAATCAGTATGAGACTCAAGGAATGCGGGAGAAACTTCTCCGATCTGGGTTTGCCGAAACTGATGAGGTTGAAGATGCCGATTTGCTTGTACTCAACACCTGTACGGTAACCGGTGAGGGCGACAAGAAGAGCCGGTATTTGATTCGCCGCATGCATCGTTTGAATCCCAACGCGAAAATTATCGTCACGGGGTGCTACGCTGAGAAAAACCGCGACGAAATTTTTTCTATTGAGGGTGTGACGGAAGTTTTGGGACAAAATGAGAAAGATAAAATTCTTGATTCTGCACTTCGGTTGTTGGATATCAATGACTCCAATTTTTCTATGTGCCGGGGACAGGACGATTCAGCTTTGAATGCGCGTAAGCGTTTTGCTGATCTCTCCATCACGGATTTTCAGGGCTTTGGGCGTGCGTTTGTCAAAGTTCAGGATGGCTGCAATCATGCCTGTTCTTTCTGTAAAGTGGTGATTGTCCGCGGGCGGTCTCGCAGTCGTGAATTTCAATCAATTATTGATGAGTCAAAGCGGCTGGTGGATATGGGCTTCCTCGAAATCGTTTTGACAGGAATTCAGCTTGGCGCTTATGGCGATGATTTTGCTTCGCAGATATCTTTATCAAAGCTCGTTGAGGCATTGACTGAAATCCCGAAACTCGAGCGGGTTCGCTTGTCCTCGATTGAGCCGACCGATGTGACCGACGATTTGATCGCGCTTGCGAAAAATAATTCCAAGTTTTGTCCGCATCTTCATATCCCGCTCCAGAGCGGTGATGATGCGGTGTTGAAAAAAATGCGCCGGCGGTATGACTCCGGATTTTATCGGGAGCTTGTTTTGAGATTGCAGCGTGAGGTGAAGGCTTTTGCTTTGACGGCGGATGTGATGTGTGGATTCCCAGGCGAGACAGAGCAGCAATTTCAGAATACTATTGCGCTGCTTGAAGAATTGAAACCCCTTAAAATTCATGCATTTCCATACAGCAAGCGGGAAGGAACTTTATCGTCCAAATTTTCCGATGAGGTTGCATTGGGCATCATTGACGCCAGACGGCGAAAGCTTGTAGAAGCCTCGGCGATTTGGCAAAGTAATTTTATTAGCCAATATTTGGGTGTGGTTTTTTCCGTCATCGTTGAAGAAAAGCTGGAAGGTTCAATTTGCCGGGGTAGAACGTCGAATTATATGCTTGTAGAATTTGAGAGTGATGCCGTGAAATTGGGTGATCTTGTTGATGTTCAACTGGAGCACATCTTGGACGATCGCGCATGGGGTGTTTTAAAAGAAAGGATGTTCGTATGTTAAGTTCAATCATTCTTTTAACAACGGAAACGTTCACGAAAAAGCTGGAAATATCTCAGGTCGGATGGGTAGATATTGTTTTTGTCCTTGTGGTGTTATGGGCTTTTATTGAGGGATATCGAGCTGGTTTTGTGAAAGAGTTTTCCAAATTTATTTCTGTGATTATGGGTTTGTTCATTACCTTTAATTATTTTGAACCGCTGACAATTTGGACAAAGCGTAATTCGTTCATTCCTCAGGATGTTGCTGGGCCTTTGATTTACATTACCGTATTAATTGTTTCGATTATCGTGATTTTTTATATTTTGCAGTTTTTTGGAAAGCTGTTTGAAGTAAAAGTGTTTCAGTTGTTCGAAAAGGTGGGAGGCATGTTACTGGCTATTGGCCGATATTGTTTGATCCTGGGTTTAATCACCCATTTTCTGTTTTTCTTTCCAATTCCTTTTATCGAAAATTCGTTCAAGAACAAATCGATTTCCGGACCATATTTGATTACGGTTTGTCCAAAAACTTACAGCGGAATGTCGAAATTATTGCCGCTTCCGAAATGGCAGTTGGAGCCTCAAGTTACGATGAAATAAGATAACCCAATTATGTCCAATGATCCGGTAGTTAATCAAGTTGCCCAACTGAATGATATTGTGGAAATTGTATCCGGGTATATTCCGCTTAAAAAAGCGGGCCGGCATTTCAAAGCCTGCTGTCCGTTTCATCCTGAGAAAACTCCATCGTTTATGGTGAATTCCGAGCGGCAAATTTTCCACTGTTTTGGTTGTGGTGCTGGTGGCGATGTCTTTAGTTTCGTTATGAAAATCGAGAACGCTTCGTTTCCTGAGGCCCTGCAGAAATTGGCTGATCGCGTTCATGTGATTTTGCCCAAACGCGGGACGGACCGGGAGGGGCAAGAGGGGAAATCCCGGAAAGAAAAGCTCTATGAAATAGCCGAATTGGCAGCCCAATTTTATGCCCGGAATTATAATGATCCTACTATAGGTGCTGTTGCAAGAGGCTATATGGGACAGCGTGGTTTTGATTCGCAAGTCCTTGAGCAGTATAGGGTTGGGTATGCCACTGATGGGTGGCAATCCCTGACGGATTACCTATCGAAAAAGGGGTATTCCCAGGAGCTTCTCTATGCCTCAGGGTTAATTAGCAAGAACCGAGATGGCCGCCCATTTGACCTTTTCCGAAAACGTGTTATCTTTCCTATTCTAAGCGCTCAGGGGCGGGTTATCGCTTTTGGCGGCCGTGCGTTAAGCAATGCCGACACGCCAAAATATTTAAACTCTCCTGAATCAGAAATTTTCAAAAAACGTGACGAGCTGTACGGTCTCAATCAAGCAAAGAAACATGTAGACCCGGATAAAAGCCAATTCTTCGTTTGTGAGGGATATTTGGATTTGATCCGATTAGTTCAATCAGGATTTCTGAATTCGGTAGCCACACTTGGAACAGCTTTGACGGTGGACCATTGCCGTCTGATGCGCCGATATGTGATGGAAGCGGTTCTGGTTTATGACGGCGACCGTGCCGGTGAATCTGCCAGTATTCGCGGAATAGATGTTTTCTTAGAAGAAGGGATGAATGTGAAACTTCTATCTCTTCCGGCAGGTTTGGATCCAGATGATTTTTTAAAAGAAAAAGGTAGAGGCTCATTCGAGGGGTTATTATCGAAGGCTCAGGATATTTTTGAATTCAAACTGGCGCATTTATTGAAACGCTTTAATCCAAAAGATACGGTTGGGCTGGTTCGCATCTCCAACGAGTTTCTGGAGATGCTGGCAAAAGTAAAAAATTCAGTTTTGGTGGATCGTTATTTAAAACGTTTGGGCGGTGTGCTGGGAATTGACGAGAATTCTCTAAAAAAAGAATTTCTGAAGCTTCAATCAAAATCTTCCCCAGACCGGGAGAAAGATTGGGGAAAAACTCGGGATATTAAGAATTCCTCGAAGCCTCAAGCAAAGTTTTTGACGCATGAATGGACATTGATCAGTCTTGCAATTCGGGGAAAAAAGTTTATCGATCTGCTTCTAAAAAATCTGGAAGCACAAGATTTTCAGGATCAAGAGGCTGGTGCAGTTTTCAAATATATTTCAGGTAATCGTTCAGGAACAATAGCACTTGGTGAGCTTCTAGAGCAGGTTCGATCAGAGGCGGGACGGTCGTTGCTTAGCAATTTGGCGTTTTTTGATCTTTCGGAAGAAGAAAATGAAATAGCTTTCGAAGATTGTGTATTCAAAATGAAGAATCAAAGCTGTGCGGATGAACTCTCGAGTCTTCTTTCGAAAATGAAACAGGCGGAAGCCTCGGGTGAAGAAGAAAAGGTTTCAGAATATTTAAGGCAGTATCAGACGTTGGTTGTGAAGAAAAAATCACTTTAAAGGAGATTGTTCGTAATGACTAAAAAGATAATCAACTCAGTCAAAACAAAATCGAAGATTCAGGAGAAAGCGAAGCCGGGCAAAAGTAAACAGGCTGCGAGTGAACAAAAGAAGCCTGCGCTTTCTCAGTCAAAGCAGCGCCTTGCGGGAAAGTTTTCGGAAGCTGATTTTGAGAAAGCGGTAGCCAAACTGCTTGCGCTTGGCAAAAAGCAGGGGCATGTAACTTATCAGCAAATCAACGACTTCCTTCCTGAGGCGGTTAATTCTGTTCAGAAAATTGAGGAGGTTGTAGGATTGCTGGCCAGTCAGAAAATCGAGCTTACCGATAAAGCTTCGGATAAATCTGGAAAAGACGCGAAGGATGATGAGCCTGTTCGTGGAACTTCTGGAGAACCGGCTGAAGTGGAAGAAGACGAGGACGTGAAGAAGCAGGAAGAAGCCGCGGATCGTACAGTTAAGATGGATGATCCGGTTCGCATGTATCTTCGGCAGATGGGGCAGATTCCGCTCCTAACGCGTGAAGAGGAAATTCGTCTGGCTAAACGTATTGAAGAAGCAGAAGACAAAGTGAAAATGGCCGTTTATCAGGCTGTTGCTGCCCGGCAGGTGGTGCTGGATATCGCCAATAAAATTATGAGTGGCGAACTGTTGCTCGAAAATATGATCGAAGGCGAGTTTCAGCAGAATCAGGATACGCCGCTTACAAAGCGGAAAATGGGAACTCTGACGCGAAAGCTTCGCGCCAGTCGCAAGGGCACCAATCTGGTTCCTCTCTTGATGCAGTTCAATCTCCATATTGAAATTGTGGAGAAGTCGATTGAGGATATTCGCGACAAGGTTGATGAGCTTCGAAATAACAAAAAGGAAATCGAAAAACTTCAGAAGGGTAAAGGAAATGCGAAGCGTATCGCGGAGCTTCGCGAGAGGAACCGCACACTTCAGAATGATTTGGGTGAGTCTGAAGAAGCGGTTCAGAATCATCTGAAGAATATTATTAAGGCGGAGAGAGAGCTCGTCCGCGCGAAAAAAGATTTGGTAGCCGCCAATCTTCGTCTGGTAGTGAGTATCGCGAAAAAGTACACGAACCGCGGACTTTCGTTCCTGGATTTGATTCAGGAAGGAAATATTGGATTGATGAAGGCCGTTGATAAATTCGAATATAAACGCGGTTACAAATTCTCGACGTACGCTACTTGGTGGATTCGTCAGGCGATTACGCGCAGTATCGCTGATCAGGCCCGAACAATCCGTATTCCTGTGCACATGATCGAGACTATTAATAAGTTTTACCGTGCATCGCGTCATTTGGTTCAAGAATCAGGTCGTGAACCCACCCCGGAAGAAGTCTCACGTGTGATGAAAATGCCGCTCGATAAAGTGAAAAGCATTCTCAAAATTGCGCAGGAACCAATCAGTCTTCAAACGCCGATCGGCGATGAAGGCGATACGAGCTTTGGTGATTTCATCGAGGACAAGTCCGCCGTTTCTCCGGCGAACGCGACAGCCTATTCCATGCTCAAAGAGCAGATGGATGGAGTGCTCGAATCGCTGACTGAACGTGAAGAGAAAGTGTTGCGCTTGCGGTTTGGAATCGGCGACGGCTACCCTCGGACCCTTGAAGAAGTCGGTAAGATCTTCAATGTGACCCGAGAACGAGTCCGGCAGATTGAAGCCAAGGCTCTTCGCAAATTGCGTCACCCCACCCGTTCCCGGAAGCTGAAAAGCTTTTTGGACGTCAGGTTCAGCGAATAAATTTGCTTTAAGGGTCCGTCCCCACCACCAGGGACGGTTGGTATTGAAGCTCCAGCGGGCCCGTGCTAAAGCACTGCGGGCTACGTGTCGTAAGCTAATTAAATTTGCGACCGTATCAGTTGGTCTACACTCCTATTATTTGGGGGCCCGTAGCTCAGTCGGTTAGAGCAGGGGACTCATAATCCCTTGGTCCTAGGTTCGAGTCCTAGCGGGCCCACCAAATTTTTTTTGAAATCGTGGGACGGTCGTAACCGATTGTTCGCAGCTAACTTTAATGCCGCCGCCCTTCAGGGCGGGACCAGTTTTTTCATTCCTATAACTACCCTCTTAAGAATATGTGTTATATTTAGTTATGGAAATAACCAAGGAGGGCTTAGATATGAAAACTCTTAAAATTGCAGGATTTGTTTTGATGTTATTGGCTTTTGCGGCCAGCGCTTTTGCCGGGAATAAATATTATGTCCCAAGTTGGGGAATGGCTCAAGGAGACATCACCACTTATCCTAAAGCACATGAAGCCAGAGCTCCATACACACCTGAGATGGTGACAAGCCTGGATAAACAAGGTAAGCCTTGGTTTCAGAGTACCCTGAATCCGCAGAATCTTCGTAGAGAGGATTCAAAGCCGAATATTTTTGATGTTTTTGATGCAAGAAAATAGCGAAATCAGGATTTGCCGTAGAATGCTTTAATTTGTGCCAGGCTTTCTTCCGGAAATATGCTTGGCTCAAGGTGATCAAGTGCGTTTTGAATACGCCGCTTGATGTCGCCGTTCGGATGTTGCGCCCGAGCTTTGAATAACAGAGTTCGGGCTTTTTCATTATTTCCCAAATAGATCTGCATAATTCCCATGTTGAATATGGCTTCGCTATCCTGAGGTTTGAGCCGCACAAATTTTTCCAGCGCAGAGTATGCCTTATCGAACTGTTTTTTCTGATTGTAACAGATAGCCATATTAAAATAGCAATTGGCAAAACCGGGATCATGGGAAATAATTTCCTGATATATTTTCAAAGCGGGCTCGATTTGATAGGAAGCCAGCAAATTGTCCGCTTTATCCTTTTCGGGCTGAAGACTTGCTTGAGCGAAAGCGGGCGATATTGCGCCTAAAAGAATAAGCATTGCCGTGACTAGAATTGCCGATAATCTGCTACATAACGTTTTCATTAAATTTCCCCTTTACGAATGTGATTGAAAGGCTAACACACCACAGTAGCAATGCAAGCTTCAGGCCAACATTGTTTGTTTGATTTAACTTGTTTGACTATATTGGGTTACAACTACTATCTTTAAGTTGTCTGGATTAATAGGTAACGATTTTGTAAGATACATCACTCATTTTTGTTGATCAGAACGATAGGAGGGGGCTATGGAAGGGAAGAAGAAGAGCAGTTTTTTGACAGTTTTCATCCTTATTCTTTTGGGATTGGTCTTGGTTGAAACAGGAATTATTTTATTTGCAGTGTGTGGCAAAGGCACCTTTTGCTTTCCCAAACACGGCGGTCCTGGCAAGCAGCAAAGCCCCGCATGGTCTCATATGCTACAGCCGGAATGGAACCCATTTCAAGAAATGACGCTTCTTCGCGAGCGGGTGAATCGCATGATTGATGACAGCTTTAACCGGGGATTAGTCAATCCTGCAATGCAGGGAATGAGTGAGCAGTTTGCGTTTTACGAACCCGAGGTGGATGTAACAGAAAATGAAAAGTCTGTAATTGTCCGGTGTGATTTGCCCGGAATCGAGAAAGAGAAAGTTGATGTTGAAGTCAAAGATAATAACGTCACCATAAAAGGTGTTCGCAGCATAACACAAGAAGTAAAAGATCCAGCCCTTGGTTTTTTTCGAAAGGAAAGACGGTTTGGCAGTTTCACCAAATCGTTTATGCTTCCAGCACCTGTTGATGAATCGCATTCCAAAGCGAATTATCAGAATGGTGTTCTCACAATTGAGCTTCCGAAATTAGTGCCGGGACCCAAGGACGAGAAAAGCACCAAAGTCGTGGTGGTTTAAAGAAAGGTAATAATTCAAGAATGAAAATTTTAAGAAAATACGCCCTCCGAGAACTTATTGTTCCGTTTCTGTTCGCGCTCGGTCTTTTTACGTTTATGTTTATGGTAGGTAATTTGGTTCGGCTGGCAGATTTGTTCTTGAATAAAGGCGTCAATGTTTTCGATGTCGTGAAACTTTTATTGCTTTTGTTGCCAAAGCTGCTTGGATTTACCATCCCAATGAGCGCGTTGACGGCTGTTCTGCTGGTTTTTGGCGGTTTCGCTCAGAATAACGAAATTATGGCGATGAAAGCCAGTGGGGTGAATGTTATCCGCGTTATGGCGCCTGTGCTATTGGTTAGCTTTTTACTCAGCGTTTTTTCGCTTTTTCTGAATGATCAATTAATTTCTGAAACAAAATTTACTTACCGAAAAGTTCTAAAAGAAATTTTTCTGAGCAAGCCATCGGCTTATTTGGAGCCAGGACGATTTATTAAGGAATTCAAGAATTACGTAATTCTGATTCAGGAAATTCACGATAAGAAATTGAAAGGCATTACGATTTATCAGACCGAAGCGGATAAGCCGATCAGAACCATTATTGCTGAAAGCGGTGAGATTATTTCTTCAGTACAGGATAAAACTCTCAGCATGAAACTGTATCACGGCACGATTGATGAGGCAAACCCTCAAGATCCAAATGTTTTTTACAAATTGGATTTTGAGAGTTTTGTTTTGCCGCCGCTTGCGGTGGGGGATGCGCCAATGCCCGGTGAGATCAATAAAAAAACAAAAGATATGAGTTTGGATGAGCTCATGACCAAATTGCCGAAAGAGCATGAAAAGAAAATGCGCCGGAAAATTCAAGCGAGTATGCATCACATCATTACGTTGTCGCTGGCGCCGTTTGTGTTTGTGCTGATTGGACTTCCGCTGGCTTTAATCACTCGTCGAGGCGAACCTATCATTAGTTTTGGTATCGCGCTTGCGCTGATCTGTATTTATTATGTATTCTTTGTATTGAGCGACACGATGGCAATTAGCGGCGTTTTACCTCCAATGATTGCGCTTTGGTTGCCCAATATTACATTGTCAGTGATCGGCTGTGTGCTTTTAGCTCGGGTCGTGAAAACTTGATTTTAGGGGAGTTCTCGGATGATCGCCTGGCCAGTTCGCTTGCTGGGAGGAAAGTCCGGGCTTCATAGGGTAGGGCGCTGGGTAACTCCCAGGCTCGGGTGAAAATTGCGAAAGTGATTTTTGCTGGAGACGGAAAGTGCCACAGAAAATAGACCGCTCTTTACAAAAGAGTAAGGGTGAAAAGGTGGTGTAAGAGACCACCGGGGTTTCAGTAATGAAACTTGCATGGCAAACCCCGCTTGAAGAAAGACCAAATAGGAGGCTCCAGGGGTGACCCGCCCCGTTTAAGCCTCGGGTAAGGTCGTTCGTGATTTCCTGAGAGGGAAGTCCCAGATAGATGATCATCGTCCCGCCAAAATCGGGAAACAGAACCCGGCTTATGAGAATTCCCCTATTTTTTTAAAAAAGGCTTGTTCCTGGGATGAATTATGTTAAAATTCCGGGCTACTTTTTCTAAGATTCGAATTTAACATCATTTAACGAGGAGGATACATTTCGTTGGCTCGTGTCACTTTAAAACAATTACTGGAAGCGGGAGTCCACTTCGGTCATCAGACGAAGCGATGGAATCCCAAAATGGCGAAGTATATTTTTGGCGAAAAAAATGGCATCTATATCATTGACCTCGAAAAAACAATCAAGGCCCTCGATACTGCCTGCGAATTTTTACTCAAAGTAGCATCCTCCGGAGCCCCAGTTCTTTTGGTAGGTACCAAAAAGCAAGCGCAGCAGCCTATTGAAGACGCGGCCGTTCGTTGCAATATGCCCTTTGTGAAGGAACGATGGCTGGGGGGGATGTTGACGAATTTTGCGACAATCAAGAAAAGTATTTCCCGCCTCGAACAAATTGAAGAGATGGAGAAAGAAGGAACTTACGAATTCTTGAAAAAGAAAGAAGTTCTTCACCTTCAAAGAGAACGTGAGAAGTTGATGAAGAACCTTGCGGGTATTCGTCACTTGAAACGACTTCCGGGCGCTGTATTTGTCATCGATCCGAAAAAGGAAGAAATCGCTGTCAAGGAAGCCATTCGTTTAAACATTCCTGTGATTGGACTTATCGACACTAATTCAGATCCCGATGTGATTGCTTATCCGATTCCCGGCAACGATGACGCTATTCGCGCCATCAAGCTTTTCTGCCAGTTGATTGGCGATGTGATTATGGAAGGTAAGCAGAAATTTGAACAGACGGTGCCTCAGCAAGAGGCTTTGGCGTTAACTGAATCTGCGGAAATTACCAAATCTGAAGCACAGTCCGAAAATCCAAGTTCGGATTCATCCAATTAATCCCATGACTATGACCGAAATTACTCCCGAAATTGTAAAACAGCTTAGAGATCGTACTGGTGCTGGCGTGATGGACTGCAAGCGTGCACTGGGTGAATCAAAGGGCGACGTTGAGAAGGCGATAGAGATTCTTCGTAAAAAGGGAATTGATACAGCGGGAAAAAAAGCCAGCCGTGAAACCAAGGATGGGCTTGTGACATCTTATATTCACATGGGTGGAAAAATCGGTGTGCTTTTAGAAGTTAACTGTGAAACTGATTTTGTGGCCCGCACATCAGATTTTGGTAATTTTGTTAAAGATATTGCGATGCAGATTGCGGCCGCATCACCACTTCACGTCAGTCGAGAAGATGTGCCTGCAAACTGGATTGAGAAAGAAAAAGAAATCGCCCTCGAACAAATTAAAGGCAAACCGCCGCAGGTTGCCGAAAAAATCATTCAGGGAAAATTGGATAAAAGGTATCAGGAAATTTGCCTTTTAGAGCAGAATTTCATCAAGGATGATAAACACACGATCAAGGATATTTTGACTGCGATTATCGCCAAAACCGGCGAAAATATTATTATCCGGCGTTTTGTTCGTTTCGAACTTGGAGAAAAATAGTTTAACCTCCCAAAGGCATAAAGGTCATGGCCATGACAATCAAGAAGACAATGCCTAGTAGTGCGAAGGACCCGGCCGCTAAAGAAAAATCCAAATTTAAGCGTGTTGTGTTGAAGCTTTCAGGTGAAGCCCTTCAAGGATCGCAGAAGTTTGGTATTGATCCGGACGTTGTTAGTTGCATCGCCGGGCAAGTTAAAGAAGTTAAATCACTTGGTGTTGAAATGGCCATCGTGATCGGCGGAGGTAATATTTTCCGCGGTGTGAAAGCGGCAAGTCATGGTATGGACCGAGCGACAGCCGATTATATGGGTATGCTTGCCACTATCATGAATGCGTTGGCTGTACAGGATTCACTAGAAAAACTTGGCGTGCACACGCGAGTGCTCACTGCGATTGAAATGAAAGAACTTGCCGAGCCGTATATCCGCCGGAGGGCGATCCGCCATCTGGAAAAAGGACGCGTTGTCATTTTTGCAGGGGGGATTGGGAATCCCTATTTTACGACGGACACTACAGCGGCGTTAAGAGCGATTGAAATTGGGGCTGATGTGATTTTGAAAGCCACTCGGGTTGACGGTGTTTATACCAGCGATCCGGAGCTTGATAAGAATGCAAAGTTTTGTCATCATTTGAGCTATATGCAGGTGTTGAGTCAGGGACTGAAGGTGATGGATTCAACGGCAATTTCGCTGTGTATGGATAATTCTCTTCCTATTATCGTTTTTAATTTGATAAAAAAGGGTAATATCAAAAAAGTTATTATCGGACAAAATATTGGAACCAGTGTTGGTAATCAGGAACGATAAATATGCAAACCTTAAAATCTATTAAA
>JACROU010000055.1 GCA_016214265.1 Candidatus Omnitrophota bacterium
ATCGCGGATTTCCGGATTTTGTCGGCCTTGAATGCCAGGAAAACAATTTTGCTCGCGCGCGATAAAGCCGGACAGGGCGCGAATCATGATCCGGTCAGCCTGACAGAAATCCGCAATATTGAGCGGGAAGGAGCCGATTCTGCGTTGTTTAATTTGGGTTGGGATCTCCTTTCGGCCCCTAACGCGGGTTATTTCCGCGATCAAATCGAGCAAGATTCATCCACCGGAGTATTGATGATCCGGCTAGCTGCGCTTTCGAATTTTATCGAACAATGGCTTCGCGAACGCGAAAATACCAAACAAATACTTTTTGCCGCGTAATTTTTGGCACCGGGCGGCAAAGTTTTTTCCTTCCAGGAACGAGCGCTTCCCCCCTCTTTTTTTTCCTGTAAAAATTTTTTAACATTTCCCTCAAAAAACCCGAATATTTCCCCCCAAATTAACTCTCCCAGCTGTCATAATTTAAATGGGAAAACGGAAAATTTTATAGCGAAGGAAACGTTCATGAGATTGATCGGGACATCAAAAAATTCCAAAGGCATTATCTTGGCCGAATTTCTGGTCAGTTTAGCGATTCTGGCCATCGTACTTTTGGGAACATGTTTCATTTTTTCGTACGCGCATCAGCTTTCGGAGGATTCGCACGATCGCGTGTTGGCGCTTGCCGCCGCCAGTTCGGCTCTGGAAGCGGTGAAAAATAATCCGATCGCGGCTGTTCCTTCGATTAACACGAATGGAATGGTGCCTGCGGATTTGCGTAACGGCCAAATTCAGATTGCGACAAATCCCGCGAATGTGACGAATGCGACGATTGCGACGGTGACTGTGACCGTGAGCTGGACCGGGCCGAAGGGCCGTGCCCGAAGTTTGCAGGTGACGACGCAGCGGAGCAAGTATTAGGAGAAGACAATGAGGATTCGAAAAATATTTAACTGCTTGAGAACAAGTCAAAAAGGCTTCACGCTAATTGAGGTGATGATTACCGCGGTGTTGCTTTCGGTGCTGCTGATGTCCTTTTATACCGTTCTTGAGATGGCCTATGTTCTTTTTCGTAGCGACAACATTTATCAGGATCTCAATAACAGTGCGATGCAATCGCTTCGGTATGTTAGCCGCGAAATTGCACAAACAAGTCCGGTGACGAATCCGAGTCACCTCAGTATTACGACAGATGGCAATAACAACAGTGTTGTGCGTTTCCAAATTCCTGTGGATTGGGACAATGATGCCGATGTGATCCAATCTGGAACCGATGATGTGGTGGAGTGGGGCGCCTATGATCAGGTGGGCCAATTAACCAACGGCCGGCTGGGATCCTGGATTCGATATTCTGTTTCAAACAATCAGTTAATACGGGACGTGCTGGATGCCGGACTGGCGCCTATTCAAGGATTGAGTCGTGTTGTTGCCAATAACGTAGCCATTTTTACGGCAACGCAGAGTTCAAACATTCTGACGATGACTTTGACTTTGCGAAAATCCGATGTGATCGGACAGTTTGGAAGGTCGCGTCAAATTCAGTCGGTGTTTACGAATCAGATACTTTTGAGAAATGCCGTGAATTGACGCGGAAAATTTTTTGAATTGGAGGTAACTTAAAATGAATATATCCAGTGTGCCGAAACCGAAAGGCGAAAAAGGATTTATTTTGATCAGCACCTATCTTCTTGCTTCTGTCATGGTGGTGGTCGCATCGTCGGCCTACATCAAAGCTGTTTATGAATCTAGACATGTCGATCGAGAGATGGCCCGGGTGCGCAGTCACTACGCCGCCGAGGCGGGGATTCAAAGCGCCTTGGCTCAGGTTGGAACCAATGCATACACGGGATTTATTAACACAAACACCATCTCGGTAGCCAATTTTCAATCAACCGGCGGTCAAGCGGTGGGCAGTTACACGGTGACCATGAATTATCCGAATCAGGCCGATTGGGTGATTGTGACGTCGTCGGCGACGGTGGATGGAGCCACCCGGAATATGGAAGGGCGCATTTTTCTGGATTCCAATCTTTCCAAATACATGATGTACATCAATCTGACCAATCTTTATGTCGGGAACAACGCCAAATTTGGCTACAGCGATGGCACGAATCCACAGGGC
Source organism: Candidatus Omnitrophota bacterium (assembly GCA_016214265.1). Taxonomy (GTDB): domain Bacteria; phylum Omnitrophota; class Omnitrophia; order Omnitrophales; family JACROU01; genus JACROU01. Next base: position 2,102 of record JACROU010000055.1, read on the forward strand.
GTACCGGCCAATTCTGCGGATCGCATGGCGATGTATTTCACCGGCAACTGGGTTAGTCAGGGAAGCAATGTGGATGTCTGGGGTGACTTAAATGCCCAGCTTGGCGTTCAAGGAGACAGCACAAACCGCATTCATGGTGATGCTTATCCCGGAAATTTCGCAACGGATGCCAATGGAAGCGTGACGAGTACGGGGATTACGGGAGGCATGACAGTTACGGACGGATTTTCGGATGATACTGACAGGAGCGGCGATGGGCAAATTACTTCGGCAGATGCGCCGGACATTCACGATTTGACGTCGACCGGCGGCGGCGATTCTCACAAAACCGAAACACTGACGCCAATTGATCATAATTTTTATCAAACCAATAACAATATTCCCGCGTTCGGCAGCACGACGCAAAACCGGTTTCTGAAATTTGAAGAGAGCGGAGATCACACGCAGATTAAAGAATACACAAGCGCTACTTTTTCTACTGAGAAAGCTATTTATGAACTTCCGTCTAGTGCGATAGTTTACGTAAAAGGTGATGCATATGTGAAGGGGCAGGTCAAAGGACGCGTTTCGTTGGTGTCTTCCAACAGCATTTACGTGGACGGTGACATGACCTATTCCGGTGGCAGTCCTTATTCCGCGGACGCGACACATTCCGCGGCGTTTTTGGCGAAAAGCAAAGTGTATCTTCGTCCGGATACGGTGAAGGTTAGCGGCATTCTTTACGCGGAGAATACGAATTCAAGTTCAAACCCGGTTGATGCCAGTTACAACTTGTCAGGAAATCAGGTGTATTCCAAAACGAAGCTGAGAACTTACGGAAATATTATTGCCAATGGACAACCGAACACGTCTATTTATCAGGACCGGATTTTTGGGTATGATAAAAATCTGAAAAAATACCGTCCGCCGGGAATTCCGGTTCAGCCTTTATTAATGACCGTACGGGAGAGTTGAGGAAATAACATGAACTGTCGAGGCATAGCTGTCATTTTTGTTGTCCTTTTTACTGCCGGAGCCGGGTTCTGGGGATGTTCGAAGAAAGAAGCAGTGCCGACGAGCGCGACGGTGTCGGTGGCTTTTCAGGAAACGGGCAAAGAGTTGCCCCGCCTGGAACAGAATTATTTGTACGAGAAGGGTGCGGAAACTGTGGAGCAAGAACCGTTTTATTATCACGAAACTGAAAATTCATTGAAACCGATGTCGGAAGAAGAAAAAAAGAAAGCCCCGCCCCCCACGGTTTGAAGGTATCCGATACCTTTTTTAGCTTTCCTGCCACGAAACTACTGCCATTTGATTACTGCCGCCGCCGCCCTGGCTGGTAAGTGCTTCGTCGTAATGAAGTTTGGCTGAATCACTTGCTTTGTATTCGTAAGAAATAACAGCGCCGTAAACGTCTGTCGAACTTCCCGACAGCCGGACTCCATTGTTATTTTTTCCAGATTCCGGCGCGTAAATAACTCCGTACAAATCCTGACTTGTATTGACAGAGATGCTTCGGTCGCCCGCGACATTCAACGTGAAATTAGCGGGTAATTTATTGTAGGTAGAGATGCCTTTTCCCTGGATGCTAACATTTCCTGTGACATAAATGGTGACAGGGCCCAGCAGTTTTAACCTTCCGCTGTTTGAAATACTGATACTGGAATACCAATAGGTTCCTGCCGCCAGCTGAGTTGTTGTTTCGCCGCTGATGTATAAACTGCCTCTGTTAGTCAAATTATCCGGTACGGTAACCGAATCGTATGTTGTGGCAGTTTGCGCCGCTGTTCGGGTTCCAGTAATTACCGCGCTTTGTGTGACGCTGATGACGTTGTTTGGAGTTCCGCCCGGCCCGCAGACCGCATTGCCGCTTAATTTCGTTGAATCGCTGAGGGAAATATTTCCTGCCGCAGTTGTGTTGCTAACAATGTGGCCTTTGGCTCCGATGTTGTTATCGCCATAATCTCCAAGATTGGAATTATAACTGTCAATTTTTGCACTGTTTTGAAGCCTGATTTTATTCACGCTGAAAACGGCCTGGGTAAAAGTAGCTTTTGGATTCATGTTCACATACGTTGTGATCGTGCGCGATTGATAAGCATATGAAGATGGCGCATTGTCGGGCGCGTACCCGGTAGAAACAATTTTGCGCACGTTGGGATTATTAGTTGAATCGGGCGTGGTGACGGTGATGGCGTACATGCCGCCGCCTAAACTAACAGGAGTAGGTGTGCCGCTGTAGTTGGGATTAGAGGCAAGCTGAGTGATGGCATCATCCACACCCGATTCTGACATGTGAAAAGCGATTAGACGATTCGTTTCAAATTGAATTTCTTTCCTTCCGCTGATGGAGTAGGCATAAAGGGTTGTAGAAAGAATTGCGATGACGAATGCAAAAAGAATAGCCGTGACGAGAATGACGCCTTTTTCATTGTTGTAATTATTTTGTTTCCTGCTTGGCGTTAGAGGGCTCATGGCTTCTTGCTCCTTCAACCAGAAGGCTGACAGGAGAGCATGAGGATAGGATTACGGTGGGATTAAGGTTTGTTAATCTGGGAGGAATCAGGATTCCTGCCAGGAAATGACAGAAACGGTATTTTGTGAGCCGCCGCCTGAACTTGCAAGCGCTTCATCGTAGTGGATTTTCGAATTTCCCTCACCTTCAAATTTATAAGCGATGATGGCTCCGTAAAGTTGCGCATTATCACGGACTTTTGCGGGGTCTCCGTTTTTCCCAGCTTCGGGAGCGTAAATAACCCCGTAAAAATTTACATTGCCGCCCAGTTCTACCTCTTGTCTTCCGGCTACGTTAACGACAAAATTCGAAGGGTTGTTTCCTGATGTGGCGACACCGTTTCCTTCAATTTCCACTTCTCCGGTTACGTAAAACGTAACCGCGCCTTGCAGAATGAGCTTGGCGGTTCCGGAAATTTTTACTTTATCAAACCAATAAGTTCCGCCAGGCAAAGTTTTCACCGTGTTATCTCCAATATTAATTGTTCCACTGTTAGATAATCCATCGGGAACAACTACAGGGGGAAGAGCCACTTTCGTTGATTCGGACGTTTTGGATCCTGAGATGGCTGCTGCGCCGGTAAGTTCAATGACTTGATTGGGATTTCCGCCCGGACCCACTTCAGCATTTCCGTTTATCCGGACATTTCCGTTCAATGAAATATTACTGGCTGTTGTTGTATTGCTGCCGATGTCTCCGTTTGCGCCGATGTTGGTACCGCCGTAGGCGCCCAGGCCGGAATTATAGCTGTCGGTGGTGGCGTTTCCGGACATTTTGATTTTGTCTTCAGTAAACACAGCATGATTAAAGAGAGATTGCGGCGAAAGCTGCACGTAGGTTGTGACCGCTCTTGCTTGATACGCGTATTGCGTGTTGTCATTGCCCGGAGCTGCGCCTGTGGCAGCGATCCGGCGCACATTGGGATTATTCGCGGGATCTGGCTGTGTGACTATGCTCGAGTAAACACCATCGCCTAAAGTTACTGTCGTAGTGCCGGTACCACTAAAATTGGAGTCGCCGGCCAAATTAGTGATGGCATCGTCGATAGCAGCTTCCGCCATTTGAAAGGCAATGATCCGGTTGGTTTGCATTTCGATTTGGCGTCTTTCATAAATACTTTGGGCGAAAAGGCAGGCGGCCAAAATCGCGATAATTGCAACGAATAAAAGAGTGGTAATTAAAATGACGCCGCGTTCATTGTTCATATTCATGAGTTTCTCACCTTTACCTGACCGGTTAATGTTGACACGGCCGGGTGTCCTCTCAGAGTTATTCTGTTCATGCTCATTTGCACGGTAATCAAACTAGGATTCACCGCTTGATTGCCCGTAAATAAAAGCCGGTTCGGGTCCTGAGAATCGTTGTTAATATCATTGGCCATTACAATATTTGCGGATCCTGCCTGGGTGCGGATCAACTGATTGTTGGTAAAGGTTCCGACTGTTGAGCTGACCACGGAGTAGGTGATGGTAGGAGACCAGGTGATGGCTCCGGTGTTTGTGTCAACAGACTGGGGAATTTGAAATGAGATCGAATCCTGGCTGGCGTTGATGGTCACTGAGCTGGCGCGTGCCAGTCGTAATTCCTTCAAAACACGGTCGAGGCTCAACCGGCATTGCTGTTGTAAATGAAGTTTATTTTGACTGACCTGCATCAGCGTATTACCTGTGGCATAAAGCGTTGTCAGGGCCATTCCCAAAATTGTAAAAATTGAAATGGCAATTACAACTTCAAGAAGTGTCCATCCGTGTTGATCGCGCATCTTCATTGACGTTACCTTTTTGTAAGCAGGGTGGAAAGCTGGCGCGACATGACTCGCGTACCCACACCCACACCAACTGTTTTTACCACCGAATTCCACGTTACCGTAATAGTTACACTTAAAGGATCTGACGTGGTGTTGACGTAAGTTGGGATTACTTGTTCACCCGGAAGTGTATTGAAGCCGGCAATCGGTTGCCCCGCTGGAAATTGTGTTACGACGTTTGATGGAAAAGTGCCCGTGGTGCTTTGATCGCGCATCTGTTCAATCGCCCGGTGTGCATCTTCTGTTGCGGTGACGACCTGATAGGCCAATTCGTTCGAGTTGTACATGTTGGTTGCCGCGGCGATAGCAAGACCCAGCGCCACAAATAATATGACTGCCGCGATAAGGAATTCCAACAAGGTGAAACCTTTGTTTGAAGCCGGTCCCATCATATTTTTGCTCCCGTAGTTTAAAACCACCTGCTACCTAAAGACTAGCATTTCTATTATTTATCGTATTTTTGGGTCTGCTCCCGCACAAAATAGATTTTCATATGTTACGCTTAACCTAAGAGGTGATTCACATGAAGCTTCACATGCCTTGGCATATGAGTCGTGTGCAGACATTCTTCGTAGTTTTTATGATTTTTTTAATGGTCTATCTTATCTACGCGATTATGAGATTGACCGGTGCTGGTTTTTAATATGATGTCTCGCCCCCTAAGCTTCGCTTTTGACTGCTGAAGGCGGCCGCGTTTTCTGCTACAATCCACGGCTCATCGCGGGAGAGGTGGCAGAGCGGTTGAATGCGGCAGTCTCGAAAACTGTTATCCGGGTAACCGGGTCGGGAGTTCGAATCTCCCCCTCTCCGCCATTTTTTTGGTGAAAAATGACGGCTCGCCCGAACTCGACGTTCGTGTCTGATGACCGCCATTGAATTTCAGAATAACGGTAATATTAATCAAGGAAAACCCGTTGAAAAATTGGATTGCAGCCGTTCTCGTTATCGCCCTGTTTTTTCCATCCATTGCTTTTTCAGAAACTCCCGAGTCTCCCCGAGAAAAAATTCTAATTGTCAAAGAGCGCGCTGTTCGTGACAGAGAAAAGGCCATCGAGCTCAAGTCCAAGGCCGAAACGCAGATCACTAACGCGCGTGCGATTATGGATAGAGCCGCTGCGAATCCGGATGACCCCTCGCTGAAAAACAAAGAACAGGTGCTGGCCCTGGCTCCCGGCGCCCTGAAATATGGCGAAGAAGTGCTGGTAAAAGCAGAAAAAAATATTCAGGACGCCGACTTGAAAATTATAGGCGCCGATCGCGCTCTAAAATATTTGAATGATGCAACAGTTGAGAAACAGGGAATGAAAAAGCAGTTTTACTCGGGCGGGGCCTTTCCGCTCCTCGTGACGTGGCAGGGACAGGTTGGGGTTTCAGCAGCGGGGAATTGGAAAAATGTTCCACTGACTGAAAATGGGATTTTGCCCGGCGATATGTTGAATACCGGAAAAGATTCTCAGTTGGAACTGCTTAGTTTTTATTGTCCCGATAACGTTCTTACCGTTGGCGCTGAAACTCAATTAGTCTTGAGCAAAGACAATCCCGAGGAAACCCGCTGGGGATTGATGTCAGGAAAAATTCATAGCAGGCCGACTTCTGATGATTCCAAAATTCCTCCGCGAATTGTTACTCCCAAAGGCGTTATTGAGGCAGCCCCGGGAAGTGAATTTGACGTGATCGTGGCTGAAGATGGTCAAACCACCGTTACGCCGTACAAAGGAGATGTGAAACTGACAGCGTTTAAAGACCAGAGCCCATTTTGGGATGACGTGGTTTCCGGGGATAAAAAGAAAACTGAAAAACCGTGGTGGGAACTTTCAGGTAAATAGGAGATGAATATGAAAAAGATATTTTCTTTTGCTCTTTTTGTTTTAAGCACGATATTTTTTCTTTCTGTTTCTCTGCTTTTCGCGGATGAAGTAAAAGATCTCGTAAAACAAACGGAAAGCCAGGATTTCAACACCTGGTACCCCGCTTTTAAAAAATTGGGGACAATCAAAGATTCAAAAGCCGTGGATGCGCTGATTGGAATTATGAAGAATGCTTCAGAAACATCCCGCCGTGAATACGCAGTTGAAGAACTTTACAATTACGAAGGTCCGAAAGATCCGCGCGCGGTGGATCCGCTTATCGAGGTTATGAAAAAAGATTCGGAACGTATGGTGCGCGCGAAAGCCGCGTACGCCCTCGGGGAATTCAAAGCGGTGAAGGCCACCGCCCCTTTGATGGAGACCTTGAATGATACGGACAGTTATGTCCGCGAGCAGGCTGCTGAAGCCATCGGGAAAATCGCCTCGGGCGGCAGCAAAGATGAAAAGGCGTTTAACCTTCTTCTGAACGTTCTGCAAAATGATTCAGTTTCCGCGGTGCGTGACAGCGCCGCGCTGGGCCTGGCCGGATTCAAAGACTCGCGGGCAGTGGATCCGCTGATTCGCGCGTTGAAAGATCAAGATTATCTGGTGCGCGCGTTTTCCTGCTCATCTCTCGGGAGCATCGGGGATAAAAAAGCTATCGATGCGATCAAGCCTCTTTTGAACGATTCGAATGAAACGGCCCGGCAATATGCCGCTACGGCGCTCCGACAGTTGGGGGTTACGGCGGAATCCGCAGCTCAGTCGGGGGATGCCCGCGGGGCATTAACCCAGTATTTGGGTGAGATTTCAGGAAGTCCCTATAACTGGGAATCCCGCCGCAAAGTGATTGATTTGGTCGCCAAAATGGATCCGAAACCGGTTATTTCCGAAGAGGCTCAAAAAGCCATGGCCCGCGGTAAAGTGGAATTCGCCAACGCGCAAAATGTCGATCAATGGGAAAAAGCCGCGAATGAATTTCAGGCAGCGTCGAATTTAGCGCCCTGGTGGCCCGACGCTTATTTCAACCTGGCGCTGGTTCAGGAAAAACAGCTTCTCTTCACCAGCGCGATGGAAAATTTTAAATTGTATCTTCAGGCCAATCCAAAGGCCCAAGACAGCGCCCAGATCAAAGAAAAAATTTATCAGCTCGAGTATAAAGAGCAGAACAAAAACAAGGCTTACGATTTGGTTCAGCGGGCGGCCGATTTGCAAAATGCCCAGCAGGGCGATCAGGCTATCCCGCTTTTGAAAGAGGCCATTACTTTATTGCCGGACTATTATCTGGCCCATTCTAATTTGGGACGGGTTTTTGAATCGAAGGATCAATTCAAGGACGCGCTTCCCGAACTAAAAGAGGGGATTCGATTGGGCGACAAAGATTTGGGGACCTATTTTAGTCTGGCGTATTCTTATGAAAAAGGCGAAGAAAATGTTGATGCCGCCATCGGCGCTCTGGAAGAAGGCCTGCGCCTGAATCCTTATTATTCCGGCCAGGGGGATTTTGGCCCTCTGATTGCGTCGGTGTACCGGAATTTGGGATGCTATTACGAAAAAAAATCAAATTACAAAATCGCTATTGAGTATTATCAGAAAGCGATTTCAAGCGGTCACACCAAATCGGGAGAAGTTCAACAGGACATTGACCGGATTAAGCCGTACACCGGAAATTAATTCATGAAACTTAAACGATTACTTCCGTTTTTTCTAGTTTGCCTCGCGCTTGTGCTGGCAGTCCAGCTGGCTTGGGCCGATAGTTGTCCTTATTGCGGACAAGAATACGGGGATGCGGCTCCGGGCGATGAATCGCGCGTGGCCGCGCTGCGCGCCAACCACGAAGCTAGTTGTTCCGCCCGCTCATCCGGCGGAAGCGGATACGGCGCGAGTTCCGGAGGGGGAACGCGCTGGACCAAGCAGGATCAGTGGGAATATGAGCAAATGCTTCTGGCCGAACAGGAGCGCCAGCGGCAAATCGCCGAGCAAAAACGCAAAGAGCGGCTGAAACGCGAAGCCGAAGAGCGCGCGGAAAATGAGGCGAAGAAACTGGAATGGGAGCAGAAGAAAACGGAATTATCCACGATGCTCAAAGGCGCGTCTCCTTCAGGTACGGAAACAGATTTGAAAACGGCGGGTGGTTCAACGGTGTTTTTGACTGGGCGCGGAATTAAATCTAAGCTGGAGTTAAAAGGAGATGAAATAGGAAACGCGCCTCAAACACAAATTATCAAACCCGGAAAAATTTCTGAAGCCTCAGATTCCCAGCCTGAAAATATGCGCCGCGCGTTCTGGCTTTATCAAAAAGCGGCACAAGCTTCCAGCGGGCAGGAGGCCGAGTTTTTGATCGAGCAGGCCAATGAAGCGGCTCAGGGGCACGCGCTCAAGGTGGAAGTGCCAGACAGCCCGGAAATTTCGCGAATCACGCCGGAAAAACTTAACGAATTCAAAGAGGTCAAAACCGAAATCGAAACCGCGCGTATCGAGGCGGATATTCTGAACCGCCAGAAACTGGGCGCGGAAGATAAAAAAAATCTCTATAAACGCCGCACGGATGACCTTGAAAATCAGCTCAAGACCCTTCGGGAAGAAAGGGCGAAGGCCCAGCCCGGAAAGAAAGAAGAAAAACCGGTTGTGACCGAAGAAAAACCGAAAGAAGAAAAAGTTAAGGAAGAAAAAAATCCGGAAGAAGATTTGCTGGCCCAGTTGATGGAAGCCCAAAAGCAGATGGAAAACGCGGATAAAGCGCTGAATCAGCTGGAGAGCGAAAAAGCGAAAATCGAAGGCCGGATTTCCACCGGCGAGAAGAAACTTGGAAATGTGCTGAAAAAATAGTAAGTTAGCGTAACTTCAAGGAGAACCGCATTGTCTTACGTCGTATTTGCCCGGAAGTACCGTCCTCAAACACTCACCGATTTGGTCGGCCAGGAACACGTGGCTACAACCCTGCGTAATGCGCTCAAACAGGGCCGCGTCGCGCAAAGTTTTCTTTTCTCCGGAACGCGCGGTGTCGGAAAAACTTCGTCGGCCCGCATTCTCGCCAAAATGCTCAATTGCGAAAAAGCCAAGCCGGGCGATGACCCGTGCCAGAAATGCCCGAGCTGTGTCGAGATCACGCGTGGATCCGGACTCGATGTGATGGAAATTGACGGCGCGTCGAATCGCGGTATCGATGAAATCAGGAATCTCCGTGAAGGCGTGAAGTTCAAGCCGATGACCGGTAAATACAAAATCTACATCATCGACGAAGTGCACATGCTGACCGGCGAAGCGTTCAATGCGCTCCTCAAAACGCTGGAGGAGCCGCCCGAGCATGTGAAATTCGTGTTTGCCACCACCGAAGTGCACAAGGTTCCGCTCACCATTCTGTCGCGCTGCCAGCGTTTTGTGTTTCGCCGCATTCCGAGCGCTGAAATTGTGAAAACACTCGAGGCCGTGGCGAAAGAAGAGGGAATCAAAGTCGACAAGGAATCGCTGTTCCTGATTGCCAAGCAGTCCGAAGGCTCGCTTCGCGACGGCGAAAGTTTGCTGGAGCAAATGGTCAGTTTTTGCGGCAAAAATTTGAAGCGCGAAGAAGTCGAGGAAGCGCTTGGTCTGTCGTCGCAGTCCGCGCTCTTTGCGTTCGTCGAGGCGATTTCCGCCCGCGACTCGAAGCGCGTGCTGGAACTCCTGGATGAACTGATCGGGCGCGGTCAGGATCTGGCGCATTTGGTGACGGGACTTCTGGAAACGTTCCGCGCGCTTCTGATGTCGCAGGTCTTGGAGAAGCCCGGGAAATTTATCGAGATGAGTGAAGAGGGGCTTGCGCTCGTTCAAAAAAATAAATCCGCATTTTCGCGCGAAGACTTATTCATGATCCTCGAAGCGCTCCAGGAACTGAATTGGAGAATCCGCCGTTCGAACAATCCCCGCATTCTGGCCGAGGTGTCGCTGCTGGAGCTGGCCAGCCGCGAGTCCGTGGAGTCGCTGGCCGCGCTCGTAAAGGAATTGAAATCGCTCGGAAGCGGAGCGCCGGTGCCGCCTCCTCCGCCCGCCGCGCAAA
>JACROU010000056.1 GCA_016214265.1 Candidatus Omnitrophota bacterium
TGAGATAAAGCGCGGTGGTGAGGGCGAGCCCCAAAATAATCGACCCCGGCAAATCGCGCGCGGGATTTTTGATTTCCTCGGCGACGTAAGCCGATTCCGTCCAGCCGCCATACGTCCATAGAATGAAGACAAGCGCCATGCCGATCGACATCAGCGTTGAGCCATTAAATGTGGCCGGGAAGAAATGGGATAAGTTTTGGCTGGCAGGAACATGATTCCAGAACAAAATTCCCACAGCAATAATGCCGACAAGGGCCAAAACTTTTAGCGTTGAGAAAAAATTCTGCACGCCCTTGGCCGTATGAATGCCGGCAATGTTGGCTCCGGTTAACGCCAGAATCGCCGCGCTGGCCGCGATTTTGGAACCGACGCTTCCATAATGCGTAAAAAACCCCAGATATTCCGCGAACACGAATCCCAAAATCGCGATCGTTCCGGTGCGTTCGATAAATAGTTTGGTCCAGCCAAAAAGAAATCCGGTGAGGCGTCCGTAGGCGTGAGTCAGGTACACATAATCTCCGCCCGATTTCGGAAACGCCGCACCCAATTCCGCGTAGCAAAGTGCGCCGCAAAGCGAGATGAGTCCACCGATAATCCAGGCGGGGAGAACGAGCGCCGGAGATTGCAGCGCGGCGGCGACAGGGGAGGCGACGCGCAAAATTCCAGCGCCGATAATGCATCCGATGACCAAAGCGGTGGCGTCAAATAGCTTCATATCCCGCTTGAGATGGGGATGGTGAGCGGTCTCGGTTTGAGCCGGGGTTATTTTACTGGTTGTGTCTGGGGCGGTTGGTATCGCCAATGCCATGGTTCGTAGCCCGAATTTGAATTGTTGTTTTTGGGATAAGACAACACAAAACCAAATTGGTCCGCATGTTCCGCGAGCCATTTAAACTCCGGGAGCTGGTCGAATTCTTCCGGATTATGTTCTCCGCTTATGCCTTCTAGCGTGATGAAATCAAGGGCCTGCCGCTCTGGAGCGCCGTGTTCGCTCGTTCCGGGGAGCGCCACCCAGCGGTTTGTTTCTTTGATCGAATAGCTGTGATTCGATAAATAAAACACAAACAGATACAACTGATAAGCCGGCGAGCGGTAGCCCGATTCGATCAAAAGCCGTTTACCCAAGTCTTTTTCCATCGCCGTCATCATTGTTTCGTCAGCCTCCTGATTATTTTTGGGCAGATATTGGCGTTCAATGATTGAAGTAAAGCGATTGTTGGGATTTGACGGATCGGTGACTTGAAGCGCCTGATTTTCGATGGCGACAAAATCTGCTTTGGCGACTTCGGAGTTTTTTTTTTTTTTTTGTTTCAGGTTTCGAATGGCATCCATGAATGTCTGCTCGTGGGCATCCAATCGCGAGTAAAGCTCTTTGAATGTGAGCATATTGGCATCACCTTCATTTTTTCGCTCGTCGATGTAGGGTTTTAGCTTGATCAGCATATTTTGTACGAGGCTGATATCGGAATCGCTCAACTGGTCGGTATCAATAGCCGAAACAGTGTTAATCACACTGGTTGAGGCAAAAATGATCAGGGCAAGAAGAATGCTCTTTCGTTTCATCATATTCCTTTTGGATTAAGAATCAATATTCTACAATCATTTGTCATTCCGGACAAGCACGGGATGCATGAGAGGAACAAAATGCAACAAGCCATCGGACTGAAATGCGGTTACCGGACCCCGTTTGTAAAAAAAGACACGTTGTTTGCTTCGCTGAACGCGGTTGACCTTTCTACACGGTTGGTCAACGGAATGTTGGAGAAACTGGATTTTCCCGTCGAAGCGATTCAGCACGTGATTTGGGGGATGGTGGTTCCCGATCCCAATATTTATTCCATCGCGCGCGAGGTGGTCCTGGCCTCGCGCCTGGATAATCGCGTGGAGGCTTACAGCGTGTCGCGCGCGTGCGCCACCTCGCTTCAGGCGACGACGAACGCGGCCACTTTTTATCAATCGTTTTTTTTCGAATGTCCGTCCGGTGCTGACCGATGCGGCCTCTAAATATTTTAAGTCGCTCGCAGACAAAGGTACGTTCCTTCAAAAACTCGGCCGCACGCTGAAAATTCCTTTTTCGAAAATGTTTCCGGTTCCGCCCGCCGCGCGGGAATATTCCACGGGGCTGACGATGGGGGAACATTGCGAGTTGATGATCCGCGAATTCAAAATTCCGCGTGAAAGTCAGGATGTATTTGCTCTGGCCAGTCATCAAAACGCGTCGAAAGCCAGATCGCTGGTTCATGATCAAATTATTTCCGTCAAGGGCGTCGATAAAGACAATTTAATTCGTGACAACGCCTCACTTGAGGCGATGGCAAAGCTCGCCGTGGCTTTCGATAAAAAAGAGGGAACGATTACCGCCGGTAACGCGTCGCCCTACACCGATGGGGCCGCGGGGCTTTACGTGATTTCGCCGGCTATCGAAGGGGCAATTAAGCCGGACGCGCATTTGATCGATTTCGAATACGTGGGCGTGGACCCGGATTCCGGATTGCTGATGGGACCGGGAAAAGCCGTGCTGCGAGTTTTGGAGCGGCACCAAATGAAATGGTCGGATTTGGACTATATCGATATTCACGAGGCGTTTGCCGGACAAGTGCTTTGTGTTGTGGCGGGGCTGAATGATTCCGGTTATCGCGCGAAAAACTATGGCATTAATTATGATCCCGGATTTTTGGACGAGAAACGATTGAATCGATTCGGGAATTTTAAATTGGACTGAAGCCAAACTGCTCGAATGCCGCAAAATCGCTCTGCGGTATTTTTCAACTCCGCTCAAAGTGGAACGTAAGCCCGACCGTTCACCGGTCACGATGGCGGATCGTAAAATCGAAGAATTCCTGAGCCGCGAAATTACGAGGGCATTTCCGAAAGACGGAATTCTGGGGGAGGAATTTGGCCGCACCCGCAAGGAGGCAGGTTCGTATTGGGTGATTGATCCGATTGATGGGACGCGTGCGTTTACCCGCGGATTGCCGTCATGGGGCATTTTGGTTGCGCGTGTGGAAAACGGCAAGCCTGTTGTCGGAGCGTGCGATCTTCCCGCGATTGGAACCTTTATGGGAGCGGTGCGTGGCGGGGCGGCTTACGAGCGCGCGGGGAAGGTGAAAAAGAATTTTTTAAAACCGCGACCCGTCAGCAATTTGAGCGAAGCCGTTCTTTTTCACGGCGGCGCGAGTTTTTTCTTCCGTTCTAAATATAAAAAGGCGTTCGAGGGTTTGCTTCAACAATGTTATCTCGAGAGAGCCTATGGTGATTGCTACGCCTATCTCTGGGTGCTTCGCGGCTATGCCGACGTGATGATGGATCTCGGGGTGAAAGAATGGGATTTGGCTCCATTTGCGGTTTTCGCGGAAACGACCGGCCGCGTGCTGGTGAATTTTTCAGGCAAGTCCGACTTTAAAGGCCCCGATACTATTTTCGGAAATCCGAAAATCGCGAAAATAATTGTAAAGAAATTTTAGATTCTTCCAAAAAATTCCGATAATGTCCCCATGCCGCGCCAAATTTTCATTTCCACTCTCATTTTGTGTTTCGCCTTTCCGTCCATTTCTTATTCCCAGAACGCGGACAGTACGCGATTTCTATCACCGTTAGTCAGTAACGAAGCTTATCAAGCGGGTAAAATGCCGCGCCGTTTAGTTCATCCCGAATTGGGTCCGATGATTCGCCTGGCGAGCTGGAATATCGAAGATGCTACCGAGTTGGATAGTTTGATTACAGCGATTACCAGTTCGATAAAGTATGCGGCCTTGATTGATCCTGAGCGGGCCCCCGTAGGTTCCGAAGCTTATCAGAACGCGATCACACAGCGCTCTATTCTTGCGGGCTCGGACGTGTTGGTGCTTCAGCAAACAGATATTGGGATGCGGCGATCCCGATACCGGAATTCGGTGAAGGAAATCGCCAAAACGCTTGGCATGAATTACGCGTTTGCGCCGGAGCAGGTTGAGGTAAACCCCGAAAAAGCGTTAGGGCTTTCCGGTTCCGCGGTGTTTTCGCGATATCCCATCAAAGACGTTAAAGTATTTCCTCTCGTTTATCAGGTCTCCGGCTCACAAACGGCGCGGCGGATTTTTATGCGCGTCGATTTGAATGTTCCGGAATTGCCCGACGAGACGCTTACCGTCATCAACATTAATCTGGAATCGGATTGCGAGCCGCAAGATCGGGAAATTCAATTGCGGGAAATTTTAACTACGATTCGCGACATCAAACATCCGGTGGTGCTTGCCGGAAATTTCAATTCCGCGTCCGGAAACTTGACTCAATTTACTTTTGGAAGCGATATGCGCCGCGCGGCGACGGATCCGAACGTGCTGGCTACGCCGGTTATTTCCGTTTTTGTGCCCGCCGGTGTTGTTGTGAACGCGGCCTCGCGTTCAATTAATTTGGGAAAAAATTTTCATAATCCGACTTCGGGAAATATCCCCATCCTGGCGCCGAACCGGGCGAAAGGGTTATTCGATGAACTGGAATTCTTCCGTTTTGCGGATGGGGGAGCGTTTGATTTTAGAGGAACGCCGGCCCGATCTTTTGACGGAAAAATTAATCCGCTGGCGAATTCCAACGAGCGCATGGGCGCCGGATTTAAGACGACGTTTGATACCTATCAATCGCTATACAATATTTCAGGAGCCTACCGGCTCGATTGGATTTTCGTTAAACCCGTTGGTTTGACGCATCCTTTCGACAATCACGCGAGTTTCCGATGCGCCCCTCATTTTGGAGCGACGTTGAAAGAAATGAACACCAGCCTGACCCGGCCGATTTCGAACCATTCCCCCAACGTCGTGGACCTGCCGCTTCAAGAACCCACCATCGACGAAAAAATCGAGTCCAGCTTCATCAAGCCCGTCAAAAAGCCCGGCATGAAGGGCTGAAGGTGGCACAAAGGTTCCAGGAACCTTATACTTCCCCTCATTTTTGTCGATAAAAGGTATGTTTCCCCATTATAAAAATAGGAGCCTCTATGGATATCATTGACCGCAAGAAACTGGGCGAGGAAAAAGCCAAATCAATGGAACTTGCCGAAGAATCGCGTGAGCTAGAGTGGAAATATCCGAGTTTCGTCAGCGAACTGTTCAGTGGGAAACTCAGGTGGGATCTCATTCATCCTTTCCCAGAGCAAGATCCCGAAGACAAAAAAGTCGGTGACGAATTTCTGGCAAAATTGGAAAAATTCTTGCGTGAAAATTTAGATGCAGACCAAGTCGACAAAAATTATGAGATTCCTCAAAACGTCGTGAAGGGACTGGCCGACCTCGGCTGTTTTGGGATGAAAATCCCGAAAGAATACGGCGGACTGGAGCTTTCCAAAGTCAACTACAACCGCGCGATCGGACTTGTAGCTAGCGTGTGCGCATCGACGGCCGTTTTCCTGTCCGCGCATCAAAGCATCGGTGTCCCTCAGCCGCTTCTTCTTTTTGGAACCGACGAACAAAAGAAAAAATACCTTCCCCAATTTGCGAAAGGCGCGGTCTCGGCGTTTGCGCTGACGGAACCAAATGTAGGATCTGATCCCGCGAAAATGTGTACGACGGCGGTTCCGACCGAGGATGGCAATTATTACATTATCAATGGTGAAAAACTTTGGTGCACGAACGGGAACGTGGCTGACATTTTGATTGTGATGGCTCAGACTCCCTCCAAGTTTGTGGACGGTCGCGAGAAAAAACAAATTACCGCGTTTATCGTTGAAAAAAATATGCCGGGGTTTGAAGTAGCGCATCGCTGCTCGTTCATGGGGCTTCACGGAATTCAAAACGGTCTCCTGCGGTTCAAAAACATGAAAGTGCCGAAAGAAAATATTCTGTGGGGACTGGGACAAGGTTTGAAGCTTGCGCTGATTACTCTTAATACGGGCCGTCTGACGGTTCCTGCAGCGGCCTCGGCCGTGGGACGGGTGTGTCTGAAAATTTCTCGCAATTTCGCGCTCGAGCGCAATCAATGGGGCAGCCCGGTCGGCAAGCACGAAGCGATTGCGGCAAAACTGTCGGCAATGGCCTCGAATTTATTCGCGATGGAAAGTGTGACCTGGCTGACATCGAATTTCGCGGACCGGCATATGATGGATATCCGTCTTGAGGCGGCGATGGCGAAATTGTTTACAACGGAAATCAGTCTGGTGATCGCCAACGATACGGTTCAAATCCGCGGAGGCCGCGGCTACGAAAGTTCGCTGTCACTGAAAGGCCGGGGAGATAAAGGTCTTCCCGTCGAGCGCATTTACCGTGACGCACGTATCAACACGATTATTGAGGGGACTTCCGAAATTATGCATCTGTTTATTGCCCGTGAGGCGATGGATATGCATGTGCGGAGGATTAATAATATCCTCAGCCGGAAACGAAGTTTGATTCAGAAAATCGGGGCGGCTTTCGAGGCGATGTTTTTTTATGCGTGGTGGTATCCCAGTCAGTGGATTTATCTACCAAAAAATTTGGGGAAAATGGATCTGGCGCTGAAACGTCATGTCCGGTTCGTAGACAAAAACTGCCACCGGCTTGCGCGAAACATGTTTCACGCGATGATGAAATATCAGCAAGGACTTGAGAAAAAACAAGCAATTTTGTTCCGTCTTGTCGATATCGGCCAGAATCTTTTTGCGATGGCGGCATCCTGCGCCCAGGCCGAGTTGCTTCTTAAAAAGGATCCGAATGGGGAAGGCAAAAAAGCCAAAGAACTTGCGGATCTTTTCTGCCGTCAAACGCGGATCAGTGTGAAGCACGAATTTGACAATCTGTTCAGCAAAAACGATCCATTGGCTTATCACATCGCGCAGGAAATTTTGGCCGGTGATTTTGCCTGGATGGAAAAAGATATTGTTGATCCTTATTAACCGGGAACGGTGAACCGTGAACCGGGGACCGTGAAATAAAAGCGGTTCACGGTTCACTGTCCACGGGCCACACAAAAAAATGTTCAACGAACTTCTAGCCTTTGTCGGATTTTATCTTGCCGGTCTTGCGCTAAATCTCACGCCCTGCGTCTATCCTATGCTTTCCGTCACCGTCTCGTTGTTTGGAGCGGGCAGGAGCGCGGATGGCGAGCTGCCAAAAAATAATGTTTTGAGAGCGACCGTTTACGTGCTCGGCATGGCGACAACGTACAGCGTGTTGGGCGCGTTTGCGTCACTAACCGGCGGATTGTTCGGCTCGTGGCTTTCGAATAAATTTGTTTTAGGCGGAATCGGTGCATTGATGGTTCTTCTCGCGCTTGGCATGTTCGGCCTGTATCAGCTTCAGTTGCCCTCAAGCATTTTGACTCGATTGAGCGCCAAGCGCGGAACCGGATTAATTGGGATGTACGCCGCCGGATTGGTCGTCGGCATTTTCGCAGCACCTTGCATCGGCCCGCCGGTTGTGGCGCTTCTGGCCATTGTCGCGGCGCGCGGTAGCGCCGTTTACGGATTTCTCGCGTTTTTTGTGCTCTCGCTCGGACTGGGAACTCCGTACTGGCTGCTCGGTGTGTTTTCAGGATTATTGAAAAAACTTCCACGTTCGGGCGCGTGGCTGATTTGGATGGAACGCGTGTTTGGCGTGATTCTGTTAGGCGCCGCCGCGTACTTTTTCGCCCTGGCATTTTGGCCATCTGGACTTCGTTGGGTGGTGCCGGTAACGCTGATTTTGGGCGGAGCGTATTTAGGATTTATCGAAAAAGCGGGGAATGAAAAGCCGGTCTTTCGAAAAATAAAATGGCTAATAGGCCTCGCGGCCGTTGGATCGGGAATTTGGTTCGCCATCATTGCGCCTTCGAAAATCTCCGGAATTGTCTGGGAACCTTACGATGTGGCTAAGTTTCAGTCTTATTTTTCGTCCGGCCAACCTGTAATTCTGGATTTTTATGCGGACTGGTGCATTCCGTGTCACGAAATGGACGAGAGAACGTTTTCAAAATCTGAAGTAGTGAAAGCTCTCGAGTCGTTCAAAAAAATGCGCGTTGACGTGACAGACTTTGGCGGTGCGGCCTCGCACGAGACCACAGACAAGTATCACGTGGTCGGCGTACCGACGATGATTTTCTTTGATTCGAAAGGTG
Source organism: Candidatus Omnitrophota bacterium (assembly GCA_016214265.1). Lineage (GTDB taxonomy): Bacteria > Omnitrophota > Omnitrophia > Omnitrophales > JACROU01 > JACROU01. The sequence goes on from JACROU010000056.1 coordinate 8,041, forward strand.
AAGAAGTGGCCGAATCCCGCATCGTTGGATTTCAACCGGCCGAGAAATTTTTGGAGACAATCAAACCGGCTCTTGAAAAAATAAGGAGGACAGCGTGAATAAAAAATTAATTTCCGTGTTATCTGTGCTAATTCTGACTGCGGTACTCAACATTCCGGTGAGTTACGCTGAGGATAAAGTGGCCGAGCCCAATCCTGTCATCGCCGGAGCTTCCTCTTTGGTGCTTCCTCCGGTCGGACAAATTGAGAATAAAGAAGGCACCAAACCCAAATCATTCATCATGGGTGCGGTTGAAGCCTGCGGGATAACAGCGCTTGTTCTAACAGCTACGTTAGTTGGTGGCCCGATCGTGTGGGTGGGCATCGGCCCTCTGATGGCCAATCATATTTGGAGTGGCACGGAGGCATATGCCACCGCCAAGAGAAAATCAGAGGAAAGTGCAAAAGTCACTACTCCGGTACCCGCTCCGGTACAAGCGCAAACGGAGCCGGACAAGAAGAAGTCCGAGGAAAATCAATCTGTCGTAAAGTGACAAAATCTGTATAATCGAAAACTTATGAATCCTCTGCAAGAATATCTATCTCTCGTCGAAATCGAGGATTTCGAAGCGCGTTACGCCAAGGATATTACCGATGAAAATTATTTCGGATATCCTCTGGCGAGCATTCTGGATGCCGAAAAGCGGCTTATCTCGAAAACGGACAAATCCATCGCCTATTTTTCGATGGAATACGGTCTTGCGCCCAGCATCTATCACTCGTTTCACACCATCGAGCCGCTCCGGTCTCAAAATAAATTCACCCAGCACGGCGTTTTTTCGAATATGCGGGCGATGGATAATTATTTTGCTCTCCGGATCGACAAGCGACTGGACCTTCCGATTTATAGCGGCGGCCTGGGCGTGCTGGCGGGTGATACGCTGAAAAGCGCGGCCGATCTGGGCCTGTCTTTCGTCGGTATCGGTATTCTGTGGAATTCCGGCTATTTCAAACAGAACTTCTGGTTTCAGGACGGCCAGCGTCCGCAGGAAATGTATTGGGATCCCAAAACTTATCCGGGACTGATTCCGTTAAAAAACCGCATTATCATTCCGCTCAAGAATGAAACGATTCATGTGCGGCTTTGGAAATATTACGCGTACAGTTACGATCAGAAATCGGTGGTGCCTCTTGTGCTTCTTGACACGAATCTTCCCGGAAATTCCGAATTTGCGCGCAAATTGACAGGTCAGCTTTACCGCAGTGACGATGAGGTGTGGAAGCTTTATCAGCGGTTGATTCTGGGCATGGGCGGAATCCGGGCCTTGGCCGAATTGGGCTATTCCTCGGACGTTTATCACTTAAATGAAGGACATGCTGCGTTGGCATTTGTGGAAAGGGCCCGCGGGTTTTCGGAGGCTCAGATCAATGATTTGAAAGAACATTTTGCTTACACCTGCCACACGCCTGTTTCCGCCGGTCATGACCGTTTTACCAAAAAGACGGTGAGTTCCATTTTGAACCCGGAAGATTTCCGATTGCTGGAAAAATTCGGTACAGATTTTGACAATCACGGGCTTGTCAATTTAACTTTATTCGCATTAAATACCTGCGTGAAAGTCAATGCCGTAGCGGCGAAGCACGGGCAGGTGATGCGTCATCAGTTTCCATCTTATGCGCCCCGCATTCAATCGATCACGAATGGCGTTCACACCTACACCTGGCTTTCCCGTTCATTTTCGAATTTGTTCAAAAAATATGAATCCGAGATTGGTCCGTGGGAAAACGATCCGTCAAGTTTGAAAAATGTGGAGAAGCTGAAAAACAATCACGATTTCCGGCGGGACTTGTGGCTGGCGCATCAGGAAAACAAACATCATCTGTGTTTTTTGCTGCGGACCTGGCAAATGAAAGAGGACGTGCTTACGGTTTCGTGGGCCCGCCGTATTGCGGCTTACAAACGTCCGAGCCTGATTTTGCAGGATGTTCATCGTCTGGTCGACATCGCTCGCCGTCATGGCGGGCTTCAGATTATTCTGGCGGGGAAGGCGCATCCGAAAGATAATTTAGCTGAGACACAGATTAACGAAATTCTTTCAGCAATTGATTCTCTCGACAAAGACCGTGAATTGATTCGCGTCATGATGCTTGAAAACTACGACACATTTTTCGGCAAGCTTCTTACCTCCAGTGTGGATATTTGGCTTAACAATCCTCTGCCGCCTTTCGAGGCTTCGGGCACAAGCGGTATGAAGGCAATTTTGAACGGTGTGCTTCAGATGACAACGGTAGATGGCTGGGTAGTTGAAGCCAGCGAGCGTCCTCTGGGCTGGTTTTTCGGGTACCGGCATGAAGGGGGCCAAATTGGCAATGAGTGGGATCTCCGGTTGAAAGAAGATTCCAGCAATTTGTACGAGGTGCTGGAACAGGCCGCTCAGCTTTATTGCCGTACCAACCAAAAGGGGGCTCTTGATGTTCAGTCTCCGTGGATTGATAAAATGATTGAGTGCATTGTCCAATCCGCCTATTTCAATACCCAGCGCATGGTGGAAGAGTATCGGGGTAAAATCTGGCAGCCTTTGCTTTCTATTAACAAATCTTGATCCAGGCCTAATCCGAAATTAATGAGCTGCGCTTAGGGTTACTAAGGGGTGAGTGTATGGCAAAAATTCTCGTTGTGGATGATGAAGCGCCGACAGCGGAGTTATGTCAGGATGTTCTGGAGCGTCTGGGGCATGAGGTGACCACTGCTTTCAGCACCCAGCAATTTGTCAGATGCCTGAAGGCAGAGAAGTATCATTTGTTGATTTCAGATATTTCGATGCCTGGCATGGACGGCTTTTCGTGCTGCGAGCGGGCGCTTTCGTTGCAACCGGAAATTAGCATCCTTATGATGACGGGAATGACCGAGTTGGACAGTGTTGTGGAAAGTATATTAACTCAGCAACCTTTTCGTTTGCTTCGCAAGCCTTTTAATATTGAAAAGCTGGAAAACGCAGTCAATGCGTGCTTGAAAAATAAGGAAAACTAGATATCTGATACCTTCTGAACAAAAAGTATCAGATACCATATTTTTAGAGTACAATTTCAGCCATGTATTCCGTCAATAGCCGCAATCAACTTATTTTTACGCGTTCCGCAGGGTCGTATCCTGACGTGATTTCGGGAGCTTGGTTTTTGGGTCCCGATCACATGCTTCGTTTCCGCCTGAAAGATTCCGCTGAAGAAATTGTTTTCAAAACAACTTTTGTTTCCGCCAATGCCTATAAACTTGTTTTTTCGGTTACGATGCATGATCCGGACGGATCGCAACTAATACGTCTGTTTCAATTTGAAGGGCATTGGCATTCCGATGATTCGAATCGGCTTAGCTTCAGCTCTTCAGAATTGTACCGGTAAATAATTTCATGATTGCGGCCCACATTCCAGTGACCTTCAAATATCAGTCGCTCGTGATCCGTATCCCGGTAGGCCAACTTTTCTGGTCGAAGGCGCGAGCAATTCCAGTTTCCAGTTTCAGGCGGATTTTTCCGGATACAAAATTTCGAAGGGGAATTTGTTCGATCTTGACTTCCGGGTCAGCATTCGGATTTCAGGAACTTCGGAAACCATATTTCAGAAAATCACCCTATCAGGTCGTTTAAAAGCGCGGGGTCCACTGGAACTGGGATTTGAAATTGCCTATGAAAGAGGCCGGATTGAAGAAATTAAACTGCTTGCCGAATGCGCCGCCGGCACAAAAGGAATGATAAATCTGGAACTTCTTTCTTCACAAAAAGAAGGGCTGGGAATCCAGCTTACCGTATTCGAGAAAATTTTTGGCGACCGCTCTGATTTATTCTTGCGAGCCCGGGTGACTGAACATGAAAAAGCAGTTGAAGGCGGCGTGAAAGTCGCATGGTAGATGATTTTTTGAAAAAGCGCTGCAAACCTTGCGAAGGGGGCGCAGCTCCGATTCAGGTTTCCCGTGCAAAAGACTATTTGAAATCGTTAAGCGGCTGGCAGCTTGCCGAGACGGCTGAGGCCGAGGATCATCATCCTGATCTTCACTTGACCGATTATCGTAAATTCCGCATTGAACTCTCCACTCACGCTATCGGCGGGCTTTCCGAGAATGATTATATCCTTGCCGCTAAAATTGAGAGAATTCCGAAGGAATTAAAGGGTTAACTCTAAGCAAATCAATAGGTTGCAGCTTTTCATAATCTGCAATTTGATAATTCCTGATTATGTGTTAGATTTTCCCATATTTGCTTGGCAGCGGATGTCCCTCATTGGGGGCATCTTAGGGGGATGGAGAAATTTTTTTTGTCCTTCAATTCAGAGGTTTTGGAAAGGTTACTTTCGAGTTAATGACTAAGAGATTCAAGCTGTCAGTACGCCTTATTTCCTGGGTGACGGTCATCATCTTTTCTTTTTCGTCTCTGGCCCAGGCGGCTCCATTTTCATTTCCCGGACCGGTCACTCCCGCGATCGTTACGCCGATTCCAGTGCCGCCGTTTTTATCTCTGCCACCGATTGAACTTGCCCCCGAGCTGGGAAGGGTGGAGCAAGTTTTTCCATCCGTCCGAACGGTCGCAAAAACACCGTTTGTCTATCTGATTCAGGACGCTCACGACAACCTGGACGCTCAGGAAAATATCCGCCGCATTCTCAAAAACTTAATCGAAAAAGAAAAGGTTTCACTTGTCTGCTTCGAGGGAGGAAGCCTGGAACTGGACCGCTCATTTTACGATTTTACCCGCGAGGCGAAATCCGACGCAAAAGTTTGGGATGCCCTGTTTGCGAAAGGCCAAATCGGCGGGCTGGAGCGCGCCGCGCTCGAGTCAAAATCCGGCGTTCGTTTTTTCGGTATCGAGGATGAAAAAGTCTATTTCGACAACATTCATAAAATCCAGAGAATTTTCTCCGATGAGGATAAAAGCCGCGACGTGCTGACTCAGATTGAACATGTGTTCAGTGAGCGCTCGGGTCGTTTGCTGACCGGTGAGGCGAAAAAGCTTCGTGATCTGAAGCGCTCTTTTGAAAATAAACAGCTGGATCTGTCACAGTACGCAAAACGATTGATTCGGGGCCAAAAATTAAGCCAGCACGAGTGGCCGCAGCTGGCACGTGTTCTGAAATTGCAGGAATTGGAAGCGCGTCTTTCGAAAAATGATTCTGCGGTTCAAACAGAATTAGAAGCCGTCAAAAAAAAGTCAGCAAAATCATCCGTCAATTTTATTTGGGATCCCACCCAGCACGCGCGGGTAAAAGGCCGTCTGCGCTGGTATTTCGAGCGCTGGTTTGATTCCTTATCCACAACCTACTCCCAACTACCCACTGCTTTAACGGATTGGATCAGTTTTTACGTGCTTCAGGACGAGCTGTCCGCTCGCGAATTGTTTGATGAAATTAAGCGTTTCGAAAAATCAGTTTGGGATGCCATGCCGCTTTGCCGGGACACGCGGGAATTTTTGGGGCAAGAGCAGGATTGGCAATTGGCCAAAAAAATGATCCGGCTTGAGCTGACCCGCGAGGAGTGGGAGCAGGTCCGTGACACGGATTTCAGCCGATGGCATGACAAGCGCCTGCAAGTATTGCTGAAAACCGCGAAAGAAAATTACGCGCTCGTCGAACAGCGCGATGAAATTCTCTCGCGTCGATTCCTGGAGCGGCTTGCCGCTGAAAAGATCGGAAAAGTTGCCGTGCTCACGGGCGGATTCCACACTGATCAATTCGCCGCCGCCCTCAAAGAAAAGAAAATCGGATTCGCCGTGATTAGCCCCGCAATTCACGACTTGAATCGAAAACTAGATTATCGCGCGCGGATGACGCTGAAACCGCAAGCGCCATCAAATGCTGCGTATCATCAAACCGCGCTAGCCGTTGCCGGATCACTCGGAAGCGAGGATGCTCAGCCTTTCAAAAAAATCTTAAAACTCGAAGCAGAGGATGTTCTAAAAACTCCCGCCACCCAAGCCGCGAGTTTGGGCCTGAACGTGCGCCCCATTGTCCTCCGAGAGCTTGTTGTTCATTCATTACCAGAACATGTGGAAGTGATCCCTGTGATGCATCAAGCCGCGTTTGATACATCGGGCAAAGGCCGTTTATTTTTTGATCGAGTTGGGAACTTTTTGGTGCTAGATGGGGGGCAGGTTCCATTTTCTGATCCCGGGCCAAAAAAATTAAGAAAGCCGATGGACAAACTGATTAAGGATTACGAGGCCGCCAATCCGGATAAGGAAGTTTTGGCTGCTCTTCCTAACGGCAATCTTGGTTACAATGACTGGTTTGTCGGTGTGAGTGAAGGCAAGGACCGCAAGGTCTATCGGCATGCGCGCGAGCGTTATGATGAAAAACCCTACGATATGCTGGTAACAAAAATAGACGGAACCGTCTCAATCATGACACTTAAGTTTAAGGATTCAAAAGGTCAAGCCGGAATTTTCGATGTGTTCGATGCGGAGGAGAAGGATCAATCCCAAGAAATCAAGTCGGCCATTTATGGGCAAAGAATTATAAAAAACGGGAAGTTCAATCTTGATGCTGTTGCTGACCAATTTGATGATTTGCGGCATTTGCTTCGCCTACCGGTATTTGAATTTGGATTAGAAAAATTTAGCGGCGGGCAACTCTGTTTAGGATTTTCGGATGGATCCGGAGAACTTTACAAGGATAAGAAAAAGCTCGGAAGGGCTGTGCGCGGCGAGGTGGTCACTTTAAGCTTGGACCCATTGAAACGGCTGGATGTCTCGGATGAATTAAGAGATCAGGTTTTTTCCGAATGGGGTTACAAGAATATGACTGGGCAGAAAACTCCTTCGACTCTCCAGGTGGGTGAATATCTCATTGATAAAACGGTGAATACGATTTCAATCCGTTTTTCCGCAGGCGTTCATCCGCATTCCATTTTTGGAGTTACGGAAAAAGGCAATCTGGTTGTCGCTGCGGTTCCCGGAGAGACTCATTTTGAAGGAGCTCAACTTAAGGATGTAGCGAATGTACTGATATCGCAAAAAGTGCAAGACGCTTTTCTGTGGGCGAATGGCAAAGACGTCATCATGAAAGTGGGTGATCAAAAGGTGGTTACAGCCCAAGACGCCCGGGGAGATGCCATAGAAGTTCTTTTATTCGTTCGTAAATCATCGAAAGCACAGTCTCAGGGGCCAGCCGCCGCGCAAACGGGCGCCACGGCCGCTGGTTCGAGTTTGGGAGAGGAATCAAAAGAAAAAAATCCCTCAAGTCTCGGCCGCGAAAAAAGTTTTGCCGATGAAAAAGAAATCCGCCGCACGCAAATCGGCAAAGACACGGTGCGTCTTGGCTGGGGGCGAGCGGCTGAACTTGCTGAACCCGGTGTTCGCAGGCCGGTGCGTTTGCTGAATCAAATTCCATTTATTTACACAAACAATTGGTCCCATTCCGGACTTTGGAAAGATCATTATGACGCGGATCACGATGCTTTTGTCGCCGGCGATCTCAAGAATCTGATGAGCCATTTAAAGAGCCAGGGGGCTTACACCGGTTCCGATGAAGCCGGCTTTATCCATTTTCGCGTGGATGTGGCGGACGAGCGCTGGCCGTATTTGCGCGCAGATTTGAAGGCGATTGATCAGGTCCGAATTGAACAGGCCCGGGCGTCGAATGCGGCTGAAGCCGATCAAATTCTTATCCTCGACATCCCCGCAGGGATCCTCAAGAAAGGTGCGCCGGACCCTGCTTACGATGCGTATCTGGAACAGAAATGGAGTGAGATTGAACACGTGCTTGCGAAATGGGTGAAGGCGAGAGGATCCAGTCTTGGCCATGACAAAAATTATTTCGACGTGGTTATTGAGGGGGTGAAAGTTAATCTTATCGACGCCATGATTGCCGGAACATTTAAACTGGTATGGATCCGGTATTTTAAATTGGCTCCGCTTCCGATCGTGTCCCTGCCCGAGGCTCCTCCCTACATCAGTAGAGTGAAAGCAATTAAAATTGCACAAAAATCCCCTGGCCGGACCGTCACTGAAAAAACAATCCGGAATCTGGTCAGGGCAGGTGAAATCAGGACGGATTCCCTGGGACGGATTTCAACATCAGATTTTAATTGGTTTCTGAATACGCTGGGTCTTGTCGAAACGTCAAAGTTGTTGGCGGCCGGCTCGGAGACTTTTAAAGCGGCGGCTCTTCAAATTGGCGCGAAGCACGTTGGCAGGCTGTGGTTTATTCCGGTTGACTGGATTGAAAAAGTGCGTCAGGAGCAGCATCTGCTTGTTCCTGTGAGCCTTCTTGCGCGGGAAATGAATATCAGCTTCGGAATAATGAAAAGGTATATCCGGAAGCCTAAAAAACATTTCGGCTTTAAATTTGCCGCAGATCAATTTGGTGAGAAAAAAACATTGCTAGAACGTTCTCTGTTTAAAACAGTGAAAACGGGGAAAGAAAATTTTCTGACAGTTCATCTGATGACGGCCTGGCAATTAGTTCAATTTTTTAAAAAATCTCAACAAATGTCGCGGTGGGATTCGATCGCTTCTCTTGCTAAAAAAGTCGGTGTTACGACTAATACCATTGATGCCGCTATTCGACGAGATGAAATTCAAGCTAAAAAAATAAATGTTGTTACGCAGAGGCAGGCGCATTATCGCATTTCTCCAGCAGAATCTTTGCGTGTTCAAAAAAAATACAAAGACATGCTGGAGGTGTACAAAAAGGAATTAGAACCGTACACGAATAAGAAAATCAACAATTGGAAAGATTTAGATGATGCCATCAAAGATTGGGATCGGACCGAAACATTCCGCGACAGGTTCGGATTTCGTTCCAATCAAGCCGTTGTTATGTTGATCCAGCGAGGAATTAGTGTGAAAGGTATTCACATCGCCACACCATTTGCCAGCGAAGGGCATTGGTATATTCCGCCCGCGGAAGTTAAACGTTTTATGACATTGAGCAGTAAACGATTTCAGGAAGTCGTGGCATTTGTTAAAAAGCATGTTCCAGCGGATACCCCTTTATCAACTGTCGGCGAGTTAAAGTCGGCAATCAGAGATTGGTTTAATATAAAAAAGTTAATGGCCCGATCCGGCATGCAGAGAAAAACTGTTTTGAAAAATATTGAGAGAGGAAAACTGGTCGGCGTCAATATTGAGTTGTTGGGGGTGGATCAGAGTTTCAGGGGATGGCACATTCCGCCGAAGGAAGCTGAAAAATGGCTGAAAGTCCGGAGGACCTATTTTTCGGCCGCTCCTACAGAATGTGTTCCCACGGCGGCTTCCAGTCTGGGCCGCGAGGCGGATCAGACACAACAAATCAAAGAACTTCAAATGGATCTGACTCTTCGAAATTATTCCGGCTCAAACCCCAAAATAATCGAAAAAGCATTTCGAAATGCGCTTTTTGTCATCTCGCGTATCGAGGAAGGCAGAGTGCCATTAATTGCCGCCGCCTCTACAGCCTTGAAGAATCAGCTGAGGCAAATGCTGGTGAAGGGGAAGGCCGTAGTTGTGATCGATGGCAAGCAGTCGGAGGAGTATCCCTATTTGGGTGAATTTGGCGATCTTCGCGGTGATTTTATTTTATCGAGCCGGGGACTTCAGAGTAATCGGCACAGGAAATTCACGTTGTCCGATTGGCTGACGCATTTTCTGGATGCGCTTGTAACTATCAGTGCAGTTTCGGACGAATTAAAAGGTTACGTTGAATTATGTCTGATCGATCAATCAGAGCTAATAAATTTCCCCAATTGGAAATCCGTCAAGGGCTTAAGTCTGGGTCGTGACGATGACGGAGACGATGAGACCGATGATACGGGCGAATTCGATCCCAGACTGCGCGAGATGGAGGGCTATCTCAGAGTTTATTTGAATGATCAAAATTGGCAGCGAGCGCTCGAGCAACTTGATCAAATGGAAAATCATCTTCGCGTTCACGGTATCAGTATGGATCCCGAATATTATCTGACTCGCGGACAAGTTTACATGAACATGGGATCGTGGAAGCCGGCGTTTAAAGCGCTCACAGATTGTATCAACGGGTATGCGTCAGTTCCGAACTCCGATGAGAAAGTAAAGCGTGAATTGCAGGATGCTTATTTTGAGCGGGGATGGGCTTTCGCGGAAATGAGGGATTTTGCCAGCGCGATTACGGATTTTCATCAGGCGTTGAAATTCACCGAAAAGGAGGATTCGGTTTCACAGAATCGTATTCTTGAGGCAAAAGGAATTGCCCATTTGAATCATTTCGAATGGACCAACGCGCAGGACAAGCTGCTGCATGTTACCCGGCGTGACAATGAAGAAAGAACGTTAAGGGCTTGGCTGGGGCTGGCGTACGCGTATCGGCAAGCGGATCGGACCAATGACGAAAAAAGAATTCTAAAAAAAGCACAAAGTGAATTTCCTGATTCGCCCAAGTTTTATTTTTATAAAGCGCTGATGCTCTATCAACAAAGTTATTTGAAATATGCGCTTCAAAATGTCAACAATGCCATTGAGAGACTTGCGAAGGATGAAGGAGCTCCTGTTTTTCTTCTAAAAGGATATGTTCTCCTTGATATGAATCAGCTTCAGGAAGCCGAGGCGGCTTTCCGGCGCGTTGTCGTGCTGGATCCTTTAAATGGCGAGGCCCGGCTTCAGCTGGCGGGCATCCTGTTCTCACGGAATGATTGGGAGCGGGCCAACGCGGAGCTTGAAGAAGCCGCGCTTCTGCTTCAGTCACGGTTCAATGAGGCGACGGCCTCGCATGTGTTTGGGAATAAACTCCGGCGGAAATCGCAGGCGTTGAAATACGGTCTTCCGTATCTGTGGACAGAGGAGCTGGTTCCTGATGCGGCTGATGACGAACGCGTGGATCATTCTAAGGAACTTGACGGGAAAGCTTCTGAAAACCCGGGTGAAGAAAAATCGGATGGGCAAAGTTTGGGAAAAGGCTGGGCCAGCGGCGATATTATTGGCGGACATTTCCGGATTGTGAAAACGCTGGCGGTCGGCGGTTTCGGGGTGCTGCTGCTTGCCGATGAACTTTCATCCGATCACGGGAAAGTGGAGCGGCGCGTCGTGCTGAAACAGCTGGCCCGCGACCGGCGCGATAGATCGGGCGTGCTGCCGGAAGAGGCGAAATTTATGTCGGATCTGGGAACACATGAAAACATTCCCAAGATTTACGATTATCACGGTGACGACGCGAACGATAAATTTATTGTGATGGAACATATCGAGGGAGAGTCGCTCGCGGACGTGCTCGAGGAAAACCCGGGCGGGGCGACGCGAACTCGCGTTCAACAATTGATTCCGGTGGCGCAAGTTCTGGAATTCGTGCACGAAAAAGGCGTGACGCATCAGGATGTCAAGCCGTCGAATATTATGATTCGCGAGGAAGACGGGAAACCGTTCCTCATCGATTTTGGTATCGCGAGTCAAGTGGGTTCCGGCTCGAATTTGGCTCACAGCAACACGCTCACGACCGCGTTGGCTGGCGGTGGAACGCTAGCCTACATGGCGCCCGAGCAGATTCGCGGCGAAGCCGTGTCGCCGGCGATGGATGTGTGGGCGTTTGGCGTGATGCTGTACGAAATCGCGGCGGGAGAACTGCCGTTTCAGCCAAAGCGAGGCAAGAAACTGGAGCAGGTGATTCAGGAGGACGATCCAAAAATTCTGCCCGATTCAGTTCCCGCCGAACTCAGAAATTTAATTTTCAAAATGCTTGCGAAAAATCCAAATGAGCGTGTTCGCTCGATGGCCGAAGTGGCTCGAACGCTCGCCAAAATTCTTCCCGAACTTCCGGAGGGTGAGAAGCCGGTTATTGCCGAACCAAAACTAGAACCGCAAGTCAGTGTTTGGCAAGCGATCAGAAATTGGGTAGCCGGTGTGTGGGCGACCACCAGGGCCGCCCCTACAAAAACCAATGAGGACGCTGGTGTAGGGGCGACCCTGGTGGTCGCCCGTTCAGAAGAGCAAATCGAAACTCCTGCTGAAGAAGCTCGAAGAATTATTGCAGACATCACGAAAAAACTCGCGACGGATGCAATTGCTCATTCCCATTCAGCCCAGTACCAACCAAGGCGTGAGCGGTTTCATGTTGCCGCGGAAGCTTTGGAAAAAGGCTATGCGTCTTTGGAAATAATTCAGCATATCGCCGAAGACACGGACTATTTGTTTGGGGCCAACGTTAAAAAGATTGATGCGGGTCTCTTGAGAGATCGCGCGAAAGTTTATGCCTACGGTGAGCATCCTGATTATCCGAAGGCGTTTGACGATTTGTCGAAAGCCCTCAAAATGGCAGAGGATGATTCAAGTCAGGACGAATCAGAGATTCTGAACGAATATGGGGATATTTTTTCGATGGCTGCCTTGAGCCTTTCAGAAGGGGATGTGCGCAATTCCTTCATTCAGCAGGCCTTTGAAGCTTACAAGAAAGCTGATGATTGGGAGTCTTTTTTCGGCCTTGCCGTGATATCGAATATTCGTGTCGATAAATCATGGTCGGTGAAGAGTTTTCTGCGGAGCCATAATGTCAATCCGATGTATGTCGAGGATTTTCTTTTTGAGAAATTGCATCACCGTGAAAAACATTTTAGGGAGGCCGCTGCAATTTTAATCAGTGATTTTACGAAAGAAAAATTTTTAAATGTTGTCAAGATCGTTCAAAGGCTTGCCGCCCTTCTTTCATCTCAAAATGAAGGGAGTCGTGACCCCGTCGTGATGGCGCTAGGCCTGATCGGCGAGGCGGCTTATCCGGCGTGTCTTCACTTGGTGGATCACGAAGCCAACGTGCCGGCTGCTCAGGCCATCAGTCGGATGGGTGCGGTGGCAATTTTCCCCCTGATTCAAAATCTGAAAAATCCGGATGCGAAAGAACGCGAACTTAAATTGAATATTTTGGGCGAGGCTGTAATTCATTCTGGCGCCAAAGAGGGGTTGAAAAGCGCGGTTCAAACGTTGATCGATAATGCCAAAACCTCACAGAGTGCCATTCGTCAGCTCGGAGCGATCGGCGCTTATCTCAAACAGAATTCCGGTGATCCGGAAGTTTTAAATCAGACAGTCGACGCTTTGACGCGTCTGATGGACAGTGACGCGGCCTTTACGATTCGTTTGAATGCCGTTGAATCTTTAATTCCAATCGAGGGACAGAAATTGAATCGTAAATTGGTAGAACTTCAATTTGCCGCTGAGGGGCTTCCCAATTATTTTAAATCTGATCCAGATATAATCGAAGCTCTCATCCGTTCGGTGATGTTTCCGAACTTTATGCGACGTGATTTGGCTGAGCGAGTACTCGTGAAAATAATTAGAGTGTCGGATGCTGCTACGATTCAACATGCAGAAAAAGTTTTTGGTCCTGGAAAATGCAGGACATTCGAAGAAGTGAGAATAAAAGATTTAATCTCGGCTCGTAAAAAAGAACTGGGTATTGAAACTAAAGCTCCGGTTGAATCGGAGGAGGAACCTGTGCGGACACCCAGCGATGTTGAAGTTGTGGCAAAAGTGCTGCTTGCGAAAGCCACCGATCTTGTCGGGGCGCAGGATGCCGCTCCGACCGTAGCGGGAATCGCTGAAGAGATTACGAACGAAAGTGCTCGGTTGAAAAAAACGGGGAAGGAAGCACATAAGGAAATCGCTACGCCCACCGAGTCGTCATTGCTTCGTCCGGTCTCTGACCTTCCTCGCAATGACGAGGACGTAGAACGGTTACAGGAAAAAGCACCCCCCGTCGTCGAAACGCCTCGTCTTGTCCGTCCGCCGATTCCGATAAATGGGGATGGCCGTCGAGAAGAAAATCCCGGCAATGAGAAACAAGTGTGCGCCGAAAGTCTCGGGGCGGTAAATTTCCAGGTCCAGTACGGAAACTCGCCTGACAGTATCCGCAAGTTGATTCGTATCACGGGTTTCGTCGGCGAATTGCTCGCTGTTTATTTTCCGGGTGTTTACTCGGAGCTTGTGTCAGAAATTGAGGCTGTTGCCGAAGAAAAAAGTTTTGATCATTCGGTTACCGCTGTTGTGACTCGCGATTATTTTGCTCGTAACGGACTTATCCTGATCAACAGTCTGCTTCCGCAGGACGAAATTTTCGTTCTCTCAAAATCAGAGACGGATCAGGCGATGTTGAAACCGCTACGTGACCTGGCGCTTAACCGGGGCGTGCGTGTGACGGCGGTGAAGAAGTCCTTACTAAATGCCGGGCTGGGTGAGCGAAGAAATATTTTCTCGCTGGAATTCCTGACCCGCGACGGAATGACCGTTCCGCCGCTCCGTAAAGATATGCTTCGTTTCAAGTGGGATGACTCGGCGGTTTTTGGCGATTTGGGCAAGCAGGAAGGACTTGCCAAACTGCGTCAATTTTTCCTGGCGACGGATTCGGCAGGACGAAAAAATCTTCTGCGACGGGAAGGTATTACGGATGCGGGAGGTTTCTGGTTCCTCGACAAGAACTTCTTCGCTCTTATCGAGAAATTGGCGGAAGCAGTTCGAGCGGATAAGACCTTGCAGGTGGCGGCGTAAAGAAAAAGGTTCCTGGAACCTAGGTTCCAGGAACCTTTATTTTATTATTCTGGCGTTACGCCTTCGCGGACCTGGTTGTCGTGCTTTTCATGATAGATTTTTTTGCTCAGCACATTTTGGTCGTGAGTGAGTTTTTTTGCTTCTTTCGGAGTCAGCTTTCCATCCTTTAACATCCGCTCTCTTTCATTTTCAATGCGCGCTTCACCTTTTTCCAAATGCTTGGCCTCGCGGGATGTTAATTGTCCCGATTGCACGCCTTGTTCAATCCGCTTCTGCTGATGTTTTTCGCGCTTCCTGACCGGGCCGGCGAAAGAAACGGAATTGGCGGCAAA
>JACROU010000057.1 GCA_016214265.1 Candidatus Omnitrophota bacterium
AAAAATTGAGCGGATTGTTTCAGCGGATGATTGGGTTGATCAGGTTTTTGTCTGCGGTGATCAAAGAAGGTTTATCGTTGGTTTGATTTTTCCTAATTTTAAGAATTTAGAGAAGTATGCCTATGAGCATAATATTCCTTACGAGACACAAAAAGATCTTTTGATAAATGTGGAAATCAAAAGGATTTTTGATGCAAGAATTCAGGCGCTCCAGAAAGATCTTGCCGAATACGAAAAAATAAAATATTTCACATTGATTCCAGATGAATTGACGTTAGACGGCGGTGTGTTAACGCCTACTTTGAAAATGAAGCGCAGAATTCTGGTGAATCGATACCAAAATGAAATCGAGAAAATGTACCAAAACGCGGTTTCCCATGAAGCTTGAAGAGGGATTTTTTACAACTTACGACGGTACAAAACTTTTTTTTAGGGCATGGCTTGCTGAGAATCTTGATCATCCGGTTTTTTTTATGCATGGTCTTCATGAGCATTCGGGTCGTTACGATAGCATTGTGAAAAAGCTGGATTTGCCCCATTTTTCGTATTTTAGTTTTGATCAGCGCGGACACGGACTGTCAGAGGGGGAGCGAGGTTACGGACTAGGCATTGATCAATTTGTGACGGATATGGAAGTTTTCTGGGAATTCGTCATAACGCGATGGCCGATGGTTCCCAAACGAAACATTATTTGGATCGGGCATAGCTTTGGCGGCTTGTGGAGTCTTCGCTATGCCATCAAGCATCCGGAACATATCAAAGCGCTTGTGTTGTCTTCTCCGTGTCTTGGCATCAAAACGTGGGTACCCTATCTTGAATGGGCATTTGCCTGGCTAGCGACGCCATTTCCCAAATCGGGAATGCATTCCTTCGTATTTCATGATCTGCTCAGTCACGATCCCGAAGAACGACAGCTTCACCGTGAAGATAGGTTGATTCATAACCGGATTGGATTTGTCCTACTTCGTGATTCTCTTATAGCGATGCCTGAAACAGTGAGGCGAGCTCCGGAAATCAAAATGCCGCTTCTTGTTTTGATTTCAGGAGAAGATTATGTTGTTAAAGCGGGTGAGAGTTTGAAGTTTTTTGAAAATGCCGGAAGTCTGGAAAAAGAAAAGTATTTATTTCCCGGATTTTTTCATGAGCTTATCCGCGAAAAAGACTGGCGCAAACCAATTAGCCTTATGAGGGATTTTCTTTTAAAATACTCCCATGATTAAATTTTTGAAGCTATTTCAATTTGCGGCTCTGTTGACTCTGGTTACATTTGTTTCATCGTGTGCTCATCATCCACGGATGAAGCCGATTATCAAAGTTCCCGATTTTTATGATTTTCGTGCACAACAAAACGGTCTGGATATCGTTGTGGATCCCTACGAAAAACCCTACAAGATCAATTATTTGTTTACAACGGATATTACCGAAAAGGGAATTTTGGCGCTTCATCTGATTGTTTGGAATAACACTAACGCAATCTATAATTTGGAATCATCTAAAATCGTGATTCGCACCGTCGAGGGGAAGGAGTTTTCACCTCTGCCGCCAGATCAAGTTTCGAAGAAAGTCTTGAATAATACCGTGAAGCGAATGATGGCGTATGGCGCTGCCGGAAGTGCTTTGATTTTTTTTACCGTGCCTTTTGCCATTGCGGGGGGCGTTGATTCGGCAATCGCCAATAAGAATATCAGGCTTGATTATGAAGAGAAAGAACTGAGACGGGCTGAAATTAAGCCCAAATCAGTGTTTCAGGGTTTTCTGTTTTTCTCTTTGGCCTCATCCAATGACGAGATACAATCAGCTTTTCATCGTCCCTATTTCTTCTATCTCGTGGGGTTGAAAAACGAATCAACGGGTGAACTGTTGGATGTTCAGATTCGTTTTGAAATCGATCATGATTCCTTAGGTGTGCTTGAAAAATAGATGGAAGACGCAGGTTCAGTTTAAAGACAGGAGAAAATAATGAAGAAAAAATCTGGCAGTAAAACGCAGCAAAAACAAAAAATGGTTCGAAGCGGCCGCAAATCTCAAATTAATTCCTATCGACTACAATGTGCTCAGACCGGAAATGGCCTGTCACATTATGTGATGTACGGAGATGAGAAAAATTCATTACTCTAATTGAGAACTTTCCGAGCAAAAAAGAGGAATTTTCATGATTGAAATGAAGCTGAAGAGTCCGCCAAATTTGGTGAGTGAAAGTTTGGATCGCAAGAATCAGCTTTTTGTGAACGCCGACAATGGTTTTTGGGCAATTGTCAATAAACAGAATATGTTGACTAACCAGAAGACGCTGACCTCGTTTTACGGAAAAGTAAAAAATCGGTGCCGTGAAGAGCTGAACCGTTTCCGTTTCTCTGCCAAGCTTTCGGCGATTTATATCGATCCTACGGACCGGTGTAATGCCCACTGCCCTTACTGCTACGTCCCGGCGAAAATCCGGAGCAAAGGCCGTTCGATGACCGAGGCGGAGCTTGAATCTGTTTTGAAGAAGATCGCCGAGCATTTTCAGAGTCAAAAAAAGAAGCCGGTGATAATTTTCCACGCGAGTGAACCCTTGCTTGTGAAGGATATTTTGTTCAAGGCGATTGAGAAATATGAGGACCGTTTTTATTTCGGGATTCAGACAAATGCACTGCTTTTGGAAAAAAGTGATGTCGATTTTATTAAGAAGCACGGAGTCAGCATCGGTATTTCGCTGGATGCCGCCGATGAAGGCATCAATAATCGCCTTCGTGTCGGCGGCAAGCAGGGTGGTAATTATCAGAATGCAGTTCAGGCTATCGAATGGTTCCGGGGATATGAGGGGCTTAATGTTATAACAACGATGACCAAATTCAACATTCGGAAACTCCCCGAGCTCGTCCGGTTCCTTCACAAAAAAGAGGTCCGCTGCGTTTTGATAAATCCAGTTCGTTTGACTCAAGAAAATTCGAGGCGGTTGAAACCGGATGAAAATGAGATGGCAAAATATTTTCTGAAAGCTGTGGATACCGCATTGAAATGCACCATAAAATCTGGCAGGAAAATAATTGTCGGTAGTTTTTCTAACACGGTTATTGCCATTATTGCGCCAACTGCGCGCCGTTTGATGTGTGACATTTCGCCCTGTGGCGGTGGCCGCTGTTTTTTCACGATTACCGCTAGCGGTGAAATGATCCCCTGTGGCGAGTTTATTGGGCTTGACGGATTTTCAGGCGGTAATATTTTTCGAGACTCTATTCCGAAGGCAATGCAGTCGAGCGCTTTTAAAGCGGTTAGGGGACGCTGGGTTGAGAAAATTTCCGACTGTAATGTTTGTCTTTACAGGAATATTTGCGGAGCCCCATGTCCTGCTGAGTTGCATGCGCTGGGAAACATGAATCAGCGGGCGATTTTTTGTGAATTTTATAAAAAGGTAATTCAATACGCGTTTCGTCTTATTGCGCAAGGCAAGGAGAAATATGTGTTGCGTGAAGAAGGCTTGAAAAATCTTCGATATGAATACTGTTTCTGATCCTTCCCGTTGATGATAATATATTGTTTTCTTCTGACGGCTGTTTTCGTTTTCTGGAACGAAGTCTGCTTAGGATCAAACATTTCATGGAGGGGCTGTAGCTCAGCTGGGAGAGCGCGACATTCGCATTGTCGAGGCCAGGGGTTCGATCCCCCTCAGCTCCACCATGAATTTTACTATGAAGAAAAACAAAACTTCTAATCAGCTTTCTACTCTCCACATTGGTTTCGCCCAGATCAACCCCACTGTGGGCGATTTTGACGCTAACACCGAAAAAATTATTAGCTACATTCACGAAGCTGAAAATCGTGGCGTTCAACTGTTGATTTTCCCCGAGCAGGTTGTAACGGGTTACCCGGTTTGGGATCTTGCCAACAAGTCCGCTTTTGTCGAGCGCAATCGAAAATCTCTCGCGCAGATTGTAAAAAAAACGCGCAGAATGAACGTGACGGTTGTGATTGGTTATATCGAAAAATCGATCAGTAAATCAAGACATGGGCGAAATCATAATGCATTGGCGGTCATCCAGAGGGGCAAGATACTTGCCAAACAATTTAAGTCATTGCTACCAACTTACGATGTTTTTTTGGAAGAGATTTTTTTCGAGCCGGCGAAAGAACATGTGGTGATTCCCATCTATGGATTGAAGACTGGACTTTCAATTTGCGAAGATTTATGGGAGGACGATTACGAAGTTAAACCTTTGGCCCAGCTCAAGAAAAAGGGTGCGAAGATCATGATCAACATCGCTTCGTCGCCGTTTCACCGGAATAAAGGTGAACTACGCGCCAGGCTGGTTTCGCGGAAGGCGAAACAGTATGGAGTGTTTATGCTCTACTGCAATCAAGTGGGTGCCCAGGATGATTTGATTTTTGACGGTCGTTGTTTAGTGGCCGATCCAAAGGGACGGATTTTGTTTGAATCGGATGCGTTCCGCGAAGGATTATTTGAGTTTGATCTCGATTTGTTGAATCCCATGCATGAGCTTAAAATCGCGCCAGTTCAGAATGTAACTCCGGAAATTTATAACGCACTTGTTTTGGGGATTCGCGATTATGTCCGGAAAAATAAATTCCAGAAAGTTCTGATTGGTTTAAGTGGTGGTATCGATTCGGCGCTGACGGCCGTGCTTGCCGTTGATGCAATCGGCGCTTCGAATGTTTGCGGTGTGACCATGCCCGGACCTTTTTCTTCATCTGGAAGCGTGGCGGATTCGCGAAAGCTCGCCAAGAATTTAGGGATTGAACTGCGTGAACATTCTATTGCCGGAATTTATGATTTCAAAATGACTGATATTATCGCGAATAAAAAACATGATAATCTTGCCACGCCTGAGGAAAACAAAATTACACTTGCAATGGAAAACCTTCAGGCGCGTTTGAGAGCTATTGAATTGATGTATATTTCCAACGATGAGGACCGGTTGCTCCTCACGACCGGGAATAAATCGGAAATGGCGATGGGCTATTGCACGCTTTATGGCGACATGTCTGGTGGACTTTGCGTTTTGGGGGATGTGTATAAGACAGAAGTGTACCGTCTGGCAGAGCATCGTAACCGAATTTCCAAGGTGATTCCGCTCGAAACCATAGAAAAAAAACCATCCGCCGAACTTCGGCCCAATCAGACGGATCAGGAATCTCTTCCACCTTATTCACTTTTAGATGCTATGCTTTACTTATACATTGAATGCAACAAGACCCCGGCGGAAATTGAGAAAGAATTAAAAGGGAAAACAGATATTAAGTTAATTCATGATGTGATTCGCAAGGTCGATCACAACGAATATAAACGGCGGCAGGCGGCGCCGATTTTACGGGTGACGGAGAAAGCGTGGTTTGGCAGGCGCATGCCGGTCACCAATCGTTTTGATTTGGAGGGTTGACAGGGAGGTCGACAATGGCCGAGAAACGTTTTTCCATTGGAGTTCCCAAAGAAATTAAAACCGATGAGCGGCGGGTTGGTGTAACGCCTTTCGGAGTCAAGCATCTGCGTTCAAAAAAAATCAGAGTCATTATCGAAAAAGGTGCGGGTAAATGTGCCGGATACACCGACCGCATGTATTTAAATGCCGGAGCGATTCTTGTTCCCGAAGCCGGTGAGGTTTGGAAGCACTCTGATATCATCATGAAAGTCAAAGAACCTCAGCCTGAAGAATTCCGGTTCTTCGAGAAAAAACATATCCTGTTTACTTTTCTGCATCTTTCCTCGCACAAAGAAAGTCATTTGGTGAAAGCGCTGCTTAAGGCTGGCGCCACTGCTATTGGTTATGAGACGATTCATCGGAATAGCGATATTCCTATTTTAAAACCGATGTCTGAAATCGCCGGTTATTTGGCAGGGTATTTTGCCTGTTACATTCAGACCAAGGTGAAACTTCGTGCTGGTCAGATTATTTATCCCGCTTCGTACCAAAAAGACCTTCTTGCCATCGAGAAAAATTTCCCCAAGTTGAAATTTCCGGCTTTTAATGGAAACGTTCTCGTGCTTGGTGGTGGAACCGTAGGGTATCAAGCTGCCATAGCTATGGCGCACACGAAGGCTCATATTTGGATTACAGAGAAAAATGCTGAGCGTTACCGTTATTTGAAGAGGACATTTCAGAAAAGTAGGGAGAATATTATTGCAGTCGACGCGCAGGATCGGAGCATTCCAGCGCTGATGAATAAAGCGCACGTGGTAATTGGCGCTGTTTATATTTTAGGACGGCGTGCGCCGATATTGATTGATGAACAAATGCTTCATGACGCGTCGTATCATCACCCTAAACTTGTAATTGATGTTGCGATCGATCAGGGTGGAAATGTTTTTGGCACGCATCCGACTGCATAAGAGGATCCTCTTTATCTGGCTGAATTTCACAATCTCCGATTTGGTGTTTCCAATATGCCTTCGCTTTGCCCCGGCTACGCGTCCAAAGTTTTGGAGAAAGTGACTTTGCCCTACGTTACCGAGCTGGCCAGGGGGCTTAAGCCTGCCATTCAGGCTTTTCCTGAGATTCAGCCCGGAATTAATGTCTATAAGGGCAGGGTGGTCAATAAAGAAGTTGCTGATATTCATCGCCTGCTTTTTGAGCCGTTAAGTCGAGTGGCTTAATAAGCCTTGAAGTAAAGACTTGCGTATTTTTGACAGAACCAAATTCATGGGGTAGGGTTAAGGATAGGAACCGTAACACGAACAAGGAGGTACCCCATGATAAAGTCCATGATGATATTCGCCTTCCTCACAGCAAGCCTTGGAACACTCGTCACTGGATGTGAAACCGCGAACAAGTATGCTGAAGATCCTTTTTCACCTATTACGACTCCGGCGAAACCATTGATTACGCCGATCAACGATACGGTGGAAGATGTTGTCGCGGTGCATAAAATCAAACCTGCTGGATTGGATACAACCGTTTCCATCGCGGATCAGAAACAGGTTACTATTGCTTTTTAATCACTAAATTGGTTTGGTGCTTTGAACTATCAATTTCAAATAAATAATTCAATATGGGGATCTCTGGAGTTTCGGGTATCCGCAAATGAACGGGGATTGACGCAAATCGATTTTTGGCGTGCTCCCCGGAAGAAGTTCTCCTTCAAATATCCGCCTTTAATCAATTGCCTCAAGAGTCAGCTCGAAAAATATTTCAGCGGCAAGAAAGTTAATTTCGCAAAAATTCCTCTCGATTTATCTTCCGCCTCTGGTTTTCAAAAAAAAGTTTGGAGAAAACTAAAACATATTCCTGCTGGCAAAGTCGTTACTTATCAAAAATTAGCCCAGCTTTCGGGCTCTCCGCGGGCCTCGCGGGCCGTAGGCAGCGCGATGAAGGCCAACCCTTTTCCAATCGTCGTTGCGTGTCATCGGGTGATTCGCTCGGATGGCTCTTTGGGGGGCTATTCGAAGGGGATTGAACTTAAAAAGCTTCTTCTTGCTATCGAATCTTAATTGTTTATCATATCCGTTTCTAAATAGGAGAATCCCTTGTTAAAAGCGAAGCAACTGGCGTTACTCATTAAAGAAGCATGTGAAGATAAAAAGGCGGAAGATATTGTCATTTTGGACATCCGTAAAATGTCCTCGATTTCCGATTATTTTGTGATTGCCTCTGGAAATTCAGACCGGCATGTGCGGGCGATCGCGGATAATGTTCTGGATGTCCTGGAAGCCAACAAAGTGAAGTGTTACCACAAAGAGGGGCTCCAGGAATCAAAATGGATACTCCTGGATTTTAGTGATGTGATGGTGCATGTTTTCTACCCCGAAACCCGAAATTTTTATAATTTGGAAAGACTGTGGGGCGAAGCCGCGCAATTCCAAGAATCAAAATCAAAATCTAAATCCAAGACCCGCAAGAAAAAAGCATGAAGTCCGCAGTCCGAGATTTTATCGAACAATATTTGAAGGATTTTTCTCAGACAACCTCTATTCCTCTTCCGGAAGATTTTCAATTCGATTTGGAACAGCCGAAGAAAAAAGAGCACGGAGATGTTGCGTGCAATTTCGCCTTCCGACTGGCGAAAACGGTGAAACAGAATCCAGTTCAAGTTGCCGAAAAAGCCCGGGATTTTTATTTGGCGGCAAGCCGCAATGATTCCAAATTCAAGAATGTGGTTCGGGATATTCAGGTCGCGGGTCCCGGCTTTCTTAATTTTTTTCTGACTGAATCTTCACTCACTCAAATCTTGAAAACGATTTGGGCTGAGAAAGAGAATTTTGGACGGACCGATTTCGGCAAAGGCGAAAAGGTGCTCATCGAATTTGTGAGTGCCAATCCTACGGGTCCGCTCACAATCGCGCACGGCCGGCAGGCGGTGGTTGGGGACGCGCTCGGACG
This sequence comes from Candidatus Omnitrophota bacterium, assembly GCA_016214265.1. GTDB lineage: Bacteria > Omnitrophota > Omnitrophia > Omnitrophales > JACROU01 > JACROU01. The sequence goes on from JACROU010000057.1 coordinate 8,313, forward strand.
ATTGCTTATTAAAACGGGACATCAAGTTTACAGGGAATATTATTTGAATGATCGCGGTGTCCAAATTCAGATTTTGGGTTTGAGTGTTTATCTTCGATACTTAGAACTCTTGGAGGATAAGCGGGAGTTTCCTGAAAAAGGATATCAGGGTGAATACATTCGTGACTTGGCTAAAGAGGTGTTTGCGAAAGAGGGAAAACGCTTTCAAACGATGCCGGAAGAAGAAGCGCTTGCTTGGTTTTCGACGTTTGCCGCGAATACGATTCTGGAGGATATTCGAAAAGATTTAGCCCGCCTGGACGTCAGATTTGATCATTATTTTTCCGAGCAGACTTTGGGCGAGGAAAAACTGATCGACAGAGCTCTTGAGGAACTAAAAAATCGGGGATTTACGTTTCAAAGTGAGGGCGCGCTGTGGTTTCGGTCCACGGATTTTGGCGATGACAAAGATCGTGTGCTCATCAAATCAAACGGTGAATACACCTATTTGACTCCTGACATCGCGTATCACGAAGAAAAATTCAAGCGCGGATTTCACAGGATCGTTAATTTGTGGGGGCCGGACCATCATGGATATGTCCCTCGAATCAAGGCGGCTTGCCAGGCGCTCGGGCATAACCCCAATTTTGTCAACGTGCTCATCGTTCAGCTGACGACGCTTTTCCGAAAAGGCGAGCCCGTTCGTATGTCGACGCGTGCCGGGGAATTTGTGACGCTGAAAGAGTTGATGGATGAAGTTGGCGTTGACGCCACGAGGTTTTTCTTTTTGATGCGGAAAATTGAGAGTCACCTGGATTTTGATCTGGAATTAGCGAAACAGAAATCCGACGAGAATCCGGTTTATTACGTTCAGTACGCCCACGCCCGTATATCGAATATCTTAAAATTTGCCGAGATCCCGGTCGATCCGAATGCCAATCTGGATTTAATCCGGGAGCAGGAAGAACTCGAGGTGATTAAATTCTTAGCAAGTTTTCCTGAATTTTTGAATCAAGCCTCAGAATATTTAGAGCCTTATCGAGTGATCGATTATCTGCGCGATCTTTCCGCATTGTTTCACAAATTTTACGCGCATCACCGGGTGGTCAATCCTGATCCAGAGCTGTCGAAAACGCGTCTTTTTTTGGTCGCTTGCATTCAGCGTGTGCTTCGCAACGGGCTCGAAGTTTTGGGGATGAGCGCGCCGGAGAAGATGTAATTCAATTATGCCCGCGAAAAAAGTTCTATTTATTGTCGGTCCCACTGCCAGCGGAAAATCTAGAATCGCGCTTCAACTTGCCAAAAAATTAAGAGGCAGTATCATTTCCGCCGATTCGATGCAGGTTTATCGCGATATGAATATCGGAACGGCAAAGCCATCCCCGAATGAAATGAAAAGCATACCGCATTATTTGGTCGATCAGATCCCTCCTTCGAAAAACTTTTCTGTTTATGAATGGCGGAATCAGGCCCTTCGAGCGATCCTGGAAATTATCTCTGAAAGACGGCTGCCGATTGTGGTGGGCGGATCAGGATTCTACATTCAAGCGCTCACCAATGGGATTGCCGATCAGGCTCCGGCCGATGACAAAGTTCGCGCCAAATTGTCCAAACTTTCCCTGATCGCGCTTCACGCGCGATTAAAAAAAATCGATCCGAAAAGCGCCAAAAAAATACATCCCAATGATCAAAAGCGGCTTATCCGAGCGCTTGAGATTTACGAGCTGACTGGCAAAACTCGTTCGGAGTGGGAAAAGAAATCTGAGCCTCTGTCATCGCTCGGCTATTCATTTCGGATGATCGGTATCGCATATCCGCGTGAAGTGCTGTACGCGCGTGTCGAAAAGCGGGTTGATGCGATGATCCGGGCTGGGCTTGTGCATGAAGTCAAACAGCTTGCCAAAAAGCGATTGTCGAAAACGGCGAATCAGTCGCTTAGCTACCGGGAGATGCTCGCTTATTTGAAAGGCAAAATGACGTTTGCGGAGGCGGTTGATTTGCTTAAAAAAAATACTCGGCATTTCGCGAAACGGCAAATCACCTGGTTCCGGCACGAAAAACGAATCAAGTGGGTGGATGCAGACCGCAAGTCGCTCGAGAAAATTTATCAGGAAGTACGAAAGAACTTAAAGGGCTGGGTTTGATGGAAAAAGTGGTGCTGGTTTTTCCACACAAAAAAAATCTTTCAGCGCGGCAAAGGGAAGAAGGCTTGCTAGAAATGGCGGAGCTTGTCCGATCGGCGGGAGGAAGTCTTGTCGCCTCGCATGATGTGCCTATCGATTCTCCAGCGCCAGCACATTACATTCGGGAAGGAAAACTGGAAGCGATTCGCGATGACGTGGAAAATAAAAAGGCGAATGTTTGTATTTTCGGTGTGGATCTTTCGGCGACTCAGGCGAGAAATATCGAAGAGTTTTGCGGGGCGCGCGTTGTCGATCGAACGGGACTCATTCTGGATATTTTTGCACGACGGGCGACATCCCGGGAAGGGAAGCTTCAAGTCGAGTTGGCCCAGCTTCACTATCTTTTGCCGCGTCTTGTGGGACAAGGCGTGATTATGTCGCGATTGGGTGGCGGCATCGGAACCCGCGGGCCCGGTGAACAAAAGTTGGAAGTCGACCGTCGAAAAATTCGTGACCGCATCGCGCATTTGAAACAGGATCTTGAAAAACTGAGAACGCACCGGGCTTTGCTCCGTAAGGGGCGCAAACGTCGCAATTTTTTTGTCGCGACATTGGTCGGGTACACGAATGCCGGAAAATCCACTTTGATGAATCAACTGACCGGAGCCGGAGTTTACGTCGAAGATAAATTATTCGCGACGCTCGATCCGCGCACCCGACTTCTGTCGGGCACTTCCGCTGGCGATATTTTGTTCACCGATACGGTCGGATTTCTGATGGATTTGCCGCACGGACTTATCGAATCATTCAAAGCGACGCTCGAGGAAATCAAAGATTCGGATTTGATTCTTCACGTCCTTGACGTCTCGTATCCGAGTTTCGCAGAACATTACCGGGTGACCGAATCAGTGCTTAAGGATTTGGGCTGCGAGCACAATGACCGATTTATGGTTCTCAATAAAACGGATCTTCTTCCTTCGATAGAATTGAGGGATAGGATTCATGAGCGCTTCCCGAATGGACATTTTCTTTCAGCGCTTTCTGGAGCAGGGGTGGACGATTTGAAAACTGCCATCATTCAATTTTTCGAAAAAAAACGACTGGTGACTGATGCAGATTAAAATTATTTCGCTTCAACGGCATCCCCAGCAAGAAATTGAGATGCTGGAGCGTGAATATCTGAAAAGGCTTTCTGTTATGGCCAAAGTCGAAGTCGTGAATATTCGTCCGAAAACGGATGCCCGAGATAAGGCTAAAACGCTTCGGGAAGAAGAGAAACTTATTCAGAAGATACTGGCAGGTGACGAAAATCTGGTGGTGCTGGACGCGGCGGGAAAAGAAATGACTACGCCCGATTTATCGGAGTTTTTGGACAAGCACATGAAGTCCGGGACGAAAAAACTCACCTTTTTGATCGGCGGTCCACAGGGTCTGTCACCGGCGCTTGTCAAACGAGCAGGACTTTGCTGGGCACTTTCGAAGCTGACATTTCCTCATCGGCTGGTGCGGCTCATGATTATCGAGGCGCTTTATCGGGCAATGGATGTTGTGAAGGGCGGCAATTATCACAAAGAATAAAATGAAAAGTCATCGAGTTATTACACTTCTTACCGATTTTGGTAACGAGGGCGGATTTGCCAGCGCCTTGAAAGGCGTCATTCTTTCCATTAATCCTAACGTTCAACTAGTGGATGTTTGCCATCAAATCGCACCCCAGAATATTTTTGAGGGAGCGTTCGCACTCTTCGTCAATTACCGGTTTTTCCCGAAAGACACGATTCACGTTGCTGTCGTTGATCCGGGGGTGGGCAGTAAGCGAAAGATTTTGTGTGCGTGTACGCCTTCGGGAATTTTTGTGGGACCGGATAACGGAATTTTCACGCCGATTCTGGATCGTGAGCGAAAGTCGGAAGTTTTCGAAGTGAATAACCCGAAACTGTTTCTTACCAAGATCAGCAATACGTTTCACGGCCGCGACAAAATGGCGCCTGCCGCTGCGCACCTCGCTGCGGGATTTCCGCTTGAGCAAGTCGGCCCGCGCCTTAAAAGTTGGGAGCGCATTGATTTGCCAAGGCCCAAAATTGAGCGAAGCAAAATCACGGGAAAAGTGATCAGCATTGACCGGTTCGGGAATTTGATCACGAATATTACCGGGGATGACATTTCGTGTCTCGGAAATGTGGATTCTCTCAGCGTTCGGATTAAAAAACGCGTTATTCCAAAAATGGTTCGATATTTTGGCGAAGCGGAAAAAGGCGAGATCCTTGCGATTGTAGGGAGTTCCAATTTCGTAGAAATCGCACAAAATATGGGTTCGGCTGCGCGGTTTTTGAAAACGAAAATAGGCGAAATTGTTGAGGTGAGAAAATAAATGGCGAAGAAACCTTATATCGTGTTGAAACGAAAATGGCTGCATCACGGCAAGCGCCTTCAATTTTGTTTGGATACGATCCAAGTTCCGGGCCGAAGCAAGACGTACACGCGTGAGGTGATATTCCATCCGGAAGTCGCAGTGATTGTGCCACGCCTGAAAAATGGGAATTTTATTTTAATCCGGCAGCTGCGTTATGGGGTGGCAAAATATCTTTGGGAATTTCCCGCAGGGACCTGCGATGGAAAAGAGTCGCCGCTTAGCTGTGCGAAGCGAGAGTTGATTGAAGAGACTCATTTTCAGGCGAAGAAATTTGAAAAGCTAATTTCGTTCTATCCGACGCCCGGGGTTAGCACCGAATTGATGCATGTTTTTCTGGCGGAGATGTTGTCGCCGAAAAGGGGTGTTCCGGACGAGGATGAAGTCATTGAAGTCGAGGAATTCACCCCGAAGCAAGTTCTTCAGATGGTAACAACCGGAAAAATTGAGGACGCTAAGACACTCGTAGCCTTCCTTTATCTTCTTCAAGTTTCCCCTCCAAAATGACGATTTCTGATACACGTCTTTAATACCGGGGAAGTCCTCATGAATCCAAAAAAAGTCAGTGAATCCCGCACCGAAATGTCTCAACTCATGATGCCAAATGATTCGAATTATTTTGGCTTTGTGCACGGCGGTTCCATTTTAAGTATTGTGGATAAAGTTGCTTATGTTTGTGCCTGCCGTCATGCATCCTCGTTCTGTGTGACTGTTTCTGTTGATCAGGTGGTTTTCAAAGAACCCATCAAGGTGGGAGAGCTGGTGGTTTTTAAAGCTTCAGTGAACTATGCAGGTACAACCTCAATGGAAATTGGGATCAAGATTATCGCGGAAGATTTGTTGACGGGCAAACGGCGACATACAAATTCGTGTTATTTCACTATGGTGGCTGTTGATAAAAGTGGGAAAAAACATGAAGTGCCAAAACTTATTTTGGAAAACGAAGAGGATGTTAGACGTCATGCAGATGCTGAGAAACGGCGCGTACATCGATTAATGCAAAGGACAGATAAATGAAAATGAATTCAGAATCAGCAAAAGATTTATCACAGTTCGCCAGAGAACCATGGCGTCTTTTTAGAATTATGTCCGAGTTTGTTGACGGATTTGAAACGCTTCCCAATTATCTTCCTGCCGTCTCGATTTTTGGCTCTTCGCGAATGAAACGCGGGTCAAAGTATTATCAGCTGGCCCGTGAAATTACGAAGCGACTGGCCCGCGAAGGATTTAGCATTATTACCGGCGGTGGTCCCGGAATAATGGAGGCGGGCAATCGCGGGGCGAAAGAGGGTAAGGGGGCGTCGATCGGGCTTAATATCGAACTGCCACACGAACAACTGCCCAATAAATACATCACCACACTGCTTAATTTCCGTTACTTTTTCTGCCGCAAAGTGATGTTTGTCAAACACGCTACGGCGTTTATTATTATGCCGGGAGGATTTGGCACGTTGGACGAATTTTTCGAAGCGCTGACGTTGATTCAAACCGAGCGGATTAAGCAGTTTCCGATTATTATCGTCGGTAAGGAGTATTGGAAAGGACTGTTTGATTGGATGCGTGAACACATGCTAAAATCCGGACTAATTGATGAAAGAGACATGCATATCTTTAAGCTGATGGACGATCCTCGTAAAGTTGTTGAAGAGATTAAGGTTTTTTATGAGGAACACAGCGAGCGGCAAATAAAAGGCGAGGGAGCAGTTTAGTGTTCAAAAAAGCGTTTTCCATTTCTTCAATTGTGGCAACCTGTTTTTTTGTGATGGCTATTTCAATACCAGCGTTTTCCCAGCTGCAATCGAAGGATTCCGTTTCTCAAATAATTGACAATTTCGGATCTCCTGGCAAAGGTTTCTATCGGGGGGCACAGCCCAGTGACATTGCATTAAAAGCGTTAAAAGAACTGGGTGTGAAAACAATTGTGGATTTTCGTAATGAACCCAAAAAGATTCGGAAAGAACAGCAAACAGTCGAATCTTTGGGCATGAGATTCGTTTCTATTCCGTGGGATGGACGGCGCGAACCTCGGAAAGCGGATGTGCAGCAATTTATAGAACTTCTGAAAGATTCCAGTAATAATCCCGTATTTTTTCATTGCCGTCGAGGCGCGGAGCGTACCGGTGTGATGTGGGCCAGTTACCGGGTGGCGGTGGATGGCTGGGATCCGGATAAAGCGTCCGAAGAAATGTTGAAATATCAATTCCGGAGTTTCTGGTTTCCGCATTTAACCCGATTTTTGTACGATTTTTCTCGAGACTATGGCTTTCAGAAAGAGTATACTACGAGCCGTTTTGTAAAAGCCAAGGAATGGTTGTTAACCCATATCATTTACTCACCAGTCACTAAACGAGTTAACGCTTAATGATGAGTCTATTCAGAAAAATCCTGGTTCTTGCGGCACTTCTTATGGCGATAGTGTTTCCTCTGACTTATTCTTCCGCCCAGGATGCTTCCAGTTACGATAAATATACAGAACTTCTGCACAAAGGTTCTTATACGAAAGAAAAAGATACTTTTGTTGAAAAAGTGGGCAATGCGCCTGCCGTCCCACTTGAATTAACAAAGGCCGGTATCGAAAAGGTTTTGATCTGGGTTGAGAAAACCCATTTGAATGATAAAGTCAGCTATGCTTGGGGCAAAATTCATGAGTGGGGTTTTCATCCCACAGGTCAGCAGCTTTACGACAAGCCACAAAACGGATACAACATTCTTTGGGACCGCTCCAAATTAATTAAAGCGTCTCCAATTGTGGAAAACGCGGGATTTACGGCTTGGAATGGGTTGAATGAGTACGGGTACTACGATGCCGCAGGAAAGTTGAACGCCGATAACATTTTGAATACGGGTTTGTATGCCAATCAGCTTTTTAAATATGAAAATCGTGAGCGGGAGCCTTTTTATGGTGTTGGCCATGACACGTCTCGCGGAGTGAGCTATACCTATAAACTGCAAGCGATGAATTATGAAACCCGTTGGGGAAAAGAATTTAAGTTCCCAGGATTTTTTGGAAAGTTGAATGTGGAAGGACAGTATGATTTTCGCCGTGTTCATATTTCCGGAGGCCGCGATGGTGCTAAGCACAACATAGAGAATCGCTTCAACGAATCCAGTCTGGCGGGTGTGCACGGCGGGGAATATCACATTATCGGTGCCAATATTATGCATGATGATCGCAATAGCGTCGATGACCCGACTTATGGCGGTTATAGAAAATTCACCATTCTCTACAATCAGGGATTAAACGGTGATCAATTTGAGTTCGTAAAATACCGATTTGAAGCAGCTCAATTTTTTGAAATTCTGTCGAACAAGAACGTGGTGGGAATTCGTTTTGCCGGCGAGTCAAACAGCCGGGTCGGTCATAAACAAATTCCATTTTTTGAAATGGCGCGTCTTGGCGGCTGGAGCAGTTTGCGTGGATATGAGTACAACCGGTTTTTCGATAACAACTCACTGTGGATGAGTTTTGAATACCGTTATAATGTCTGGACATTCAAGAGATTCAAATTGGATTTGGTGCCATTTCTCGATATAGGTTCTGTTTACGGTGAAAGTGGTAATTTTGCGATGGCAGATACCCGCATTAGTTATGGCGGTGCCGCCCGCTGGAAAATTCGTGACCGGGTCAATATTGATTTTGAAGTAGGTCATGGTGATGAAGGAACTCAGTTTTACGTTAAGTACACAACGCCTTATTAATGGATAATCCTATGCGAAGATTTTTCTCTGCAATATTCTTGAGTCTGGTGATCACAGCTTTTGGTGTCACGAATGTCTCGGCTCAACAAACTTCTGTGTCGCCAAATCTGGAAGAGCTGTCTCACGCTAAAGTGAAGAAAAAAGAAACCAGTATGTACGCGGACTTTTTCGATAAGAACGTGTATGACCGTGGCGTCCAGTGGTTTTATATTCCCCGCGTTTTTCGAAAAATGTTTAATCTCAAAAAACCTTCTGTCAACGCCAATGTTTATGACGAACTACCGGACTCTACTTTTTTTACTAACCGCATTGGGCGTAAGGACATGACGGCCGAAGAAATTGTTAAGGGACCCGAAGTAACCACTGGCCCTGAAACAACCGGCCCCTGGACGATTGTGAAGGGAAAGTTTGAAGGGATTACGCCGGGATTTTTTATCAAAGACGCGAAGGGGAATGAATATCTTTTGAAATTCGATCCTCCTGGATATGCCGAACTTTCCTCGGGTGCTGAAGCTATTGCCAGCAGAATGATGTATGCGTTGGGTTACAACGTGCCTCAATACACCGTGGTTTATTTTGACCCCAGCATATTGACGGTATGGGAGCACGCTACTTATTACGCAAAATCGGGATTCAATCGTCCACTTACGATGGAAAAGGTGACGGAGGCTCTGAAGGACATCAATCGGACCCCCGATGGTAAATTACGTGCTTCGGCAAGTTTGAAAGTGGGCGGGATTTTGAAGGGCCCAATGAGCTTCAATAGTTTCCGGAAAGAAGATCCGAATGATTATTTTCGCCACCGCAATCATCGCGAGATCAAGGCTTTGATCGTTTTTGCCAGTTGGCTAAATAATCACGACCTTCGTAAAGGAAACACGCTGGATACTTGGATTGATGATGGAAAAGGCGGCGGATATCTGAAACATTATCTGATCGATTTTGGTTCCAGTTTTGGTAGTGCGGGTGACCGGCCTAAGGATCCCACGTTTACATTCGAATACTTCCTTGATTACAAAGATGTTGCTTACCAAACTGCCACGCTGGGCGTATTTGAGCCTGACTGGAAAAAGCGGTGGGAAACCAATCATAAAACTTTCAGATTTCCTTCAGCGGGCAATTTCGACAATTTGTATTTCCGCCCCGAGAATTGGAAGCCTGAAATTCCGCATTACGCTTTTGATGACATGACGCTGGGCGATGCATTCTGGGCCGCAAAAATTATTATGAAACTTAAACCAGAAGCGCTCAAAGAAATCATGGCTGTTGGTCAATATTCCGACAAAGATGTGGAGAAATATATTTACGATATTTTGACAGAGCGCCAGAAGATGATTGGCCAATATTGGTTCGGACGGGTAACGCCGTTGGATGAATTTGAATTAAAATCATTGGGCGGTGGTAAGGCCGAGTTTTCATTTAAGGATCTAGAAGTCTTCTATAATTTATCGAATGCGGCGCCTTCTTACCGGTATCGGGTTGTAACTCATAATAAAAAGGGTAAGGAAAAAGTTTATCAAGGAGACACAAATTTTAGCGGATCGCCGCTTGAGTTGGATTTGGTTTCATTTAAATCTCTCGGGAAATTCGATGTTGTGATTGAAAAGTTAAATTCCAATACTGGAAAGTGGAATCCTCCGGTTATTTTGACTGTTAGCAGCGACACTTCTGGCGATGGTTTTGTTCTTGCTGGAATTTGGCATGCTGATAAAGTTAAAAAGTAATTTTTTTGACCGTGTTTCCTTCAGCCCTCATACTTCAATGCTAGACTTCATCACGCTCGCGGTACAACCTTTCGTTAAAATTAGAAAAGAGGAGTGGCCCAAAGCTCTCCTCATGTTTTTTTATTTCTTTATCACAATCACTTCACTCTACATTCTGAAACCCGTCCGCAGTTCTATCTTTCTTGAAAAGTCTGGATTCGAAAATCTGCCTTATGTTTGGATTACCACGGTTCTGATTTTGATGGTGATCGTAACTGTTTATGTGAAATTTGCCAGCTGGCTTCAAAAAAATGTTCTGTTGATGGGAACGGTTATGTTTTTCATCTCGAACATCCTCGTTTTTTGGTGGCTGCTCGGGAATAAGGATATTCCGGGCTTGCCAGCCGCGTTTTACATTTGGGTCTCTATTTTCTCGATTATGAACGTGACCCAGTTTTGGACGCTGGCCAATGATATTTTTAATCCGCGAGAAGCAAAGCGCCTTTTTGGTTTTATCGGAAGCGGGGGCATTCTGGGAGGCATGTGCGGTGGGTACATTACGGGATTGCTGGTTCATTTGGTGGGCACAGTTAACCTTTTGATTGTTGCGGCCGTGGTGCTTTGTTTTGCTGTCGTGGCGATTCAGATTATTTGGAAACAGGAGCACGTTCATCATGAAACCAAGCTCCATCATGATGATGAGCTTGAGGATCATCTGTCGCAGGATGAGAAGCGTAAGCAGGATAAGGATATTTTTAGAAATATTTGGAGGTCAAAATATTTATTGTTGCTTCTGACAATGGTCTGCCTTGCTAAGCTGGTATCGACGCTTGTCGAGTATCAATTTAACGGCGTGGTTCAAGGCGTGTTTTCAGGAATTGACAAAAAGACGGCTTTTTTTGGCTGGTTTTGGGGCATGCTGAACACGGTTTCATTCGTCATCATGTTTTTCCTCACTTCGCGGGTTCTGAAACATCTTGGCGTTAAAATAGCGCTTCTCATTTTGCCGATTGGTCTTTTGTTCGGCAATATGGCAATTTTGCTCAATCCCGGATTATGGTCCGCCGTGTTTACGATGATGTATGACGGAAGCATGAATTACTCGCTGAATCAGGTGAGCAAGGAAGTTCTTTATCTGCCGATATCGCGTGAAATACGTTACCGGGTGAAGCCGTTTATCGACATGGTTGGTTATCGCACTGCGAAAGGGATTGGAAGCCTTTTGATTTTGTTCATGACGCATGTTCTGATTTTTAATCTGAAAGGGTTCTGTGCCTTTACCATTGCTGTTATTATCGTTTGGATTATGGCGGCCTTGGTCATCAAGAAAGAATATTTGGCAGAACTTAAGAGTATCCTGATCAGAGAACGAAAAGAAATTCCTGAAATTTCCATCCAATCCAGCAATGTCCATTTTGCGGATATGCTGATTGATGCGTTTTCGTCAGGGGATCAGAAAAACAAATTCTATGCTGTGCGGGCACTGAATTTGGCTCACGATTTTCGGTTGAGTGCTTTGATGACTCATTTCAATCAAGCAGAAATACATTCTGCTCGAGAAGAAATTCGCGCCCTATTTCATGACCCTCACGACGGAGTGCATCATGAAATAAAACAAATTTTACATCGGCATGGATTGGATGATTTCGAGGAATGGATTCAATTTGTTTCCGGATTTCGCGGCGGTCAGGATATTGCTTCAATCCGGGTTTTTCTTGCCAGTCAAAATGCTAATGTGCAAAAAGCGGCGTTTTTGTTGTTGGTGCTTCTGGACCAGCATTTTGATTACCAGAAATTACCTGAA
>JACROU010000100.1 GCA_016214265.1 Candidatus Omnitrophota bacterium
ACGGACCCGATGATCTTGCAGGAAATTTTTCGTACGCGCCTGAATCGAACCCCCGCAGAAACCGAACTCATCCGCGTGAAAAGAGCTTATCTGAAATTGATGGAAGATGAGGTAAGAACGATTCAGCCTTATCAGCCAATCGATGGCATTGTGGACCTCTTGAAGGCGCTTTCTTCGAATGATCACATTTTGCTTGGCCTGGCCACCGGCAATTTCCGTGAAAGCGCTTTTTTGAAATTGCAAAGCGCGGGACTTCGAAAATTTTTCAGCTTTGGAGGATTCGGATCTGATTCTCCCAACCGGACGGAGTTGACCCGGCTTGGAATTAATCGCGGGAAAGAGCTCATTCCGTTTCATCACGCCTTCGAAAAAGCTTTCGTTGTTGGCGACACCGCTTACGACGTTGAAGCGGGAAAAGGGGCGGACGCTGTCACTATCGCAATGCTTACGGGCTCGACAAAAAAAGAGGCCTTCTCACATCACAAACCCGATCACATCCTCGAAGGCTATCAGCCTCTCGAGGCCTTCCTGCATATTGTAAACGGACACGGGAAATAATTTAAAAGTTAAAAAAGGCTGGTAGGGAAACTGCTTTCTGCAGATTTGGTCTGAGGTTCGAAATTCGCCCATTTGACTGGAATTTCATGAACGCGGAAATCGCGGTTGGACCGAAAATAAACTTTCTCATGCTTCTTGCCATATTCAAAGATTTCTTTGGTAATCCGCACATCGTCCAAACAATATTTTTTAAGTTCCTCCATTTTCCCCTGCTTGAAAAGCTCGATCGCATCACGGCCCGAACCGCTTTTGCCCCGTTTCAACGTCGCCTCCGCCACACTATCAAGTGTCACCCGATGGCCCAGCACTTTTTCAATCTCAACCAGCAAATCCAGGGCCGGAAGATTATCGATTGATGTGAATAGATACGGTGCCAAAACCGGAAGGTCGAAATGAATAATATTAAAACCAATAATCAACGTGGCATTTCGAATAATGGGCTCCAGAGTCAAAATATCTTTTTCTTCGATCGCCAAATATTCGTCTGTCGCGTAACGATAAATGCCGGCGACGGAAATTTTAAGGCGATGCGGTTTGTCGCGCCCTACATCCTGAAACCCTTTTTGCGTTTCAAGATCCATCACAACCATATTTTCTTTCAACTTATTATTCCTCGATTAACAGGGTTTCGTGGCCAAGCTCTTTCAATGTTTGAGCGGCCGATTTATCCGTCGAAACAAAAACAGGGGCTTTCCCGTCTTGAATTTCTTTCAAATATAGCCGGGTAAGCGCAAGGTCAAAAACGTCGAGGGGCTTCAATGCCAGCTTCGACTGAACCGCGCGAATAGCGTTGACCTCCTCTTGAACCGGCCCCGGTTTGGTCTCAAGAATTTTGAGCCGCCCGCTTTTAACATCCCCCAGAAGAAGCGGTAATATCGACTCGGCCTTGTCATTCTCAAGGATGCGCTTGAGCTCGGCGATAACTTCGCCAAAAATCAGTCCTGAGGTGTAGAGCTGGGAGTATGATGTGAAGATTTCGTTGATTTTCCGAACACCACTTTCGCGGGCCTGATAGCGTCGAAGCAGCGCGCCGCGGTCAAAAAAATATTTTTGCTGGGATTCTTCAACTTTTCCGGCCATAACATCTCCTAAAATCCTGTTTAAACTGTGATGGAAGCGGCGTATTCTATCACACGTCATGCATCAACTCAAAAATACCCGGAAAATTCAAGACTCGCTTTTGGCTTGGTACCGCATCAACAAACGGGATCTTCCCTGGCGCAAAACCCGCGATCCATACGCCATTTGGATTTCAGAAATTATGCTGCAGCAAACACAGGTTGACACCGTCATTCCCTACTTCAATCAATGGCTTAAACGGTTCCCAAATGTCAAAACTTTGGCGGCGTCCGATGAGAACGAGGTGCTGAAAGCATGGGAAGGGCTGGGGTATTACACGCGAGCGCGAAATCTGCATCGGGCGGCAAAAGAAATTATTACCAAATATAACGGCAAAATTCCGGAAACAAAAGATGTGATTATGACACTGCCCGGCATCGGCCGCTATACCGCCGGCGCAATTTTGAGTATCGCCTTCAATCAACCTGTCGCATTGGTAGACGGAAACGTAATGCGCGTTTTTAGCCGGCTGTTTGATATTCATTCAGATGTCGCCGCCCAAACAACACAGAAAAAAATTTGGGCGCTGGCCGGCGCGCTGGTTCCCGAAAAAAATCCTGGCGATTTTAATCAGGCGCTCATGGAACTTGGCGCCACGATTTGCACAAACGGCTCCCCCAGCTGTCTGATTTGCCCGCTCGCGGGCGAATGCATAAGCCTTGAGAAATCCGATCCCTCACAACTGCCCGTTAAAAAAATAAAAACAAAAATTCAGAAATTTTCGGGATGGATTTTTGTGATCGAAAATAAAGGTAAGTTTTTAATCGAACAGCGGCCGGCCGGACAAGTTATGGGCGGTCTGTGGGAGTTCCCCTCGCTCATGAAGGCGGATGCGGATCATTTTCCCAATAAAGAAACTGTCGGAAAGATAAAGGCGGCATTCACCAAATTCAGAGGCGAATACCGGGTTGCACGAATAAATTACAAACCGGGTTTATTTAAAAAAGATAAATCGGAAATATTTTGTTGGATTACACCGAAAGAATTTTCGAAATTTACTTTTTCTGCTCCGTCTCGGAAGGTGCTGGAGCTGGTGTTTCAGGTGAAACAATCTGCTGCCCGCCGGGAGCCGGCGCCGCAACTTCTTGTTTAGGATTTTCTCCGGGAATCACCAGTTTGAATGAACCAAAACGGCAGTTCGGCGGATTTTCTCCATAACCGATGGGCCGGACATTCGACCCGTAAATCTTAACAAAATTCTGCGATCCTAAATAAAATTGCGTTGACGGAATATTGATTTTGTAAAAACCGGCGTGATCGATTTTTATTTTCTGAGCAATCGTTTTTAAATTATTGATATTCGTTCCGGCATAAACATCCAACTCCACCAGCTCATCCACATCATAATCTTTGCTGATAATCTCAAAAACGAATTCAAACTGCGGCGATTGCAGCTGTTTGGATGTAAGATGGAAAATAAAAATAACCTGATTGCCCTGCCATCCGAATTCCTGCGGAACAAGACGGTCGGAATCGGCGCGATTGACATCAATCACACGTTTTCCAAAATATTTCATGTAATTGCCTTCGCGCGGTTTCACCTGCCAAATAACATTGTCCTCTTCCATGCTGAAGGATACTGGCGTAAGGGTTGAGACAAAAAGGACACTTAATAATAATGAAAGCAACCGTTGTTTCACTGCCAGACCCCCTCTAACTGGTTAATCTTATTAATCTTGCCTATAACTATCGGCATTACCTGTTTACTTTTTACTACTGCCTGCGTCATCCTGCAACCTCCTTATCTTTTCCTCAAAAACTAAGACGGACGGACGGAGGATAAATTCACACCCATAATATTTTTGTTTATTTGCTCTAAGTTGTTGTTAGGCAGCCTTTTGCGTCAATTTTTCTGAGGCGTAATTGGCAAGGAGATATTGGAAGAATTCGTGACTGGCAAGCCAGAAACCATCATGGTCTTTCTTGAGCTTTCCATCTAGCTGAAGCTGGGCCAGCCCGCCCGTTTCGGACAAGTGAATAAGCCGCTCGAAAACCTGTTTTGGATTGAGTCCGCTCGCACGAAACGCTTCTTCGTCCAGTTTAAAGCGCGCAAAGCCCGATTTGAATTCGGGAATGTTGTGCATGTCGCGAACAACCTGGAGCGAAACTCCGCTCGCGTACCCACGCAACAGAATTTTAAGCTCGCCGGCACCCGGCTGATGTGTCATTAAATCCTTCACTTGAACGGCGCTTTTTTCGGCCAGCTTCACAAGCTTGTCAAAATATTCAGGGCGCTTGACGAATTGCGTTGTCTCATCCGGATTCCACACCAAGACGATACGACTTCCGGGATATTGCGCCAGCGCGTCTGAAATATCTTCCGCGGCATGCGGCGCTTTCGCAATCGATTCGGTAACAATCATGGCAATCGGAAGAGTCGCGGTACTCGGTCTTAAAATCGGACGCAAATTCCGTTTCGCAGACACTGTTTCTGCACGAGCAACGCCCAATCCAAGCATACGATTCAAAAATCCCGGAACCTGCTCATCTTCACGCGCAATCACATGATCGGTCACATCCAAGGCAACTGCTTGGACAGAACCTAAACTACGCCCGGAAACAGCAAGCAAGAAGTCAGATCCATTATTGTTTTCTTTTTCCATAAACAAGCTTCGCGGGTCCGGTTCTCCGTGACGGTCAAGCTTTAAATAAATTCGTTTGATTTCCATAAACTCTTTTTGATTAAATTCACGGATAATTACCCCATCATTCAATCTGACAACCTGAAGTTTGAATGGGAAGCGCTGCGCATCAACAGAAGTAGCATCAAACAAATATCCTTGGGGACGAAGGAGAAAATTTCCGAGCTGAAAACTGATTTTTTGCGATAAGCCCTGAGCGCTTGGAAATGTCTTGATGAAAAATTTTCTTTCGACTTCTTGAACGGCAAATCCGAAATTTTCGGTTCCATTCATTTTATACAGAATCAAATAATTGGGGACAGCTGGCAATTCCGGATGTTCCGGATGCTTTAACAACGAGGCATAAGTCATAAAAAGCGGGTCCAACACGGTCACCACACCCTGAAATCCCGGATAACGGAGCGACACTATTGGCAAACCATTGTTGATGGTGGGATCTTTATCCACAAAAATTTCAAAATCGCCAAGCTTTGCTCTGAAATTCCCCATTGGCAATCGATATTCCGATACGGGACTATGATAAAAATATTCCCGCACAAATTTTCCAGAAACTCGCTGATAAACCGCGGCTAGATAACTCCAATCAGGATTGATTTCCAGATAATCTATCCGTCTCAAATCAAAAATTTTTCGCACCCGCGTGTCTTGCCAGCGAATCCACAAAAGCTGTCCGTCAATAATCACGGCATCAATGGGCGCTTCTTTTTCAGGCAAACGCCGTACCCAATCATAAATATGCTCGATCGGAACGATAATATTTTTTTGATCTTCGAGCCATGCAACATATCTCCTAGCCGGCGGCACAAAAACAGCTGAGGGTTTTTCGGAAACGGTTTTAACAGGCGGTTCTGGTGTCTCAATTTTTTTCGGCGCCTCCGCAACAATTTCATCCGCCCGAGCCAGCTCTTTTTTCATTGCCCCTTGCAGCAATATCGCCAGCTGCCCGGCTATTTCGGCAGGAATCGGTAATTCCGTGAAGGGAATGAGCAAATCAAATATTCTTTGGGTTGCCTCGCGTATCGCGAGGATGTTGGCCGGCTGTTCCATCAAAAGCCTTTTTGACAGACTGGAGGTCCACATCCACAAATCGGTTTTTAGTCCCGCCAGCTCCTCGAGCGGAACCATAAACCGGTCGAGACCTGCTAACCATTTTTCTCCCAAACTGTTTCCACTCGTGGATTTCTCGACCCAATGGATGTCTCCGGAAGTTGTGATTAAACCGATTTTTCTGCCATCAACGGCTACAAAAAACTCGGTAAACCTGCCTTTGCCAGCAGCCACCATTCGAACAATATTTGTTTTTGGAAAATCCCCAAACCGAATCCACGCCTTTCTCCAACCTTGCGCGAACTTACACAAAATGCGGGGGTTTCCGTTTTCATCCCAGTCTCTAATCCGCCAGCCAGTTTCCGGAAATTTATTTTTTTTCTTTTCATTTTCCCGCCCCAAACTTTCCGAGGAAACACTTTCGATGATCGAAGCGATCAGACATAAACGTTCTCCTATAAATAAAATGATTTCCCGTTTATCGGTTAGCTGAGGCGGCTGATCCGGAAATTTCATCATAACAGAGGCGGTAAAACCGAGAAAATCGCGGACATCCAACATGCCGGCGTCCAGTAACGACAAGGCCTCTTCAAGGACTTGCCGAACCTGCAAATAAACAGAAAAATATCTGATAAAACGCGCGGGCAAGCGCATACTATTTACTCGCCTGATGTTTCTGATATTACTTCTGTTGCGAATGGTTCTTTTGATGCGGCGCGACGCGATGGGCTGTGCGGGATAAATGGATTCGATGAATTTCTGATGCTGATTCCAATAATCCAGCATCTCTTTGATTGCTGATTTGAGTTTGATAGCCGCCAAATCTTCTTCGCCCAGACTGGAAGCTTTGCCCCCTTGACGGTCATCGAATAACTCCCTGCGCTTTTTTCGGCTGGCGGCCACTTCTTGATAATAAAGTTTCTTCAATTTAGGGTCCTTCTCACGCTGGGCCCGTTTTTCCAGTAGATCCCCTCTGATAATATGTCCTTTCAAGTCATCCGGATTGGCTTGCAACCCCCGGGTAATCGCCTCAATCGCGCCATTCAGATCTCCCCGGTCAGCAAGAAGATTGGCCTCGAGCCCGAAAAGTTTCGGATCTTTCGGCCATTTTTCCATTGTTTCTTTCAATAATTTATAAGCATCATCGCGAAGTTTTTGTTTTCGGAGAATCTGTATTTTCACCACAAAATTTTGTACGGCTTGGGGTTGTAATTGAATAGCCGTATCAATGACCTCAAGGGCTTCTTTGAGTTCTTGCTCACCCCCGATTTCAAAAAGGATTTTGGCCTTGTCGAAAAAAATCCGCTCATCGAGAGAATTAATTTTTTGAGCTTCATTAATCGCCCGAAGCGCCCGGGGCCAATCAAATACAGCGCAGCGGGCACGGGCCAGCTGCGTCCAGAAAATCACATCGCGCGGGAACCGATATAATTCATGCTGTAAAATTTCGATCGCATCCTCAAAACGTTTTTCCACGATAGCCCGTTCGGCAATTCGTGACATGGCATAGCCTTCATAAGGCTCGCCCAGGCTTGAACCCTCGGCCTTACGGGTGCGGTCTTTTCTCAGCGGCTCTTCGACAGGAAGTTCTTCCGCAATTTGAGGATGGATTTCGTTATAGCGTTTTGCGGCAATGGCCCGAATGCCGTCATCGGTATCGGGATCGTTAAGGATTTTTGCAAGCAGTCCACCCAGGATTTTTCGCTCACTTTCTTTGCCAAGCCGGAAAACCGCGGCGAAAACTTCATTCAGCGCGTATATTTGCATTTCCAAATCGCCGATGGTTTTAAAGAGCGTTAAAAATTCTTGGATGCGTTGTGCATTCGTAATGTTTTCACCAGACATAAAAAGATGTACGGCCGTGCGGGCTATCTGGCCGTCTTCGGTAAAAGAAGGCGGGATCCGCAAGCCCGTTCGTCGCGCCGCCGCCAGCCATCGGTTCTTTGCCTCAAGAATTTTAGAAATGTTTTTGGGCGAGACGATTCTTTGGATTTTTCTTTTTAGCTGAATTTTTTTCGACAAATTAAATACCCCAACAACTAAAACAGCGGGCAACAAAAATGGGCCGAACAAAATGCTTTTGAATATTGCTTCGGGCATCCAACCATACCATTCATCCAGAGTGTCACTTGGAGTCCAAAATTTTTTAAATTTCTGCCATGGGGCATTGGTTGCTTTTTGAGCGGCCTTGTCTCCGAAAAGCAAAGCGGTGATACTGCCGTTAATGGCCCGATTTCTGGATTCCGATTCAAAATTTCCAAAATCACTCATGTCGGCGAGATCAAATGCGCTAAAAGTTCTGGAAGAACCTTCGCCGTGGCGCGTAAACAGATATTGCCCATCGCTTGAGAATCGAAGGCTGGCAATTTCTTTTTCCACCAGCATCCAGCGCCAAAGAAGTCCTGTTGAAATTTCGTAAAGATGAATTAATGGCACCGAGCCGGCTTTTGGGGCTTCAATCGCCAACTGCGAGCCTTCGCGGTTTAGTGCAAGTTTCATATTTTCGCACCCCTCTTCGATCGGGAATTCCTGCAACAGTTTTCGCGCTTCAACATCCACAATCCGTACCAGCGCAGGACCTTTTTGTTTTGCCCTGAATACGATGGCTAAAATGTTCCCGTCAGCATTGAGGGCGGCGGCCAAAAACTTGGCTTTTGCCGGAAGTGAAAAACGCGCGATAAGTTCTTGGTTTCTGGGATTGGTGACGGCCAGATTCCCATCCGGAGTCTGCGCGACAAGACGCTGGCTCTCCGTAGTTTTATATTGCGGATCCACTTCGACAAGCTGCTTGTCAAAACGAAGCGTTTTATCCGGTACTTTAATCCAGCCGGTAAACGCATACGTTTCTTCAGAAGCTTCTTTTTCTTTTCCCAAACTTTTTCCTTCGGAAGGAGGATTGTCGAATAAGCCCATTTGACCGGGATGCTCTTTGGTCTGAAACTTTTTCGGTTTTGGCTGCCAAACCGGAAGAGCGCGAAAATGAAGATCCACCGAAGTTTCAGTTACCTCGGCGAGCTTAAGAATTTCTTCGCGCAAAATCGAACGATGCGATTCGGAAGGATCATCTTCTACGGACATCAAGCAAGCGCGCTTGCCGGCAAGCTGAGGGAGAAGTTCTTCAAGAACGCGACGGCGTTTCTCCAGATACTGCAAATAACTCTCCCGGAATTTATCAAGTCTTCCGTCCGCATTTAATTGACTGCGAAATTCTTTTGGGGCGCCAAGGCCTCTGGGGAAAATATATTGGATCGGCGGATTCTGTTTCATCAACTCCCGCTTCAACTCATCGCTCTTGAAACCGTCTTTTGAACTGTACGCAAATTCGCGCACATCGACGAGTACATTGATGCGATTTTCTTTGAGATATTGAATAAATTCCTGAATAGAAATTTTGGAATAACCCACGGTGCTCAAAAATTCAATCCGGGGTTTTGCGGTCTCGCCAAGGCTTTTGCCTTTAATTTCTTGCCGCAATGCCAAACTGTTAATAAATTCCGCGAGCGGACGAACATGCGGTTTGTTGGCTGCGTGAAAAAGACCGGTTGTTGGAATTGAAATTACTTGAGCCAGAGCTTGTTGCCGGGATAGGGCATTCTCTTCGAAGACCCGCTTCCACTGGTCCGAACTTATTCGAGGGGTGGGGACATTCGAAAGATACCAAAAAAGAAGTCGCTCTCCGTTTTTATCCAAATCAACCATGATGTTTCGCATGGCGGAACCCCAAACATTCCCGATAACGCCGATGATTTTGCCTTCCATCCATCGGGAACGAACTCGCTGATAGGCCTCTTCCGATCCCAGCCAGGTTCCCCGGGCAAAAGCATCCAGCCAGCCGCCACGCGTAGCCTCTACTCTGCCCCATAGAAAATAATGTTTTAAAAATACCTCGATTTTATTTTTCGATATTTTCAACGTTTTCATTTCAGGGCGGTCAACCCATAACGCGATTTGGCCGGCCAGCTCTTGTTGAAACCGGCGATGCTCTTTCAACGAAATAAATTCCATATCCTGAATTTTTGCCCAAAGATCGTCGAAAGACGCTCCACGTAAAGAGGGCTTCCAAAGCGGCACTAATTCTTTTCCGTACAGATTCGCGAGAAATTCCGCGCGCGTTTCGCTTCGGCCAAAAACAAGCCCCAGATATGGAAGAAGTATCAGAGCGTTTATGGAGTCGATATCGAGAAAAAACACGCGGTCAACTCCAGTTACCGCGAGAAACCCGAAGTTTTGATCCAGACTTACGCCCACATTCGCGAATTTCGCGTCTGGAAACTGCCGACGGGTCGCCTGTGTAAGTTTCTGAATCAAGGGAATCGCAGTGGACAATTCCAGTTCATTGGTTGGAAAAATCTGCCCATGCTCATCCCACGCTTCTTTCGGAATTGAAAGCTCAAGAAGCCGGACGTAATAATTTTCCAATACTGATTTTTCTTCTTTTTCGTTTCCAAGACTTGAACCCCTTGTGCCAGGACCAAATCCATGGTATGGATTAAATAAGTAAATCTGCCCCCGACGATCGGCATATTGCTCAGGCTTATATTCCGGAAATTTTTCAAAAATCCAATCTTTAACTGATTCCAGAATCTGATTGGATGTGAGCCCGGCAGGCAAAGCAGCCAAATACGCTGCGAAATCGTTTAGAGATTGATCTGAAAATTTCTGAAGAATTTCTCCTGTCTTCCCCTCAAAGACGGGCATCCGGCCTATTAATATCTCAAGAAGTGCGAGGATAAAAATTTTATTTATATTTTCACCGGCAATTTTGTTTTTAAATTTTTTCGATAAGATCTCAATATCCGAATCGCTCCAGATTTGGACGACAGGCTTTAAGCGTTGTTCGCGCTGTTGGGTGGCCTGAGCCTGATTGAAAATATGTGTAATCAAAAAATTATTTACAATCTCACGGCGAAGTTTTTGTTTGTAAATTTCTGAATCAACCGGCCCTCCGTTTGCGATTCCAAAGCTCAGTTCGTTCATTGGCGACATGGTGTTAAAATCATAATGCACATCTGGCTCGACAGTCACTCCGCGTTCTTTCAATATCCGAATAACCCCGGTGTGATGAGCGCCTAAGACCGACACAACGTCCCAACCGGCGCGGACGTGTTTTTCAATTTGATCCGCCAACTCGTGATCCCGGAGAGCGTTACTGGCAAAAACATTGTTTCGATTCGCTCTTTCACATTCCGCCATCAGCTTGTCGGCGCCCGCCAGATCTTCGCCTGCGAAAGCTTCCATGGCAAGTTTTGGGTATTCAAAAAGTTTCAGTGCGGCAATCCAGGAATCATAATTAATTTGTTCATAAACAACGGGTACATCGGTTTCATTCAACAATTTGTAAAATGCAGCCCGGACAACATCTTCTTGCGAGGCGGATTTTTTCTGTTGCGAGTTCGTCTGGCGGAATGGTTTTGTATTGCTTGCTGCGGCGATCTGGTTTACCCGGCTCATGACTGTCTGATAAAATTGTTGCATCATCGGCTGAACTCTGGGGTTGGCAAAAACATCTGCGAGAGTATAGATCTCCCCGGGGGGTGCGAAATAACTAACCGCATCTTGATCAGCCGCAGCCATTTCTGCAAAAAATAACGGGTGCCGTACAGATTTTATGTATTCTTTAACCTGCGACTCCCAGAGCGCCATATCATCCTTGGTTCCATGCGGCGCCAGCACGATACGCAAACGGCCCGGCCGGGCCGGGCTGCGTTCGTCCTCGGATTTCAGCACAATTTTGTGCCGCAATCTTTCAAAAGTCGCGTCTCCGATTCCGCGAATGTTTCTTAGTTCTTCCATCAACAGAAAAGGTTTTTTCGCCCTCCTTTCCAGAATCAAACGAATAGTGAACGGCTTTAATTCCAAAACTTCCGCGATTGTTTTCTCGTCGGCCGTGTTGATATTGATTTTCCCCGGCGGGACATACCAGTTGCCGAGGCTTTTTCCGGTAACCTGCGCGATGACTTTTTCTCTCACAACGTTTCTTTTTGCTGGATCCACACCCAAGCTTGCGGCACGGGCCTCATCGAGCGCCCAGGGAACCACAGCGGCATCTGAAGTCGCGATATCACTGGGCTTGCGGCCAAGCATGGTGTTGACGTAATTTTCGTGCGAATCGCCATCAACGCGCGGCGAGAGGATTTGGTACTGTGAGCGATGGTCAGAAAAATACTTTCGGAGGGCGTCGGTGTGAAATCCGCCGGTGATAATCACGGCGCGGCTTTGATTTTTGGCTTTGAGAGTTTTTTGAATCGTCGCGACAAACGCCGTTTCGCGCGCGACGGCGAGCTCATAAAATTTCTGGGCATCGACGGTTTTCGACAAAAGGGTTAACCCCTCAGCCTCTTCCCACTCTTTCCGGGAAAGTTCGGCGAGAAGCAATTTGGCGACGAGCTTTGCTTCCCGAACTTCATGCACCGCTTGCTTTTCCTCTGCCTTTTCGGCAAGCCGGATGAGTAAAAGCTCCATCCAGCGATTTATTTCTTCAAAGAGTTCTGACGAGCGGAGTTCATAACTGAAAATTAGATGGCGGGCATAGCGGCAAAATTCGGGGTATTTTTTGAAATCAATCTTTTTCGGCCCCAGCTCGGAATAAACCCGCTCGAGCTCGAAACGCGGATTTCCCGTTTTAAAATCCAATTTCCCCGAAAATTTTTCGATTTTTTTTTGCTCGGCTAGCGCTTTTTCCTGATCGATTTTTCCTTCCTCATCTTTGAGCTTCAGGATGCGCACCAGATTCGGAAATTCTTTTTGCTCTTTGGCGTCGCGCAAATCGCGGCCCAGGTGCCGGCGGCTTAACACGTCGAGGGTCGCGATTGTTTTGGCGAGTGTCTGGGAATTTTTTTCAAGATGCAAGAATAAACGTAACGCGGCAACCAAATCTTTGTTGCCGAGCCAGGTGATTCGACGGTCGATAGCGCTTTCATTTTCGGAAATCCACCGGCGATTTTCTTTTTCGGCGCGGAACACTTTTTTTAAATACTCAATATCACGGCGATAGAGATCCGGATTTTCGATTCCGACAAACTCCAGGCCGGTCGCGTTTTTCAAAAGAAATAAATCGGCGGCCGTAAGCTCCCCCATTCGGGCCAGCTTGTCGGCAATTTTTTCGTTGAGTTTCGGATCCAGCGTAAATTTTAAATATTTCGCGTCGAGCTGCCCCACCGCGCCCTCGACAAATACCAACCGCATCCCCTGCTCGCGCCGTAAGCGTTCCAGAATCTGTGCCATATCTTTTTGCGCCGTGTAATTGGCGTGGGCATCCTGCAAATGAATCAGGACGGGTTGATTAGGCGTCGGAGCTGAAATCGAGAGCTGAGGCTGCTGGCCGGAAGGCAAAAGGGCCGCCTGGCCCCAGGCAAGGGTGTTTAATATAAAGAAAGAGGCGGTTAGAAAGGCTGTTACCCGAAGAAATTTTTTGAAGAAAATCTGCTGCATTAGAAAGGATGTAACCCCCTCGACCGGATATTTTTAAGACTTTTCAAAGAGGCAAATATACCCGCTAAAACGAGGATTGTCAAAGTGAGGATTTTGTGGGGAGTGTTATCCGATAATGCCGCTTTTTTTGGCGTATTTGAAGACGTCGCCGGCTTCGATGATGGGCAGAATGTCCCCGAGCGGCTTCAGTTCGTAAACTTTGCCGGTGGTGTGATTGCGAAGTAAATTGTGCTTAATATCGACTTCCACTTCTTCGCCGGTCTTGATGATTTCCGAAAGCCGGTCTTTGGATTCATATGGAATCAGGTACCCGCCATTGACGCAATTGCGGAAAAAGATGCGCGCGTAAAATTCCGCGATCACGATTTCGACGCCCGCCTCCCGGATGGCCAGCGGTGCGTGTTCACGGCTGGAGCCGCAGCCGAAATTTTTTCCACCGATGACCACTTTAAATTCCGATTGCATCGCACCGTCTGTCACAAACGGCGTACGCCCGCCGGGCAAACCTTGCTTGCCTTCCGGAACGCCGATGAGCGCGTATTTGCCAAACATTTTTCGCTCTTCCGCATTGGCGGGATTATACGTCAGATACTGCGCCGGAATAATTTGGTCGGTATCGATGTCATCACCTAGAATGTAAGCTTTTCCTGAAATTTTTTCTTTGATCATATTACACGCAGTCCCTTGGATCCGTAATTTTTCCGCTGATGGCGGAGGCAGCGACCGTGAGCGGAGACGCTAGATAAACCTGCGAAGATTTCGATCCCATACGTCCCGGAAAATTCCGGTTCGTCGTGGAAATGCATACTTCGCTTTTATTCAGACGCCCGAGCGTATCAATCGGTCCGCCAAGACAGGCACCGCAGGTAGCCGGACCAATCACCGTACCCGCCTCTTTGAAAATATCCATCAGTGATTTCCCATCGATTTTCACTTCGTTTAATTTGCAGGCGACTTCAGTCGTGGCCGGAACCACGAACGTATCAATTTTAACCTGACGGCCCTTCAAAATGCGCGCGGCGGCGATAAAATCGGTGATTTTGCCGCCTGTGCAGGAACCAATGTAGGCGCGGTCCAGACGCGTTCCCGCAACTTCCCGCACCGAGGCTTTGTTGTCCGGCGAATGCGGCTTGGCCACGACGGGTTCCAGATCTTTCAGGTCGAACACGCGTTCATAAAAATATTTCGCGTCAGGATCATTTTTCACCACCTCGAAAGGTTTATCTGTGCGGCTTTTCACAAAATCCAGTGTGACTTTATCCGGCTCGATAATGCCGTTTTTGCCGCCGGCCTCGATCACCATGTTGCACAGCGTCATCCGCTCTTCGATGTTCAGCCCATGCACGCCTTCTCCAGCAAATTCCATCGCGCGGTAAGTAGCGCCGTCCACGCCGATTTCTCCAATAATCGTCAGAATTAAATCCTTCGCCATCAGATACGGTGGCAATTTCCCCTCGAATACAAAACGCATGGTGGGCGGAACCTTCAGCCAGGTTTTTCCGGTGCCGAGCACAAATCCCGCGTCGGTGTTGCCGATGCCGGTGGCGAATTCACCAAACGCACCGGCCGTGCAGGTATGAGAATCTGTTCCCAGCAGAATTTCGCCGGGGCGTGTGTGCCCTTCCTCAGCCAGGGCGATATGACAAACGCCTTTATATTTTTCTGTGCCAACATCATAATAATTAGGAAGCGACTGCTCTTTGACGAAATCGCGCAGGATATCCACGTTGCGGTGGGCTTTTTCATCGGCAGTAAAAATGTAATGGTCGGGAATGATAACCACTTTCTGTTTGTCCCACACTTTGGCCGTTTTTCCAAAATGCTCTTTGAATATACCGATGGTGCCCGGACCACAGACGTCGTGCGTCATCAACACATCCACGTCCACCCAAATGTTTTCGCCGGGTTCAACGCGCGATTTGCCGGAATGCTGGGCCAGAATTTTTTCAGTGATGGTCATTGCCATGAAATAGTCCTCGTCAAAAGGAGGCGGATATTAGCATAAACGAGCGGGAGACGCAATTGACGGGCGCATGAGCGCGCCCGTCGCCTGCGGATGGATTACTGTCTAACAGGTTCCCCTGTTTTGTTTTGCGCTGTCTGATCCTCTTTATAGAAAAGAGCTTTGATCATGTTCTTGATTAAACAGGGTTTCTCTCCTTTCGCTGGAGCAGCTTCTGACGCGGCAAAAGCAGAGGCGTTCAAAAAAACAACCGCAGCCAATACGATAAGCAGAGTTTTTAGTTTCATCGCCATGATTCCTTATTTCTCGTGATGGAAGAAATTATGCAGCAATTCTTCAATCAATCCTTCTTTCTTGGGCTGGGAAGAATCGGTTGATTGCGCATAAGCCATCGGTGCGCAAAGAATGATAACGGCAACAAAAATAGAAATGATTTTCTTCATGTTATTTTGCCTCCGGTGTTGTGGTTAAATCAGCTGCTGAATCAGAAACTGCTGGCACTGCTGGAGTTGCTGGTACGGCCGACGCATCTGGCGTTGCCGGGGTAGCCGGAACCGCGGGAGTTGCCGATTTGTGCTGGGCCGCTGCAGCAGCCTTTTTCTTATGATGATGTTTTTTCTTGTGCGCTTTTGTTTTTTGCGCGGCAAAAGCGGGCGATGCGGCAAGCATGAGTACCATAATAACAGCAAGGACTTTCTTCACGGCTGCTCTCCTTTTGGTTCGTGTGGACTAGATTGTTTTAAAACAAATTCGCTGGCAGGTAATATATCGCCGAATGACACCGTGGTCAATGTCGTAAAGCTGAAATAAAAAAGCAGATAACGGACATCTCCACCCACATGCCCAGGCAACCACAAAGGCCATCTCTACACCAGATTTTCTGCTTGCGCGAGCATTTCTTCGGCATGTTTGCGCGAAATGTCACTTTCGCTTTTCCCGCTCATCATCTGGGCCAGTTCCTTGACACGGGCCTCCCCGGCAATAACTTGATATTCGGTGCTGGTCTTTCCCTGCCGCGCCACTTTGGTGACTTTAAAATGCCGGTCGGCAAAAGAGGCGATTTGCGGTAAATGCGTGATAAGAAGCACCTGACGTTCGCCGGCAATTTCCTTCAGCTTCTCACCAGTCACCGTGCCCATGCGCCCGCCGATATTGGCGTCGATTTCATCAAAAATAAGCGTCTCTACAGGATCGACCTTCGCGAGCGCTTTCTTCATCGCCAACATCACGCGCGAAACTTCGCCGGCGGAGATAATTTTTCGAAGAGGCAGAATGGGCTGTCCCAGGTTGGGACTGATCATGAATTCGACGCGGTCGCGGCCGGCTGGAGAAAAATCAATAGCGTCAAATTGGCACTCGAAGCGGGCGTGATCGATGCCTAAATCTTTAAGCTCGCGCTCGATAGTTTTTTTGAGAGACTGCGCCGCTTTCTTTCGTTTTTCAGACAACTCATCGGCAAGAGCGGAAATTTTCGGCAGCAGCCTACTTATTTTCTGCTCGGTTTCGCGGCCATAAACTTCAGCGTTGACGATAGAATCATATTTTTTTCTGGCCTCAGCATAAAACTCCAGAATTTTCTCCACGCTTCCGCCATATTTTTTCTTGAGAAGATAAATCGCGTCAAGACGTGCCTCAATTTGACGGAGGCGATCCGGTTCGAAAGTGAGTGAATCGCGGTAATGCTGAAGCGAGCGGGCAATTTCTGCAAGGCTTGTTTCGACCGTCTCAAATTCCTTTTTCAGATCAGCCATTGAATCGTCAAATTTCAGAAGCTCGTTGAATCGCGGACGGGCCTTGCCAAGCAATGTGGTGACGGAATCGTCATCTTCATCCAAAAGCGCGGTGAGCGCCGAAACAGATTCGTACAGCTTTTCCGCGTTGGCAAACCGGACTCGTTCTTTTTCCAGCTCGGCAACTTCGTCATCGTTTTTAAGTTTAGCTTGAGTAATTTCGTCAATTTGAAATTTCAGTATATCGATTTCCCGCTCGCGTCCTGCTTCGAGTGAAGCCAGCTCTTCGCGGTGTTTGAGTAATGCCGAATATTCCGCAAAAAGCGCCTCGTACTTTTGTCCAATGTCGTCGGCGCCGACAAATCGATCGAGTAAATCGAGATGCTGGGACTGATCCAGAAGCAGTTGATGGTCGTATTGGCCGTGAATGTCGATAAGAAAGGCTCCGAGCTCTTTAAGGGCGGAAATGTTTACCATACGACCGTTCGCCCACGCGCGCGAGCGCCCTTCAAGAGAAGTTTCGCGGCGAAGAATCAACACTTCCTCGTCGTTTTCAAAGTAGGTGGATAAAAGATCGAGCTTGCGGATTTTTTTGCCCGGGTCAAAAACAGCTTCGACGGAAAATGCCTTTGCCGAAACTCCGGCCTTGAGCGCGTCCATGCGCTCGCCCAGCACAAAACGGATCGCGTCGAGCAAAATGGATTTGCCGGCGCCTGTCTCCCCGGTCAGAACATTCAGGCTCGGATCAAATTCGATGGCCAGATTATCCATCAGTGCAAAGTTTTGAATGTGAAGTTGAACCAGCATGGTTTTATGGTAAGGGTCTCAAAACACTAAATCAATTGCTTCTTTAAAAAAAAGGGGGAGGGCAGCAACAGCTACCCTCCCCTCTTACATCAACTATCCAGCAATTCGTCGTCTTGATCGTCCTGCTGGAAAACATCGTTTTTGTAATCTTTCAGAGATTGCTGAGCCTCTTCAGCATAAAGAAGCACTGCATTTCCGAAAATCACAGCTATCACAACTAATACTAGAAATTTCTTCATATAAACGCCCTCCATAGCTACATCACAAATCTACCTGTAATTTTTGTGATTTTGAAGGGCTTGAAAAAAATTTTACATGGCCCCATTAAGGCCAGGAAAACTACCAGCCTCTGCGTCCACCACCGCCGCCGCTGCCGCCGTGGCCTCTTCCACCGCCACCACCGCGACGTCCACCGCCACCACCGTATCCGCCGCCGCCAAATCCACCGCCACCACCGCGACGTCCACCGCCGCCACCGTATCCACCGCCGCCCTGACGAGGCTCCTGCGGTCTTGCTTCTGATACCGTAATGTTGCGGCCCATAAAATCGGACCCATTCAATTCAAGAGCCTTTGACGCTTCTTCTGTGGACGCGAACTCAACAAATCCAAACCCTTTTGAGCGGCCGGAATATTTGTCCATAATCACATTAGCGCTTTGAAGACTTCCGAACTTCGAAAAAAGTCCTTTAAGATCTTCATCCGTTGTCGTGTAACTTAAATTTCCCACATACAGTTTATTATTCATCGCTTCTTTCCTTTTCGTTTCTGTTACGTTAAATAGCTTTTTCAGCCATGACAAGATCATGTTGTTACCTCATTTCTTTTCAAGTATTCCCTTCCATGATGGGCGTGGGGGTGCCCTCGAGGGATATCAATGGGCAGGCATTATACGGATAAACCGTCAAAAAAACTCGTGTTTTTTTCATCAGAAAGCCTGCTACTCCTCATTTGAAGCTTCTTGTGCCGTCTTTCTGATATTTATATTTGAATGTGCTGGTATTGGGTGTCGTGAAAATATCCGAAAGTGACGTAGTCTCGACAAGCGCATAGGTCCCATTCGCCAGCTGAACTGCGTAAACATGACCTGAAGCTCCCGACATGGCACCCGTGTAGCCGGAAGTCGGCGCTTCCGTCACGCTATCAATCCCGACAGAGCCGAGATCGATCACCCCGCCGCCGCCAGTTCGAGCTTCGATCCAGCCTTCACGTCGCCTGAAATCAGAAGCGACAGGATATGGAAATGTTTCGCGGGTCTTCGACTTGCTCGCAAAATTATATCCCTCCACATCAAACTCGGGGGGATGCGGTAGTTTGTATTGTGTGAGCGTAAACGTGCCAATCTCAAGCCCGGCCGCCGGCGAAGAAAGCCCCCCGCCATCGCCTTGACCCGGGCTGGGCGGCGCCCCCGTACCCGTATCCCGCGCCTTCCTTATATTATCGATCACCGCTTGACTCAATCCGCTCGATTCCGCAATTTCTGGCGAAAGCGCCGCATAGATCAGATCCCCGCGCAGATTCTTGATTTTCATCTTCCCGTCGTCATACACAAACATCATCGAGGTGCTGCCGCTCAGACTTTGCTGCTTACCCGACTTGCGAACCATTTGACTTTTGTTCCATTTTAGTTCCACGACGTACAGGTTGCTGCGCTTCTCAATCCG
This sequence comes from Candidatus Omnitrophota bacterium, assembly GCA_016214265.1. GTDB lineage: Bacteria > Omnitrophota > Omnitrophia > Omnitrophales > JACROU01 > JACROU01. The sequence goes on from JACROU010000100.1 coordinate 18,961, forward strand.
GTTTATGTAGAGCTGAAGCCGGATGCTATCGAAGGTATCAAAATCATAACGAACCCCTTCTTCAAGAGTCGATTTGTTGCCGATAAAATCATTCGCGATCAACTCCGAAAACAGCGCGGCGTTTTTCGCTTCGTACGCATCGGACAATTTCTTCATCGCTTCAACAACCAGCTTGGTGAAATCAACATCCTCGAACAGAATCGAAATTCCGGACGGGAACATGTCGAGCGTTTTCTCACCGTAAGTCGTCTTCACTTTGACCGCGGGCTTGTACGGGGTTTTCGGTGTCGGGACAAACGAGTGCCGGATCTCCTGATTCTTCTGGATTTCGTTCCAGGTTCCGCCCCCGTCAAGAGAGATTGAAACTGACTCCGCATTTTCTATCGACGAGAGGTGAGCGGAAAGTTCGACGGCTCCATTTTTCAAGTCACCGCTCATCAAGCGGATATTCCCGCCCAGGGCGTCCTTCTCGGAATGTTCCCCCACCTTGGCGTTCATGAGCTCCATGCCCAGCAAGACTCCCGCTCCGTGCTCTTCGGCTTCCTTCTTTTTTCTCTCTTCTTCGAGACGAATACGTTCGGCTTCCTGGCGCTGCCATTCCGCTAGCCGCCGCTTCTGTTCTTCTTCGTAATTTTTGATATCCGCTTTTGTTTTCTCGATGGCTTTTTTAATCTCTTCGCGCAGCTGGTTGATGTCTTCCTGGATTTTTTGCACCCGCGCGGACGTGGCTTTCCCCGAAAGCGCCGACCAGCCAGAAAGAAGATTGTCCATTTCCTGAAACGCTTTGAGCTGGTCGTTCAACGCATAATCCTTTGAAATAGCATTGAATTTCTCGCGCTGTTCTTTGACGTATCGCTCCATGCGGCTGGTATCGTCTTCGTATTTCTTCAGTGCTTTTTCGCGCTCAGCCTCGAAAATTTTTATCCGCTCCGGCATCGACCCGTAATAATCGATGTCTCTTTGAA
>JACROU010000089.1 GCA_016214265.1 Candidatus Omnitrophota bacterium
CCCGCCGAGATTCAAAAGCTGGCGGAAGAGCGTGAACAGGCAAGAAAGACGAAAGATTTCAAAAGGGCGGATGAGATCCGTGCGGTGATTGCTGAAAAAGGCTATGTGTTTGAAGATACGAAGCAGGGTTTGAGGATTAAGAAAAAATGAAAACCGGAAAATTCATTACCTTTGAAGGCCCTGAGGGCAGCGGGAAATCGACGCAAATTCGATTTGCTGAAAAATGGTTCAAGGCGAGGGGACAGAAAGTGCTTGTCCTGCGCGAGCCGGGCGGAACGGAAACGTCAGAAGCCATCCGTAACATTCTGCTTCACGCGAGCGATGACCTCTCCAGCGAGGTTGAAACATTTCTGTTCCTCGCCAGCCGCCGGGATTTGGTTGAGAAAAAAATTCTGCCCGCATTGGCATCGGGAAAAGTCGTGCTGTGTGACCGGTTTCAGGATTCCACGTGGGTGTATCAAACATTCGCGGGAAATTTCCCCCAGCCGCTTTTTGAAAAAATGGGGGAGGTGGCCACGGGTGGGCTAAAGCCGGATCTAACGTTCGTGTTCGACGTACCCGTCACCGTGGGGCTCAACCGGGCGGGGAAATCTGATCGTATTGAAAAAAAGTCTGCGGCTTTTCATGAAAAAGTCCGCCGGGGCTATTTGGAAGTCGTCCGTTGCAACAAAAAACGCTGTGTGCTTATTCCATTTAAAGAAGGAATCGAGTTGGTTCAGGGCGAAGTCCGAAAGGTTCTGGAACGTGTCTGCAAATAAATTTTTCGGTAACGAGCGGGTTTTGAGTTTTGTTAAGAATTCGATTGAAAATAAATCGCTCAGCCACAGTTTGCTCGTGACTGGGGAAAAAGGACTTGGTAAGAAAACGTTCGCTCGCTTTCTTGCGAAAGCGTTGAACTGCGAAAAAAGAACTTTTTTCGAACCGTGTGATTGCGTGTCGTGCGCGAAAATTGATTCGGGCAATCATCCGGATGTGCGCTGGTACGGAGTGGATGAAGAGAAAACCTCGGTCAAAATTGCCGAAGTGAAAGACTTGATTCATTGGATATCACTGAAGCCCTTTGAAGCAACGACGAAAGTATTTATCGTCAACGATGCTCACGACATGACGCTAGAATCTCAGAATGCCATTCTGAAAACGCTGGAAGAGCCACCCCCGCAAAGCGAGGTGATTCTATTAACCGATCACCGGAATTTGCTGCTTGAAACTATCGTGAGCCGCACGGTGGAGATTAACCTTCGCCCTCTCACATCGAAAGAAATGATCCGCATTTTGCGGAGTGACTACAATGTGGACGAGGATACGGCTTTGTTTGCCCAAATCTCCGGAGGAAATTTAGGCCGGGCGATTGGGTATGCCGAAGGCGATGAATTGGCCGAACAGCGGCGATTAATCAATCAATGGCTAAAATTCGGTTCCTGGGATTTTTTCAGTGCCGAAGGCGGGAAAACCAGAGAAGAACAGCGCGAGCTGGTGGACCTCCTGATCCGTTTCCTGCGGGACATTCTGGTTTATCAGCAAGTTTCGAGTAAGGAGATGCTATTCTTCCCGCACGAACTTGCGCGTATCAAAGAAATCTCTGCGACGCGCTCGTCGGATGAATTGATTAGTCTTGTGAAGGATTTAATCCGCGTTCGCGAAAGCCTGGAAGATAATTTGAATCAGAAAATCGTTTCGTCCTATCTGGCCACAAAAATTGAGGAGAAGTTGTTTTAATGTCAAAACCGTATTACATCACCACACCGCTTTATTACGTCAATGACAAGCCGCATATCGGACACGCGTACACGAATATTCTTTGCGACACTTTCGCGCGCTTCCATAGATTTATGGGCGAAAATGTGTTCTTCCTGACTGGAACCGATGAGCATGGCGAGAAAATTGACAAAACCGCGAGGGCTAAAGGTGTTGATACACAGACCTTTGTTGACAGCATGGTTCCGAGATTCAAGGAATTGTGGGCAAAGCTTGGCATTCAATATGATTTTTATATTCGCACGACGGATGAGGACCATAAAAAATCCGTGCAAGTGATTTTGCAAAAGCTTTTTGAAAAGGGCGACATTTATCTCGGTAAATATAAAGGCTGGTACTGTACGCCGTGCGAATCGTTTTGGACCAAAATGCAGCTCGTGGAAGGTAAGTGCCCGGATTGCAAACGGGACGTTCAGGAAATTTTTGAAGATAATTATTTCTTCAAGCTCTCAAAGTATCAGGACTGGCTGATCGAATACATCGAAAAAAATCCCGATTTTATTTTCCCCGAATCACGTCGAAACGAAATTTTGGGATTTTTGAAACAGCCGCTCGAAGATCTTTGCATTTCACGTCCCCGTACGCGACTGGCGTGGGGCATTGACATCCCGTTTTCAAAGGATCACGTGGTTTACGTCTGGTTCGATGCGCTTTCAAATTATATCAGCGCGATTGGTTATCCCGGAAATATGGAGGAATTTGAGCTGTTGTGGCCGGCCAATTTACACATGGTCGGAAAAGATATTTTGCGCCAACACACCGTCTATTGGCCGATTATGTTGAAGGCCCTTGATCTTGAGATGCCTGGAACTGTGTTTGCTCACGGCTGGTGGACGATGGAAGGGGCGAAGGTGTCGAAATCCGTCGGCAATGTCGTGGATCCTCTGGAGCTTTCAGCCAAATATGGCGTCGATACATTTCGCTATTTTCTGCTCCGCGAGGTGACGCTCGGTTCCGATGGTGCGTATTCGGAGGATTTGCTGATTGAGCGGTTCAATAAAGATCTGGCGAATGATCTCGGTAATTTGGTGCTTCGCACCACCTCGATGCTCGAGCGCTACTTCGGCGGCAAAATTAAATGTGTGAATTCCGGCCCCTCGAAATTGAAAGATCAGGCGTTTATCTCGCGTGACGCGATGATTCAGGCGATGAAGCATTTTGATCCGCGCGCGGCGATTTCCGCCATTTGGGATTTGATTGTTGCGGCGAACCGTTATGTCGAAGAGACCAAACCGTGGGCTTTGGCGAAGGAAAAGAAAATAGAAGAATTGGGCAAAGTGTTGTCCGATCTTCTGGAATCAGTCCGTTTTTCCGGAATGATGCTCGCACCATTTCTGCCGGAAACCTCCGTGAAAATCTGCGGATTGTTTGGTTCCCATCCAACGCCAACAGTCAAAGATCTGGACGTGTGGGGCGTGTTGAAACCCGGCATGACGGTTCAAAAAGGCGAGGCGCTTTTCCCGAGGATTGAAGAACCCAAATCATGATCTTCGATACTCACGTCCATCTGAACGTTTCTGATTATACCGCGGATCAAGATCAAGTATTTCGCCGCGCGCGCGAGGCGGGGGTCGGACTTTTTTTGAATGTCGGTATCGATATGGAGCACTCCAGGGCCGCCGTTCAGTTTGCGGAAAAATTTGATAACGTGTACGCGACGATAGGGCTCCATCCGCATGACGCTCAAAATTTCACCGAGGCGGGTTTTAACGAAATCAAAGAGCTCACGAAAAATAAAAAGGTGCGAGCGATCGGTGAGGTGGGGCTGGACTATTTTCGAAACCTTTCTCCGCGTGACCAGCAGATGAACGTGTTTAAACGTTTTATTCAGCTGGCCAATGAAGTCCATCTCCCGCTTGTGATTCACAGCCGCGAGGCGTACGCGGATATTTATTCGACTCTCCGGAAATTTGGATCCCGTCATCAGGGTGTGATGCATTGCTTCGCGGGTAATAAGCATGATTTGGAAGAGGCGCTGGCGCTCGGACTTTATATTTCCTTCGCGGGGCCGGTGACTTATAAAAAGAATCACGAACTTCGGGAGCTGGTCGCGATGGTTCCATCAGACCGAATTTTGGTGGAAACGGACGCGCCGTATCTGCCGCCCGAGCCTTTCCGCGGCAAGCGCAACGAGCCCGCCTGGATCGTGGAGACGCTGAAAAAAATGGCTGAAGTCCGGAAAACGGATTTTACAACAATCTCGCAAGAAACCACCCAAAATGGCAAACGTCTTTTCCAAATTTAAACTCTGGTTTTCTCAAACTCTCGCTTTTCTCAAATCTGAACCTCTGATGACTTTTTGTCTGGTTACCGTGCTTGTCGTCTACGGCGGTTTGGCGCTCACGCATCACAAAAAACCTCACGAGCCGTCAAAGGCCATGCAGCAAATTCAAATGGCGGAAGAAAAACTGAAGGCAAAAGAAGACTCTCAGATTCTCAAAGAATTTATTTTGAAAGAGGCAGGGCCATTCGAACTCTTCCTTTTGATTTGTGTGCCCGTACTCCTTTCTGGTGCGCTCGTCACCGGGATTTTTCTGGACTCATATTTGGTCGGAAAAATCACAAATAAAAAAGAAATTATTGAGCCTGTTGCCGCGCATCCCGAAGCAGTTTTGTGGGGCGTCCGGGAAATTATTAAAAGTGTTATTTATGTGATTTCCGCGGGAGTTATTTTAAGTGTTGTTTTGGGCGTGGTTCAAGGAGCGCTATTTCAAAAAGAGAAAACCCACGAGAATGTGTTGCTGATTGTGCATACGGTGCTTGTGGATATATTTATTCTCTGGTTTATGATTTATTCGGTCACCCACACATTTGGCGAGCGCCTGAGCGCGCTGGGATTCCGGTTCAAAAAATGGGGACAGGATCTTTGGCTCGGCATTTTGGGCTATACCGCGATTTTGCCGATTGTGTTAATTGTGATGGGAACTTTGGTGGTTCTTGCCGGACTGATTCATTATGAACCTGCGCCGCATCCGCTCGTGGAATTGTTTGTGGAGGAAGATTATAAAAATCCCGCGCTAATTTATTTTTCTATTTTTCTGGCGTGCACGATAGGTCCGATTATCGAGGAAATCTTTTTTCGCGGTTGGTGTTATCCAGCGTTCAAGAAGCAGTGGGGTCAGAAATGGGCGATGGTGATATCCTCTGCTTTTTTCGCTGCCATTCACAATTCGCTCTTCGCGTTTCTGCCGATTTTTGTTTTGGGGCTAATTTTTGCCTACGTGTACGAAAAGCGGGGATCCCTGATTCCTTCGATCGTGATGCATATCGCGCATAACACGATTTTTATCGGATACTTTTTCCTTCTGAAACGGTCCGTTTTGGATAAACTGGTGGCCTCATGAGTCCTTTCGCGATCGCGTTATTTATTTTCATTTTTCTGATGACTGTTGTGCTGCACGAGCTAGCACACGGTTTGGTCGCTTATGCTTTGGGTGACCGCACCGCCGCCAAGATGGGGAGACTGACACTCAATCCGCTCAAACACATTGATCCGTTGTGGACGGTTTTGCTGCCCCTCTTGCTTTATTTACTGGGACTTCCGATTATTGGTATGGCGAAGCCCGTGCCGGTCAATTTCCTGAATCTCAAGAATCCCAAACGTGACATGATTTGGGTGGCGGCGGCCGGACCGATCACCAATCTTCTTTTGGCTAGCGTGTTGGTGTTGTTTTACAAAATGTCGGGAACGACGGAATTTATTCTTTACTGCGTTTATTTTAATTTGGGTTTGGCGATGTTTAATTTGCTGCCGATTCCGCCGCTGGATGGCTC
>JACROU010000099.1 GCA_016214265.1 Candidatus Omnitrophota bacterium
TAATGTTTTACGGCTTTTATTGGCCGATCAATTATTTAAGCGTTATCGCTGCGCGACAGGAGCCACGCCCGATTTAACTCCGGAAGGAACATTTGTGGTTACCACAAAGCTGGAAAATCCCACCTGGTATAAAATGGGATCTAAAGCCATTCCCCCGGGCGGTTCGGATAATCTGTTGGGAACAAGATGGCTTGGTATTTCCAAACAGGGTTACGGAATTCACGGAACGACAGTTCCGGAATCTATCGGTAAACATGCCACTTCGGGCTGTGTTCGCATGTTGAATGGGGAAGTGGAAGAACTTTATGATATGGTACCTCCAGGAACCAAAGTAACTATTATCGCTTAAGTAGGATTATAAATATGAAAAAAGCAAAACCAAAATCCGAAGCGCGCACGTTGCTGGATGTTTGCCTTCCTTTTGAGCGTCCGATTGTGGAACTTGAAAAAACGATTGCGGGACTTAAAGAACATTCCAAAGACGGAATTGATCTTTCCGGGGAAATCAAGAGCGTTGAAAAAAAACTGGAAAAAGTTCAAAAAGAAATTTTTGCCAATCTAACACCGTGGCAGCGGGTCCAGGTGGCACGTCATCCTCTGCGTCCCTACACGCTTGATTACATTCATCACTTCGTGGAAGATTTTGTGGAGATTCATGGTGACCGTTTGTTTAAAGACGATAAGGCAATCATTTGCGGGTTTGGCATGATCGGGAAAGAAAAGATTTGCGTGATCGGGCACCAAAAGGGCCGGAATACTAAAGAGAATTTGCTTCGCATGTTCGGTTCAGCGCATCCCGAAGGTTACCGCAAAGCGATTCGTGTGATGAAGCTAGCGGAAAAATTCAATATTCCAATTATCTGTTTCATCGATACTCCAGGCGCTTTCCCGGGGATTGGTGCAGAAGAACGGGGCCAAGCAGAAGCGATTGCATACAATTTGCGTGAGATGGCAGGACTCGAAATTCCTATCGTAGTTGTTGTTATCGGCGAAGGAGGCTCAGGAGGCGCTCTCGGCATTGGTGTTGGAGATAAAATTTTTGTGATGGAAAATGCTTACTATTCCGTCATTTCGCCGGAGGGCTGCGCCGCTATTTTGTGGAAAGATAATGCTCGGTCGCCTGAAGCGGCAGAAGCATTGAAATTGACTGCAGAGGATTTGTTAAAACTCGGAGTAATTGATGGCGTAATTAAAGAGCCTCTGGGAGGAGCTCATCGTGATTTTGAAACCACGGCCAATACATTAAAAGAAACCATTCTTGAATCGCTTGTGGAAATTAGAAAAAATCCCAAAAAAGATATCCCTAAAAAACGATACGAAAAATTTCGGAATATGGGAATTTTTGATGAAAAATAGTGTTGTTTTTTTGACCGTTCTTAATTTTTCAAGTTTCAACTTTAGCCAGTCGATAATGACTTCCGTCAATCAGTTTTTGAACCAAAACGGGGGACTTTATGTCTACAGTCATTAACACAGCCCGGTTTCAAAGTGTGAAAGTGCAACCGGACAAAGTGTTCTCTTTTCCGCAAGGATTAATTGGTTTTGAATCTCATCGTGATTTTGTTCTGATTGAAAGAAATAATCAGAGTCAATTTTCTTGGCTGCAATCGCTATCAAAACCAGATCTTTGTTTTCTGGTAATTGAGCCTTCGAAAGTGTTGGGGGCGTTTGAGCCTGAAATTTCTTCTGAAGACAAGATGTCTTTGGAAACAAAAAATGGCGACGGGATTTCTTTTTTAAGCCTTGTTTCCGTTGACGAATCTCATCAAAATATTTTTGTCAATCTGAAAAGTCCCATTGCAATTAATAATGCTAAAAAAATAGGCCGACAGATTATTTTAGAGGACGATCAATACCCGGTACGGTTTAAAATTTAATCCCAAGGATAGGGAAAGTCATGCTAGTACTCTCACGGAAGACGAATGAAAGCATTATGATTGGCGACAATGTTGAGATTAAAATTGTCGAGGTCAAAGGCGACTATGTTAAGCTGGGCATTACTGCGCCACGAAGTATAGCAGTTCATCGAAAGGAGATTTACGAGGCCATTAAGAGAGAGAATGAGCAGGCCGCCAAGACGCAGCATGTCGATGAGCAAAAGCTTGAAGAGAAGTTGAAAGAATTGAAGGATAAGGACAAAGATAACAAGAAGAAGCCTAATTAATTATCCAGCTTTCCCTACCTATTGTATATTTTTGATACATCCCCACAATTAATAGATCCACAAAAGTTGTAACCCCATTATTTTCACTTACTTAACAAAATAACCATTGACTCTCCTAGGGAAGTCGATTACTCTATTGCTACTTTACAATATGTAAAATACATATTGTACTTTACACTTTATGATTCAAAGATTGTTGGTTCTGCTCTTTCTCATGTTGTGGATCGCAACCCCAAAAAATATGCTTGCCACTGAAGTGGAAGATACTAAAGCGGCACTGGATGCTTTTAACCGTTCCGTTGAAGATGAAGTGAAAAAGAAAATTCAGGATGCGGAAGCCGCTGAGCGTGAAGGGAAATTTCGGAAGTCCCAGAATCTTATGCGTCAAGCTATGTTGCTTGAGACGCTGAAGGTTGATGAGGGAAGAATCAGCGAAGAAAAAATCCTGGCTCTTAAAGACCAGATGTCGTCCCGTGAAAAAAAAGACTGGATGAACAGGTTTGTTCAAGAAGGCGACCGGCTGGCGAGTTTTGGCCTATACGATTTAGCTGTGGATGAGTACGAAAAAGTTTTTCTATTCGAACCGGAGAATGCTCAGGCATCCCGAAGGATTGACCGAATCAGAAAAAAATTCATCAAAGAAGAAACGCAATCACTTAAGGAAGAAGGCCGGAAAGTTGATGAGGAAGTTAATCGGCACTCGGAGATATATTTAAATCAGGCGAGGGAATTGATTCAAGGTAAAGATTTTGAATCTGCTAAAAAAGTTTTAGAACATGCCCTCGAACTTGACAAGAAAAATAAGGAAGCCAAAAAGTTATTAAAAGAAGTAAGAGGAAAATTAGAGAAATGAAGGAGGGGCAGTGGCTAAGCCGGTAAAGTATTACAAAATGGGAGAGGTCATGGAAGCAACGAAGCTCTCTCGACAAACGATCCACAACTATACCGTGGCCGGACTTATTTCCGAAGCCAAACGCACTCCTAAGGGACATCGTCTTTACAATGAAGATGTTTTCGATCGTCTCGAAAAAATCAAAATTCTCCAAAATAAAAATTACACATTAAGTCAAATTAAGAAATTGTTGTCTGTTTCATAACTTCATAACTCATAACTTACTAAGGATAGTTGTTTAATAACCACGGAGGCGTTCATGAAAGAAGAAGACCTGAAATTATGGCAGAGGTACAAAAGAACAAAATCTTTGGCCATGAGAGAAGAAATTATAAAAAAATACCTCTACTTGGTGAAATATGTAGCAGGTCGGGTAGCCATTTCTCTTCCTCCAAATATTGAGTTTGGAGATTTGGTCAGCTACGGTATTTTAGGGCTCTTCGATGCCATTGAGAAATACGATGTCACTCAAGGCAATAAATTTGAAACCTACGGGGTTTCTCGTATCCGCGGATCCATTATGGATGAGCTTCGTAAGCTCGACTGGGCGCCGCGTCTTCTTAGAAAGAAAGCCCGTGAAATCGACAAAAAATGCAAAGAGCTCGAAGACAAATATGGCCGCACCTGCACAGATGAAGAATTGGCTAAAGCACTTCATGTCAGTGTCAGTGACTTGAATGAAGTGTACAGTGATTTGAATTCCACGAGCTTTCTTTCGCTGGATGAAGTGTGGCAAAATGATGATGGCAACAAACCAATTTCACGTCTTCAGACTATCGAAGATTCATTGGTGACAGACCAGTTTCAATATGTCTACACCAATGAAGTAAAAGATCTGTTAGCCAAGGCCATCAAAGAATTGCCTGAAAAAGAACGGTTGGTCGTGGTTCTTTATTATTATGAAAACCTGACATTAAGGGAAATTGGAGATGTCCTCAACGTTTCTGAATCCCGGGTATGTCAGATTCATACCAAAGTAGTGACCCGTCTCAGAAGTTATTTGAAGAAAACCGGCGAAGTTCCCCTCGAAGTTTAATTATTCAGCGTATCAGGACCAGGTCTTGCTTCAAGACCTGGTCCTGGCCTTATAAATTCCCCTCGAATCCTAAAGTTTCAATTCCCTCAGTCGATAAACCACTGTCGATTCCTTTATCTTTTTAAAACTGTTTGTTGTTCACCCGGCTGAAACATTGACGCAATTATTTTCATCGGGCAGACTTGCATTGAATCCACTTTCGTTTGAGGCCTAGGCCGGGGAAAGAAGTTATGATCATGCGTAAAAGTGATTTTCCGGAAAAGAAACCTTCCTTGAATGTATCCGAAGCAGAATATCTTCTTGAAGCGGTTATGCGTTTAAAAAAAGAAATGGAGCATATCCCCGGTCCCAACGAGGGTCGGATTCAGGAATTGAAAGAGGCGATTCGTAAAGGAACTTTTGTTACGGATGAAATGATTGATGAAGTAGCCGCAAAGATCGCCCACATTTTTCTGGATTCTCGTAACGAATAATTTCAGCTTACAGATATTGGATGGATGGTTGTAGAAGCGGTATTTCTGGTAACGGGAACGGCTCGATTTAAATCGCAGAGCGCAATCCATTTTTGAATATATTCCAGTTTCATAAAACGTTTCCAGATTGTTTCCGAAAGAAAATTCTCGATCATCAAAAGTGTGATTCCCTGATCAACGCCCAGTTCTTCCTGGGCCCACCAATCTATTTCTAAATTGAAACTGTCTTTAAATCCGAATGGGGAATAGAGATTATTTTTGTGAAGAGTATAAAAACTCATTAATGTTTTAATGGTGATCTCGGGTGCAAAAGGAATGGATCCCGCCGCCGCATGGACCGCGATAGTTCCGTCATTTATGGCCTGTCCGGGTAAGGCGCCGTAAGCTTTATAACCTTTTGGGCCAAGGCAAGCGCTTAGCCCCCAGTTTTCAGGAGAGTAACTTTTGTAAATGGATTGATTGCTCAAACAGAAATCCAAATTGGTCAGCGTGGCATTCTGTGAGTTGTCGAAATAATTAATGTCCCTATCCCACAAATTCCGGAAATCGATGAAGGCATGTGAAAATTGATAGGTGAACAAACTTCCCGTAAAAGAATTCACCACTTTTTTTCCGTTGTATTCTCCTTCTTCGCGATTCCACTCATTCCAAGCTTGTTTTGATATTGGATGGGTCGGCGAACCGATGGCTAAGGCCTGTAAAATCAAATGTTCGCTGTACATATCCCAATAATAAGGAAGAAATCCCCCCTCGGGTTTCCAGCCATGGCAGAGAAGCAGGGTGTTGTTTGTCATCCATTTCCAATTGACGCGCCGGTAAAGCTCGCTGGCGATTCGTTCTACTTCCGTACCTTTGTAAACTTGTCCGGCATAAAGTGCCCCGGCTAAAAGAAGGGCGGTGTCGATGGAGGATGCTTCCGATGACCAAACGCGCTTGCCGGTATTGACGCTCACCATGTGATAAAAAAATCCGTTTTTGTGCTCGACTTTATCCCGGAGAGTTTTTAAGCATCTCAGGGTGAGGAGGTAAGAGTCCTTGTAGGTCATCCAGCCGTGTTCTTTTGCGATCGACCAGGACACCAGGGCAAAACCAGTGCTAGCAATAGAACAGGGAGAACCCGGACGAGAAGAGTCACGCACCAGACCTGTTTTGGGATCCGCGAAACGGGTGAAATATTTGGAGGTGTCCTGTTCAACTTGCAGAAGGAATTTTTTTTCTTCCTGTGTAGGCGTGTAAGCGAATGCCGGAGACCAGAGCCCTGCGACAAGTGACCAAAGGCATAAAACAAAGGTCAGCATTGTTAAAACAAATCTCGAGTTTCGGGTCATTTCGTGGTTTTGTAATGTGAAAGGACTTCGCCCATCTTTGATTTAAGTATGGCGATATCTTTTTCTTCATGCAGAATTTGTTTCATGCGTCCCACCGAGTGATCCAGATGGTCCGCCATTTCATTAAAAGTTTTTGCGACTTCTTTTACTTCATCAAATTTCCTTAAATGGATTCTAAGACTCAGATTGCCCGCGGCTATTTCATGACAAGATTGCTGGAACCGGAACAATGGCCCGGCAATTTTGTGGGTTAAAAAGATTGATGCCCACGCTATAAGAAGAACCAGGATGAAAAATTTCAATAGAAGCCGGTGATGGGTAGTCGATAAAATTTCGGCCCAGATCTGTTTCTGGTGCGCCGTTAAAAATTCCACTTCGCGAAAAAGGGCCAGGGTTCCTGTTGTAGGATTTATTTTTGGATTTCTTGCCTGTTCGTATTCTTGCATCCGGGCGGCGTTAATCAGATCGTTTTGAATTCTTGTGCTGTTAAATTCTTTCAGCACGGATCCCCAAATACCAAAATACATGCTGAGCACTGCAGCTCCTGTGCAAATCATAAGAGCGTGGCTGATATAAATCATATAATGAGTTTGGAGCTGAGGATTGACGAAGAAATGTCTGCGTTTATATTTTCTTTCGTGAAGAGTCATAAAACGCATTATAGATTTCGCTATAACCTGTGTCAATGAATGGTGTCCTGAATGGTGTCCTGGAGGCGCAACTTAAGGGTTGATTCTGTCCTCGATATTAGCGAAAATACACTCTAATTATGAAAATTCTCCGCGCGTTTATTCTCATTACATTCCTTCTTCCACTGGCGCCCTCGTCTTTGCTCAAAGCCGCTCAGACAGAATTATCGGGAGATGCCGCTCAATCCGAAAGCGCTCGCGCTATTCCCAGCGAAGGGCTTCGGCCGGCTTACAATGATGTGGATTCGGTAAAACCCCCGCCTCCTGTTTCTGCTACTCTATCGGTTGATCCTACGACAGTAGAAGATATCAGTGACCGGAATTATTTGGAAAAAGTGTGCACTCTTCTTCAGGGTGCCAAAGAATCGATTTACGTTTCGATGTATGTTTCCAATCCCAAAGTCAGCGAGACTCATCCGGTGGGAAAACTGTTTCAGGCGCTTGCCGATGCAGCGAGTCGAGGAGTTAAAGTAAGTGTCTGGTTAAATTCTTCTTTTAACGAAGAAACCGTGCTGGACCGGAAAAAATATGATGACTTTTGGGCTGATTTGCAAAAGAAGGGCATCAAAATTCAATGGGTAAGTTCCGGGGCGCGGCTTCATGACAAATTGGTTGTAGTGGACCGGGAATATGTTGTGGAGGGAAGTACGAACTGGACATTTGCTGCCCTCCAGAAAAATTTTGAGTCCGACACTTTGATTCGTTCCAAGCCATTGGCAGGAAAAAAAATTGAGCGTCTCGAGGGTTTTCCGCTTGAGAAACCTGAGAGTTTAAATCCGCTGCAGACGACTTTTGTGGAAATCCCCGCCGAGTTTTTTACAAACGGTGCTTTACTGCCGAAAATTGTGGCTGCCAATGACCGTGAAGCCTGGGATTTATTTTTTAATCTTATGACAATCCGTAAAGTTCAGGGAGAGGGGCTGTGGAAATTAAAATCGGCCGATATCGCTTCAGTTCTTGAAAATAGAGCGGCAAAAGACGCCAGGAAAATCAAACCCCGCAAAGTGTTGGACCGGCTCGAGAAGAAATATCATCTGCTAACCTGCGAATTTATTAAGAAAGATGATACCTTTCAGGTGCAGTTAGTGGAGCTAGGGTCCGACCCCCGCCTGAAAATGGTGCGTATTCCCGTTGCTTTCTATCAATATGGTTATCAGAAACAGTGGTCTCTTTCGGCTCAATTTGCTTACGGCATCAGTTTGATCATGGCTTCAGAAAGCAAAACAAAACCGTATTGGATGAGTCCCATGTACCAATTGGAAAAGCGTTTTTCTGTGGGTGAGAAAATCTTGCGTGAAGGATTGACCGAGTTGAAACGTGAGAATGCGGTTGAATTTGTGTTTTCGAAAAAATCAGGCGATGAATCGAAAATGAGCGCACGGCTTTTGTTTTCATACCGGAACAATCCGTTGCGTTCCGAGGAAGAAAAAGAGACCGAACTTCTCAAGGTGCGCAATCAGCTGGCTTCACTACCGGTGGAGGATTGGAAACGAGCCCGCGCTTATGCTGAGATGTTTGATGATCCGTACGATACCAATTTAACCAAACAGTTTGCAGAACTTGCCAAAACTTATCCGGCACCCATGCTGGAGCCAGTTATTATGCGGGTGGCGCAATTCTCGCCAGATAATTCTCTCCGAAGTCCGGAATATATTAAGAAAATCCTGGAAAGAAAGTAAGGAACCACGATCGTTGATGAAGTCTGCGCGTACTCTCGTTTTTATTGTTTTGATTCTATTCTTTTTGCCGCACCGGCCGCTTGCCGCTGAGGAATCAATCGCCGTCAGCTCGAGTCCGGTTGTCGCCCCCAGCAACGCAGCAGCAATTCAATGGTTTGAGTGGGGCACAAACGCTTTCCAGCTCGCGCAGAAAGAAAACAAACCAATTCTTCTTTATCTTACCTCAAGCTGGTGCCACTGGTGTCAGGTGATGGATACGGAAACCTTCACTGATCCCGACATAATCGACAGAATTAATCATACATTTGTTCCCGTGAAAGTTGATACCGATTTGCGTCCCGACCTAAACGCCCGTTACAACACTGGCGGCTGGCCTTCGACGGTATTTTTGACTTCAGATGGATTTATTCTGGCTGGCGCCGCGTATCTTTCGCCCCTCGAAATGAAAAGCGCGCTCCCCGAAATCGAACGGCTTCATCGGGATAAACGCAAAGAATTTAATGACAAATCGCTCAACGACATGGCGGAGTTTGATGCGCTTCTCAGCCGGGAAATCCAAAGTGCCAAAGACGAGGAGTTGGCTCCCAGTTTTATTGATAAGATTTTAGCCGGCCTTTTAATCGGCGCAGATGACGAACTGGGTGGCATTGGCAAGGAAGATAAAAATCCAATTCCTGAAGTGACAGAATTTCTTTATCTGGTTCAAGAAGTAAAACCGGATGTGAAGGCGGGGAAAATACTGGAAAGATTTTTAACCGGCCAGGCCAAATTATTTGATCCGGAAATGGGCGGCTTTTACCGCTACGCGACAAAACGGGATTGGACCGAACCTCAATTCGAAAAGATGCTGGGCGTTAACGCTTTTCTGATTCGCGATTTTGTCTGGAGCCGGGGAATTTTCGATCGTCCGAAAGACAAAGAAATGGTTTCGGCCACCATCAATTATGTGCAGGACACATTGCTTGACAAAGCGCTTGGCGGATTTTTTGGCAGTCAGGCTGCCGACTATGCCTTGATCACCAGCGGTTTGGATCAAAAAGAGGAGTCGGCTATTATTCCGGGAACTGTTTATTACAGCTATCCCAAACAAAAGCGCCTGGAGCTTGGTGTTCCGCCGGTGGATCGACACGTGTACGCCGATACCAGCGCTCAGATGGTGAGCGCGCTCATTACCGAAGCTCAGAAAATGAATGATGAGAAAACCGGCGGTGTGGCGCTTCGCGCGATTGATTTTCTGATGGATGTTTCTTTTGACCGCGAGTCGGGAATGAAGCATGTTTTCCCTGAGCCGGAACATTCGCTTGAGATGCTGGCCGATCAGGTTTATGTGCTGAAAGCGCTTTTGGATGCGTACGAATTTTCTCAGGACGTGAAATATCTGTCGTGGGCGAATGATCTGTTTGCGATTACCGAGAAAAATCTGGGAACGGGGCAGGGGATTTTTTATGACATGGCTCAAGACACTGGTGCGATTGCCAATTTGAAAAAACGGGAAATTCCGCTGATTGAAAACTGTTTAATGGCCCGCCAATACATTCGATTGGGCGCGCTCACGGGACAAGAAATTTATCGCCAAAAGGCCAAAGCTATTCTTAGCTTTTTTGCGCCCCGTTATCAGCAATTTTCTTTTTTTGCAGCCGCTTACGGAAGTGCTCTCACCGATTGGTTTTATCCAGCGATTGACGCAAAAATCATCGGAAAAAGAAATGATCCCAAAGCCACGGTGTTATTCGAAGAGCTGGTGAAACTGTCGACGAACCGGCTGCATATTCGCTGGGAAGATTCGGTGAAAGAGGAAGCGCCCAAAGTGATGATTTGTGTGGCGAAAGAGTGCCTGACACCCGTTGACACACCCGATAAGATTACAATTCTTTATGAAGTGGCCTCGAAGATGGTTCAATCGAAATCTTGAATGAACCGATAAATGAGGTATCATCTTAGGTCGTGAGTCTGAGTCGTCGGACCAGGTGCCAGGTTCATGAACTTGGCACCTGGTTTGAGATGTGCCCATTCAAAGAATGACTTTTTACGGAGAAACGTTATGTGCGGTATCGTAGGATATGTGGGGAACAGGGAGGTGCTTCCAGTCCTCTTGAAAGGCCTGGAAAGTCTCGAATATCGGGGCTATGACTCAAGCGGCTTGGCCTGCTTTGACCCTAAACATGAGCGCATTTTGGCGGTTAAAGAAAAGGGGAAGCTCAACAACCTCAAAAGCCATCTGGAAGGCTTCCGGCACAACGGATTTATTGGTATTGGTCACACGCGCTGGGCCACACACGGTGCCCCCACGCAGGCAAATGCGCATCCGCACCTCGACCCAACCGAACAGTTTGCGATTGTCCACAACGGTATCATTGAAAA
>JACROU010000050.1:0-24975 GCA_016214265.1 Candidatus Omnitrophota bacterium
CCGTCTTGTCCGCGATGACCGTCAAAAGGTCCGCTCGCTCTTCATCAAGCACCGCCTGATTTCACCGGATGACGCATTGGATTTTGTGTATGACTTTGAGGAAAAGGACGGACATATCAAAATCGTGGAGCGCCGGCGGCCTGTTCAGAAACAAGTTCCGATCAAGAATAAAGACGGTGAAGTTACCGGTTTCGAGATGAAAGAATTTATTCTCGGCACTCCGCGTGTTGTGTTTGAAGGCGTGATGCCCCGCTCAATTGCCGAGCAATTTCCGAAATTTATTCAGAGCGAAGCCGCGCGCCGGCAGGTCGCCCAGGTGATTGATTCACTGGAGGTTGAGGAAGGCAAGCGGTTCAATCCGGTGTTGGAATTCGGTTTAACAGCCGGCGCGAAAAGTACCGTGGCTTCGGTGGTTTCCTATGTTTTGGGATCCGGTTATACGCGCATTCAATTCAACGAGCGAACGGATGAATTCGATTTGTTCGGATCGTTTCAGCCGCGCGAGGTCAAGATGTCACTCGAGGATGCGCTGGCGACGCTGAATGAGGCGGTGAAGACGAATAATTTTAACGTTCTCGAAGACGCGCTCGTGCGATTAAAAATGGGCAAGCGCGGTGATTATCTGGAAGGCTTTCTGCCGGAACTCACCGAAGCGAAGCGAGCAGAAATTCGCGCCATGAGCCGTGATGACCGGAACAAGTGGGTGAAGCAGGATGTCGCCCGGCGGATTTCCATGATTATGATGGACCGTTCGAGCGATGAAAAAATTAAAAAAATAAAATCGATGGCCTACATGCTTCACAATGAAATCGGTTTGGTTTACGAGGAGGGACGTTTCCTCAAAGCGTATCGGCGCGGCGATTTGATTTTGCTCGATGAAATCAATCTTGCTAACGAAGAGCTGATCGGCGTCCTCTATCAAATGCTCACGATGGGCTATCTGGAGCATAACGGTGAGGTGATTGAGCCAGCGCCGGGCACCATCCCGCGCATCATTGCGACGGCGAATCCGTCAAGTTACAGCGGACGAAACCGGATGTCGGAAGCCTTCACGAACCGTTTCGAAATCTTGAACGTTGATTCCATGTCGCCGCATGAAATGGCCAATATTGTTCAGTCGCTCATCGAAAGGGACGGCAAAACCCTCTCGGATTATGGCGTCACATTTCAGGATTTGGAGCAATTCGGAAAAGTTCAGGACACCTTCAACGGCCTTCTCATGACCGGCGGGTTTTCGCGCATGGGAAGTGAATCGCATTATATGTTCACGATTCGCAATCTGCTCAGGATTTACGAGGATGTGCGCGAGCGCAAGGCGCGCGGGCTTCCGGTCAATTTGAATACCTGGGTGAAAGAAGCGTATCGGGAATATGGAGGAGTTCTGATGCGCAGTCCGGTGTATATCGATTCGCTGGAAGAATTGAAAGGGACGCCCGAGCTTAAGGAGGATGATCCGAAATTCAAGCGCGGTGATCCGGACTATAAAACCATTCGTAACGTGTTTTCACTATTTGTGCCGTGGGAAGAGTTTGACGCGATGGCGCAGGAATCGATGAATGATTTGAACGATTACAACTATGACGC
This sequence comes from Candidatus Omnitrophota bacterium, assembly GCA_016214265.1. Lineage (GTDB taxonomy): Bacteria > Omnitrophota > Omnitrophia > Omnitrophales > JACROU01 > JACROU01. The sequence goes on from JACROU010000050.1 coordinate 1,585, forward strand.
GGCGAAAAAAGAGATTACGCTCGGGGGAATGGTGACATCACACACCCCGTTGCCCGGAGAAGCGGCCGCGGCGAGTAATAAAATTTCTCTTATTGATGTTCCGTCCCTGCATCAGATTCAAATTCAACTGTTGAAGGCGATTCGCCGTAACGAGCCGGTGCTTTTGGTCGGTCAATCGGGCGGTGGAAAAACGGAAGCGGTCGGTGATTTGGCGGGCAAGCTTGGCCGGAAGCATGTCACGGTGTCTCTGGGCGATGCGACGCTGGAATCTCTGCTTGGCACCATGGAATACGACCGCACCGAGCACCGCTTTATATATAGGAAGGGGATTCTGGTTCAGGCGATGGAAGAAGGATCACTTCTTGTGCTCGAAGAAATCAATATGGCTAAGTCGGGTGTTCTTGAAATCTTGAACGAATATTTTGACGAAGGAACATTCACGAATCCGTTTACCGGAGAAAAAGTTGTGATTCATCCGGAATTTCGGTTGATGGCGACAATGAATCCGATCGAAGGCATGACCGGAGAAAATACGGCACGATTGAATTTATCCCCAGCGCTCCGTAACCGCATGCGCGAAATCTGGGTGCCCAGCGATAAATCGGATCAAGAATTGAAGATGATTATCGAGGGACGGTTTAATGAGGCCGGCGTTCGAAGCGCGAAAGTCGACGCCATTATAAATGTTTACCGGGCTTATCAGAAACAATTTGGACGCAGAATGTCCGAAGTTTATTTCACCAGCATCCGCGATTTGTCGCGCATTGTCCGCTTCATGGCTTACGGGATGACCGAATTGGGGCAATCCGAGGAGGTTGCGCTGGCCCGCGCCATCCGACGTGTTTATGAATCCCGAATGACCAATGCCGAAGACCGAGAGGCAATTCACAATCTCATGCAGCAAACGGGAATTTCGCAGATAGGCGAGGGAAGAGTGAGATACGAAAAGGACAACAACGGTATTCTTCATTTCTTCGAAGGCGATCAGCCCATAGCCAAATTTAATTTGAATCTGATGACGCATCTCAAAGAAGAGCAGGAAAAACTCGAGGCGAAACTCGTGGAAAGTCCGGGACTCTTGAGAAATATGGCGGACTTGGCCGAAGCCCTGGCCGTGTCCGATGACGACGTCCAGAAAGGCGCGTTTAATCCCGTGATGCTGCTTGGCGAAACGGCGGTCGCGAAAAGTTCTCTGGCCCGGTATTTTGCGACGAGTGTGGTCGGGCAGAATCATACCCGCATTCAGATGAATGAGCGCATCGATGAATTGGATTTGCTCGGAAGTTATGAGCCGCGCGAAGTGAAGATGTCCTTCGAAGAAGCTCTGCGTGTGCTGCGTCAGTCGATGGCGCGCGGCGACTGGGTGAAACTCAGGAAAGCGGCTGACGCAATGAAAACCGGAGCTATCCCACAAGAAGATTTGAAAACACAGCCGCTGTCGGCGCTCCGTGCGCGAAAGACGGAAGCGGATTTGGAAGTGGCTGAACTTCTGGAAGGTTGGATTGTGAATGCGCTCAAGGGCTCTCAGGATCCCGGGTCGCTGGAAGAGGCGAAAAAGAAAATCGTAAACCTCGGATTTCTGATGCGAAACGGTGTGATGAATGTCGATCTGGAATTTCGGGAAGGGCGGCTCTTGAAGGCCATCAAAAACGGAGACGCCGTGGTGTTGGATGAAATTAATCTGGCCAACGAAGAAGTGCTCGGCGTGCTGTATCAGTTCCTGACGCTGGGATATCTGGAATATTATGATCGCGACGCGCAAAAAATTGTGAAAATATATCCGAAGCAGGGATTTAAATTTATTGCCACCGCCAATCCCGCGACGTACGCGGGCCGCAACCGGTTTTCCGAAGCGCTGATGAACCGTTTCGAAATTCATTATGTTCAGCCGATGACCCCCGAAGAGATGGCGGAGATTGTGAGTAAGGAATGGGGAGAAAAGGAAGTCTCAAACGCCGTATTTTTAAAACTCTCCAAGCTTCAGAAAGAATTTAACGATTTACTGAAGCAGGGCAAATTTCAAGGGTTGGACGCGTCTGATCCGTCGAAAGGCTATCAGTTTACTTTGCGTAACCTCAAGAAAATTGCGAAAGACGCACAGCTGGTGCTACGAGCGGGAGATTCTTCACCACCTGGAGATGTTCTGATTCGTGAAGCCTATCAGAATTATCTCAACATTCTCGGAAGGTCTGAGGAAAATATTAAATTATTAGACGAACAGTTCACATCTGCTGGCCTTAAATCTGCCCACGCTCCAGTCTCAGTCCAGTCTCTTCTCAAAAATATTTCATTTAAAGGTTCGGATGAAGCCAATGTCATCGAAGAACTCGAACAGGGTTCCGAAACTGCGCGCATTCAGTACGCGATCTCGAAAGGATTATTGGATCCGAAGGCGACCGTGTGTCTGGTGGGGCAGACCGGCGGCGGCAAAACAGAAATGATCGGTGATCTCGCTCGCCGACTTGGATGGAAATACCGGAGTGTCTCGTTCGGGAATGCCAATCTCGAAAGTCTGGTCGGCGGATTCGAAATGGACGAGAACACCAAAAAAATGCATTACGTCATGGGTGCGCTCGTGAAGGCGATGAAAGAGGGCGCGATTTTTGTGATCGAAGAAGTGAATATGGCCACGCCGGGACTCATCGAAATTTTGAACGAGTATTTTGACGAAGGCACATTCACCAATCCGATGACCGGTGAAAAACTCAGCATTCAAAACGGAGGCATTCATCCCGATTTCCGCCTGTTCTTCACCATGAATCCGGAGCAGGGTTTAACGAGCGCAAGCGGCGGCCGTGTCGGATTGTCACCGGCGCTTCGCAGCCGCTTCAACGAAGTTTGGGTTCCGCATATCAAGCCGAAAGATGAAGTCGTCCGCATTATCCAAAAGAAATTTGCCAATCGCAGTACGAAAGTAAGCGGCGCCACGGTTGAAAATATTTACCGGATTTTTGACACGTTCCGTCAGTACGTCGAAGGAGATAAGGAAGGGGGTCGCAAGCTGGGTGCGGTGAATAACGAAGGGTATGTCACGAGTTTGCGCGATGTCGGGCGCATCGTCGACATCATGTCGCGCGATTTATCGATGGGAATTTCTGAAGACGAGGCGCTTCGTCATGCCGTGAAGCGAGTTTACTTTTTGCGGCTCAACAGTGATGCGGACCGGAAAGTGTTTCAGGATGAAATTGCGATTGGCCTCGACATGAACCGCGAGTCCTACGAATGGCAGGAACTTCCGAATATGTGGATCGTCAAGCGCGGTACCACGGAAATCGCGCAGTTCAGCAAAACCGATCTGAAGGAAAAAGGTTTTGTGCTCACCCCCGAAGCCCGCGTCCTGATGGCGGATCTTATGGACACCATGCTTCACGGACAAGTGAAAGGCTGGGACAAGGGAAAGAAATTTCATCCGGTGATGCTGTTGGGAGAAACCGCGGGCGGCAAATCCACGATGGCGGAAATGGTGGCCGTTGCGCTGAAACAGGAATTTCAGCGCATTCAGATGAATCAGCGCACGGACGAATACGATCTTTTCGGCAGTTTTCATCCCGTCGAAATGGAAATGGATGACGCCAAAGCCGCGTCCGTCCTGATCGAAATTCTGGAAAAAGGCGAATGGGTTAAAGCCAAGCGGACGTTGGCTAAAATGAAAGTGGCTGAGCCTGAAATGCACACGGCTCTTGGCGCCGATTATAAAGACGTAGCGGGCTATGATCTCATCAAAGCTTACATCACGGATTATCTGTTGAAAGCCGGCGTGCGGGGTGAAAGTCCCACAGCACGCAAGCGCCTGCACGATATGGCCATTGTGCTCATGAACGGACTTACCGGAATCGATCTCAAATTTAAAACGGGTGTATTCCTGGAATCTCTGGGAGACCGCGACCGGCGCGTTCCTGGCAAAGTGGTTCTGCTCGATGAAGTGAATCTGGCCAACGAAGAAGCCATCGGCGTCCTCTATCAACTTCTCACTCTCGGCTATGTGGAATTTCAGGGACGACGGATTTATCCGGGCGAAGGGTTTCAGCTTATCGTGAGTGGGAACCCCTCAAATTATGCCGGCCGGAACCGCATGTCTGAAGCCTTCATGAACCGGTTTGAAATTCATCAGGTGCGCGAAATGACCGTCCCGGAGATGACGATGATTCTCATGCAGAAATTTAATCTCGCACGCTCGGGCATCAAAGAAGCCGACGTCAAAAGGCTCGTCGAGATGCAGAAGAAAATTAATGAAATGGCGCAAAAAGGGAATTTCGAAAGTTTTAACGAAGACGGGTCTTACCGGTTCTCGATCCGCAATCTTGAAAAAATTATGGACGACGCCAAGCAGGCACATCTGGTTAACGCCCAGACGCCGCTTTGGGACCAAATTCTGAGAGCCGCGTGGCAGGAATATTCCGGCCTTCTCAGTCAAAGTACGGAAGAAGATGATTTTAAGGACAACAATCTTCTCAAGTTGAGAAACCTGTTTAGTTCTGAACTCGGTGTGCCGCTGGATGCGAAGGAAAAAACGATTCGCGAAGAACAAATGGAATATAAACTCCGGCATACCGAAATTGAAAAATCGGATTATGTCGAAATGAACGGAGTCCGGGTTAAGAAACTTCCGCCCGGCACTGCAACGCAAGCCCGCCGAATCGAAAAATTGACGGAACTCAAATCGATGGCCAACGTACGAACGCAAATCTTGAAAGGGTTTCGCGATGGAGCCGTCAGGGAGGAAAAAGACAGCAAAGGAAGAGTTTATCTGGCGCACCGGTCAAAGCCGGTTCTGCTTACCGGACATTCGGGTGGCGGTAAAACCGAGATGATTGGCGATCTGGCGCGTGATCTTAATTGGCCGTATATGTCCGTCGCGCTCGGGTCCACAACAATTGAAAAATTAATCGGCAGTTTTGAGCTGGATGAATCGACGGGAACTCTTGTGTTCAAAAAAGGAATTTTGATTCAGGCGATGGAGGGCGGCTACGTGCTGGTGCTTGAGGAAGTGAATATGGCCGAGGCCGGAGTGATTGAAGTGCTGAATGATTATTTTGACCGGGGCGTCATCACGATTCCTGAAAAGGGAAGCATTCCCGTCAATATTCATCCGAATTTTCGACTTTTCGCGACGATGAATCCCCTCGAGGGACGCACCGGCATGAATGCCGGCCGCATCGGACTTTCGCCCGCGCTTCGCTCGCGTTTCCGTGAAGTCTGGGTGCGTGGCGAGCGGCGAAAAGATGAGATGTACCGCATTATGCTTGGCGGTATTACGGCACTCGTGGGCGAAGTGATCAAATCAGGAAAAGTACCCGAGGTGACGGATGAGGTGATACTTCCCGAGTCTGTTATCTCCGCGGAATCGGGGATCCAGCGTCTTTCAGAAGCCCCTGGATCCCGGATCACGCAGGCATCTACGATGCCTGTCTTGTCCGGGATGACAGCACCCCCCACCACCGTTTTCACCGAACGGCCGTTCAAAGAGATCAAAGCCTCCGGAGCGAAAGCGCCCGAAGTGCCGAGCGAGCGAGAATGGCGCGCGATGTCAAAAGCTGATCGCATCAAAACATTTTCCGAAATTTTCCAGTCGGTCAGTGAAGGGCTGATGAATATCGAAGTGAGCGAGCAAGCGGACACGTGGGGTTATCAGCCAAAAAGCAACACGGTGATTGTCCCGTACAAAGCGATTGATCCGGCCAATGAAGAATTCGAAAGTCTGGAATGCGTGATCGGCACCGCGATTCATGAATCGATGCACCGTTACGCCACCTGGTATTTGTCGCTATTCGGTAAATTCATCACCGATCCGGTAGCCGCGCAGATTTTCAATATTCTGGAGGACGGGCGAATCGAGAATTGGGCGAAACACCGGTTCAAATTGGCCGCGCGATATTTGAAAAAAATGAACGATGAGGTGGTCTTTAAAAATGAGGATATCAATGAACTATTTAAAGTAGAGCATTCGTACACACGGCTCATCGCGAATCTTTTCCTGTGGCTTGGAAAGCGCGGTGATTTTCAGGATTCTCCGGAAAAGCTGAATCAAATTCTCGAAATTATCGGACGGAAAAGCCCGGAGCTTAAAGCGGACATGGAACAGCTGATTGCCTCCGGGGTTTTAGGCGGCGGAAGCGACGATGAAATTTTTGGCAAATTCAAGCGGCGCCAGAACCGTGGTGTGTTCGCGAAAATTCCGGCAATGCTGAATGATTTGGGCGAACCGCGCGTGGCCACCGAGCTTCGTCAGGGCGATCCCAAAATTCAGGAAATGGCGCGCGAGCAGGGCGAGCTGATCAAAACTATTATTCTTCCCAAAGTCTACAAGTGGGCGGTGAGGGATGTGCAGGAACCAAGTATAAAGAGTATTCAAGATTTTGGAGGAACGCCGGGAGATCAACCCGATCAGCCTGGGAAGCCTGGGAAGCCTCAAGCCCGTCCGATGTCCGACAAAGATCATGAAAAAATTTATGACGCACTGAATCCTGCGGCCAAAGAAAAAGTGGCAAAAGACATTAACGAAAGTCCCGCGGGCAACGCCAAAGATCGCACGAAAGGCGACGCGAAGGATTATCAGGATGCGTTGCAGGATGCCAAAAATTTTGAACCCAGGAGCGAGCGTGACAATCTGATGCGCTGGCTCGGTCCAATTATTACGGCGATGACAGGCTATCTGCGCGATCTCATTCAAAATTCCCTGCGCCCGAAAGAAGTGACGGGGAAGAAAAAAGGCCGCATCGATATCCGCCGCCTCATGAATTCCATGGCGCGCGGATTTACGAATTTGCGTTTCTACAAACAAAAAGAACTGCCGCAAAAAAAGAATATCAAATTCTATCTTGTGATGGATCAAAGCGGAAGTATGGCGGGAATACCGGGTAACTCGGAAAAAGATAAGCTCACGCATGCTGGAATGGCGGGATATAACTGTCTGAAGGGCGGCGTTGTTTTTATGGAAGTGCTTCAGAATTTGGGGATTGATTTTGCGGTCAGGGGGTACGGAAGCACAACGCATTTACACAAAAAATTTAAAGGGCAAAAAACGGATAGGGATGATTTATTGCCCGGCGCAGCAGAAATACAGAGTTCTTACGCAACCCGTAAGGAAAAAGAAGACCTTGTGCAGAAACTTTATGAAAACATCGGCGCTCATGGAGGCAACGAAGAACTGAATGCCTTTGTCAGGACCATGAATGATATTAAAAATTCGGGCGCCGAAAAAGTTTTTGTTCTGGTATTGACGGACGGAATGGGGGAAGTGCCCCAAATAGAAAAGTTTCTGGAAGAACTTCGCAAAAAAAACGGAATGGTAGGGTCCACCAAAGTGGAATTCATCGGTATCGGTTTGGGAAATTCGACTGAAGAAGTGCCGAAAGTCTACGGCTCAAAATACTCCTTTTTCCTCCATGATGATGAAATATCAAAACTTCCCGAAGCGATGAAGTCCACTCTGGAAAACGCCATTCGCGGAGCCTACACGCCCGGCGCCGATCAAGGCGGCACCGCGCGCCTCATGAGTTTTGGGCGCGAAGTTGCTACCGGCGCGAGTTTGGGTGCTGGGGTCGATCTTTTCCCTCGCCCTCTTGAGGGAGAGGGAAGCTTGCCCGCCGAAGGGGTAGTGGTGGGGGTGAGTGTGGAAGGTGCATCATTGGGTATTCAGCAAGAATACGAAGCTTCTGAATTGCGCCAGGAACTTGGATTGAGCTTGGACGACCTTGCAAGTAAGTATCCAGAATTTATGAGAATTCTTGGAACATTGACAAATTATCCTGATCATTATTTCGCCTATGAGGCCTTCTTAATTTTGATGAAGTTTGGAAACGAACCTCTCATTCAAAGATTAGAAAAATGGAGTACATTGATGATGCTTATTTGGGAGAAATCTCCAAAGGATCCCGGCCATGTTTATTCGGAACTTGGGAAGTTAACGAAGTCAGTTTTGTCAGGAAAAGCTCCGGAAAGTTTGATGAATATTGAATTTTTAAAATTCATTGTAGAAAGAGCAGAAAATAGGTCGGATTATGCTTACATGGCACTTCATATGTTGGGGCGAGCGGTTGCGCTTGGAAATGTGCCTGAAAGTGTGCTTGATCTGGAATTTTTGAAAATGATTGCGGATAAAGCAGGAAGCGAATCAGGTCATATTTACGAGACGCTTTTGGAATTAGGACTATTATCGGTTGAATCAAAAGATAAGCTAAAAATTTCAGATGCGATCGAAATCTGCAAAACTTTAGGCCAGACCCGCAACGACGGAAGCATCGTGAGTTGGGAGGATGTCAAAGTCAAACTCGAACAGCTCAAAAAAGATTGGAAGGCCGAAATCGAGCGCGAAGCATCCGCGCCGCCAGCGGTAGAGAAGCCCGGTGCTTCGGAGGAGGATTGGCTTGCGCGCAAAGGTGCTGTGACTGACTTGCCCGCCGACGGGTCAGTGGAGGGCGCGTCGCTCGGTACCCGTGAAAATTTTGACAAATCCGAATTTCCTCGCTTGCTTGGAATGAGCTGGAGCGAGCTCAATCAGAAATATCCTAGGTTCACACAAATTCTGGATGAAAAGAAACTGGCTGATGATGCTTTTTGGCAGATCATGCAAATCAGAAGAGAATCTGATTTGCAACCGCGCGGATTTTTCCAATGGATACGATCCTGGTTTCAGCCCATGGCCGCCCAGCGAGAGTATTCCCGTCAGCAATTGGCACAGTGGAGCCCGCTGATTGTGGCCATCGCTGAGATTATGGGTACGCATGCGGATCAGGCGTACTCTGCGCTGATAGACTTGGCGAGGGAAGAGCAGGACAGGATTTTGTTGGTCCGCGTGAACATGATGGAACCTGAATATATAAAAGAAGTCATGCGCCGAACGCGGGAAAACATGGATTTGGCTTTCATCATTTTGAAGGAAACAGTAAAAGCAACGCATCTCCAACAGATTGTTGAGGGAGAGTTGGAGAAAAGAAAACAGGAGTTACTCGATACGTTCGGGACTCTTTACCAGACGCGTAATGATGGAACGATCGTGAGCCCACAGGATATCCGCGACAAGTTCGAGCAAATGAAACGTGACTGGGACAGGGAATATTCCAGAAGACAGGCTGAAATAAAAGACGCCGAAGAAGAAGACTGGCTAACCCGCCAAAGCATCAGTGGCGGGCTCGCGCGCGTTACGCCCGGAACGGGCCCGGTCACCGGGGCGAGTCTTGGAAAAAGCCACGTCATGGTTATGGCGAAACTTCATTTCGGCGCAGCGCTTCGCTTGCCGCTAGTCATTACTGGAATCCTCTTGCGATTGCCGATAGTGCTGGTTTGGATCGTGCAGGATTTCTTTTCTTCATTCACTCCCGGCTCTCGACTTTCCCTTCTCAATCGAATCAAATCCATTGTTGCATTCGCGACGAGTTATTTATTTTTTGACCGGCAATATCTCGAATTGCTGTTCGAAACATGGGGTTATAATAAATATGATGATGAAATACGAGCAAGGAAATACATGGTGATCCTTGCGCGAGGCGTGAAATTTGGATATGCGGATAAAAAAATCTATGATTTAGATTTATTAAAGACCATCGTGGAGAAAGCGGGAAAGAATACGCATGATACTTTTCAGCAGCTTCGCTGGTTGGGAGAATCGGTGAAAGAGGGGGAATCGTCCGAAAGTTTGATAGACAAGAAATTTCTGAAATTCCTCGTGGAGAAAACCGGAGAGAAATCATGGTGGGTCTTCAGGGGGCTTCGCAGATTGGGTGAGTCGGTGAAGGCGGGGAAAGCGTCCGAAAGTTTGATAGACAAGGAATTTCTGAAATTCCTTGTGGAGAGATCGAAAGAGAATTCAGGTGATGTTTTCACGGGACTTCAATTTGGTTTTGGAGAGTTTGTGAAGGCGGGTAAAGTGCCTGAAAGTTTGATGGACAAGGAATTTCTGAAATTCATTGCAGAGAAAGCGGGAATGAGTTTATCTGATGCCATGTATCAGATTGAATCCCTGGGAATTTTGGTGAAAAAGGGGGAATCGCCCGAAAATTTGATAGACAAGGAATTTCTGAAATTCCTCGCGGAGAAATTGGGCGAGAAATCGCATGAAGTCTTCGGGGGGCTTCGCGGTTGGGGAGAATTGGTGAAGAAAGGAAAAGGTAAATTCAAAATTGAAGATGTGATTCGCGAATATAAAACTCTCGGTCAGATACGTAATGACGGAAGCGTTGTAAGTTGGGAGGATGTCAGAGTCAAGCTGTGGCAGCTCGGGGATGATTGGAGGGCCGAGCTCGAGCGCGAAAAATCCGCGCCGCCTTCGGCAGAGCAGCCGGGTGGCGAGGATTGGCTGGCTAGAGTTCCTGTCATCCCGGCCGGAGTTTACCCCGGACCACGATCCGGGGAGCCGGGATCCAGAGTATTTGGAAAACTTCTGGATTCCGGATCACGGACGCCCTCTGGGCGTCTCTTGTCCGGAATGACAACGGAGAAGATTGCCGGCTTGCCTGCCGATGGGGCAGCGGAGGGCGCCTCGCTTGGCGCGCGGGAACAATTTGAAAAAATTGTGAATGTGAAAAGCAGGAAGGGGCCGCTGTCCTCGGAAGAGATCTCGAAAATTGAAAAATTATTTTCCGTGATTCGGACGAGCGACCCTCGTTTTTATGATATCGATTATGACCGGCTAGGTGATATCGCTTCGGGAGTGGCTTCCGGTGATTTGCCCGAACTGATTCTGGATGTGGATTTATTAAGCGCTATCAGCCTGAATGCGCGTGAGAAAACCTCCGAGGCGTACGCAACGCTTTATGGTTTTGCGCAAGCTATTCGGTTGGGGAAAATTTCCAGGAAATTGATGAGCGTTGAATTTTTGAAAGCCATCACGGAAAAAGCGGCACCAGGCGCGACCGCTCGCGTATTTCTTGAGCTTCAAAGATTCGCGGAAGATGTCAAAGCAGGTAAAGTGAATGAACGGTTGTTGAATTTGGAATTGCTGAAATCTGTTCTTAGTGGTTGGGGTGGCTTTGGAGTTCCTCTTAACGAATTGCGAAATTTTAGTCATTCAAGTATTTCGGCGAAAATCACCACGGGTGCATTGGTGAAATTTGTTGAGAGATCAAGATCAAGAGAATTTGCGTATGCACCATTGAAAATTTTATCCAAACTGGATCCACAAATGTCCGATGAAGAAGCAACCGTGCAAATGGAAAGATTGGCTCGGGTGAGTGAAAAGGTGATTCAAGCCCAAGATGCAGATACCATTGGGGTTTTGAAAATTTATGACGTGTTATTTCGACTGCTCAACTTCAGCGTTCATTTTCAGGGTGGAGAATCGCAGGAGTATTTTAATGCTTCCGAGGTTATTTCAATCCTCGAAACTCTCGGCCAAACACGCAATGATGGAAGCGTCGTCAGTCTCAATGACATCACCATTAAACTCGATCAGCTCGAAAAAGACTGGACCGTCAAACTGGAACGCGAAAACGCCGCGCCACCTGCTGCGGAGAAGCCGGGTGGTGAAGCGGACTGGCTTGCGCGCGTGCATGTTACCGGCGCGTCGTTGGGGGCGCAGGAAAAATATGAAGCTTTTGAATTTTCCAAACTGCCTGGACTTGCCTGGAAGGATCTGGACCCGCAATTAAAAGAAGCGCTCGTCATCCGTGAAAATGCTTTCAACGCATTGGAAGCTTTGGTCATGGCGAGTCGTGTAACCGGTTTAAAAAGTTCTGCTGACGCTTTTCGTTTATGGACTCCGTTAATCACGAAAGTTTACATCAACGGAGAAAAGATGATCGCACACTTTCAGAATAAATCGATTCCACTGTTTCACACCATAGACTGCTTTGATGAGCTGGCCGCAATCGGGCAGGCCGTGGCCGCCGGAAGAGCCGATCCCAAAATCCTGAATCCAGATCTACTAATTTCAGTCGTGGATAAAGTTAGTGTTACATCGGCCAATGAGGTTTATCGCGAATGGCTTCAGCTGGCGAAGTCTGTAACGGCGGGCAAGGCGATGGAATCTAGTCTGGATCCGGATTTGCTGAAAATCCCTCTGGATTATATTGCTCGCGGAGATGCCTCGGTAATGGTAGGGGCGATGAGAGTGTTGTCTGAATGCGTCAAAGCGGGAAAAGCGGACGAGGCGATGATTAAAAAAGAATTTTTCGCGAAGACAATCAAATTTGATCGGTCCGATTCATATATTCGTGATTTTTTTGATGCAATTTTCGCCTTGGGAAATGCGGCGCTGGCAGGAAAAACAGGTGATGATTTAATCCGGCCGGAACTATTTTTGATCCCGAAGGCAGATCCCGTATTTTTGGATTCTGAATTGATCTATCACATAATTAAAAAATTCGGCCTCCAGTCCGGCTCTTTTTTTCGTTCGTTTAACGATTGGAATAGGACGCGAGCTCAGGGACTAATGACGAAAGGTTTTCTGATAGCCCTGGTGGATAATTCAAAACGCTCTCAAGACGTCAAGAAATGCTTCGAAAGCTTGTATGCTTTACGTCTAAATATTGAAAGAAATAAAGCGCTTCAGGTGCTATGGGATATTGATTTATTGACTATGATCATTCAGCATGCGCAGGGATTTAGTAAAGGAGCGTTTCGTGCTCTTGCTGGTTTTGAGAATATTCCTCAGGATCCCGAATTTCTGAACTTGTTGAAAATTATTGCTGAAAATACGACGCCTTGGACAATGGGAGATGTTTATATAGCCCTCAATGGATTAATACCGATTTGGAATCTGGAATTGTTAAAGCGCGTTGCCGAAAATTCGGGAGGGTCCGATGTCGCTTCTGCTTATTCGGAACTGGAATATTTGGGAATGGCTGCTGGTAAAGGGGAGATAGACCGGAAAATTTTGGACAAAGATTTTCTTTTAAAGATCGCGGAAAAATCAGGACCCATTACAAGTTTTGCTTTCTGGTTTTGGGCGGGGGTTGATCCGCGGCTGAGCAAGGCTGAATTGACGTCTATGGCGTCAAGACTCGGAGAGGCCATGGGAAAAATTCGGTCTGGTAAGTTCGGCGTGGGCCTACTCTATAACGTCATCCAGGCTCTTCGAAGCCCTACGGATGATAGGAATCGGAAATATTATATCCGCGAGCACAAAATTCCCGAGATTCTTGAAATTCTCGAAACTTTGGGTCAAACCCGTAACGACGAAAGTGTCGTGAGTCTGGAGGATGTCGAAGTCAAGCTGGAGCAGCTCGCAAAAGATTGGACCGCGCAAATCGAACGCGAAAAATCCGCGCCGCCCGCGGCTGAGCAAGATTGGTTAACCCGCGTTATGCCCGGAGCAGGACCGGTAAGAGGCGCTTCGTTGGGTACGAAAGAAAAATACGAAACCTCCGATTTACCTCGTGAACTTGCTCTCAGCTGGAATGATTTCGAAAAGAAATATGTTGATCTTGCCAGACTGTTCAATCGGCAAGTCCGCGCTTTTGAAGCCTTCGCGGCTCTCATGAGTATCGGGCATGAACCGGCTGATAAAAAGCTGAATCGTTGGAGTCCCCTCCTTTTAGCCATTTCGAATAAAGAGAAATCGCATGTAGGCGCCGCCTTCTTAGCTCTTGAAAATCTTGCTCAGGCTGTTGCTGCGGGGTACGCGGGGGTGGAGATTGTCAATTTTGACATTTTCGAAACGATATTGGAGAAGGGAGGCGGTGGAATAAGCATCGCCTTTGAATCTCTGGCAACTTTGGCACAGGAAGTCACGAAACGGAATGTGGATCCCCGTGTGCTCAATGAAAAACTGCTAAAACTGATCGCAACAAAAGAGCACGAGACTGGTTGGTATTTTAAAACACTGAAGGAGCTTGGAGGGGACGTTGCCGCGAAACAGTTGGATGGAAAAATTTTGGATCCGGATATGTTGGATTTGATCGTTGAGATGCTAAAAAAAATAAATATAAATCATTCTTATATAACCTTGAGTCTTCTTGCCGGGCTGGGTCCGGATGTGGCAAAAGAGGAAATCAAAAGGCACATTGAGGCTATCGAAAAAGTTTTTGGAAATGACGAGATGGTTAAAAACGAAAAGTTCGGATTGTTGATGGATATATTGATCAACCTGTTAATCTTCGATTTTTTACCCAGAAAAACTGCCGGTATCCTCCAACACAATAATTCTGAAATTCTTCCCATCCTTGAAACTTTCGGACAAACTCGAAATGATGGCACAAAGGTCAGCGTTGATGATGTGGCTGACAAACTCAAACAGCTTGCCCAAGATCGGAAGCGGGAGCGGGAGACTTTACAGGAGGAGGAGAAAAATATTGGCGAAGCCGACTGGCTTGCCCGCAACGGGTCCGTGAAGGGCGCCTCGCTCGGCGCGCAAGAACAATACGAAACTGCTGGATTGCCAGGAAAATTGGGACTGAATTGGGAGGAACTATTTGTGCAAGAACCAAAGCTCGGTCAAATTATGGAACGGTATCCTTCTGCCATAAAGGCATTTGTGATCCTCGTCCAGTTCCACGGCCGAGCAGTGCTTGATTCCAAACTTTTTGAACACATTGAAGAAAAAGCCCCCGTAAATGCTTGGGATGTTTACGATATGCTTTGGGAATTAGGAGAAGCCGTGACGACTGGAAAGGCGAGCGAGCAAGTTCTGGATTTGGCTTTGTTAAATCAAATTGTGGAGAAAGCAAAGGGTGGGTCTAAATATGCCTTGCATTCGCTCCGGTTTTTAAGCGAAGCGGCAAAAGCGGGACAAGTGAGCGAGATTTTCGTGGATAAGGAGCTTTTGTATGAAAATGTACAGATAGCGGGAGCGTATACCGAAAAAGCTTTCAATTCGCTTTTGAATTTGGGTCAAGCAGTGAATCATGGAACAGTGCCTGAGAAAATCCTGGATCTGGAATTATTGAAACAGATCGCGAAACAAACGCGGCATGAAGATTATAGTACCTATGTTCTAATTCCTTATGACACACTCCGTGTTTTTGGTGAAGAGGTAAAGGCCGGCAAGGCAGATGAACAAATTCTGGATTTGGAATTGTTGAAGCAAGTGACAGAGTTGCCAGGAAAAATGACGCTAGAGATTTTTCTCGCGCTTCTGGCCTTAAGTGAAGTGGTGAAATCGGCTGGAGGAAATGGGCCGGTGCTGGAAGTCGAGTCGCTAAAGCAAATTGCTAAAGCCGGCCGAGACGGAGTAAATGTAAAGTTTGCTTATCGTTTATTGGTACAATTGATTAATGCAAAAAGGAGTAATGAGGAATTTAAAAAAAAGAAACACGAATTACTTTCTTTGATTCAAACTACAGGTCAGGTGCGAAATGACGGTTCTGTCGTGAGTGTGAAGGATGTGAAGGTTAAGCTGAATTTGCTGAAAGCGGATTGGGATAAAGAATTTTCCGCGCCGAAATCTGAAGTGGTTCCCGAGGCTGATTGGTTAACCCGCCAAAGCGTCAGTGGCGGGCTGGCGCGCGCCAAGCCCGGCGCCCCGCCCATCACCGGCTTGCCCGACAACGGGTCCGTGGAAGGCGCATCGCTCGGTGCGGCGATGCCGTCCGATTTTATCGTCCATGAAATTCTCAAGCGTGATTTCAAGAATTCTGCCGCATTGACGGACTATTTAAAAAATCAATTCGGCATCGTGATTCCGGCCGACTGGACAGAAGGATTCTTTAAATTGTATCAAGACACGCGCCACATTCCTGAGGCTCTGGAGCGGGCGATTGCGATCGCGATTTTGGTGATGCAAGCCGAAACGGTGAATGGCCAAGCGTTCCGCGTCGACACCGCCGCTTTGGGGGATCCGGAAAAACCGGTGGATTATGTGTTCGATTTGGCCAGTTTTTCCGATTTGATGCAGACGAATCCGGAATTGATTCGCGCGCTGAAGCCGGCGGATCAGATGTGGATTTTGTACGATGCCAAAAAGCCGGAAGAAAAAACTCAAATTTCAAAATGGCAGTCGAAAGGCTCGCCCGTTGCCGGTTTGACCCAGGTCCGGTTCCTGAAATCCAATAATTCTTTCAATGAACTTTCTGCGGCCGGCGGCGAACGGCTCCGAGTCGGCGTCACGCGCGAGGCTATTTGGAATGCGATCAAATCGAAATTGCCGAAGGAATTTATTACGGCGTGTTTCAGCGGCGAAGATGTGCGCATTCATGACGGCCTCGCTGCGATTGGGCTTAAAGTGGCTTTAACCCGCGCAAAAGCGGGTAAGGGGGTGCCTGTCAATCCCGAGTGGTTCCTCACGCAGCTCGGGATTGGCGGCATCCATTTTGACGGCAATCACATCGTTATCGATCTCCTCGCCATGCTCACGCAGATGATTCAGTCCGCTCGTCTTGTCCAGCAGGCCGCGTAGTTGTGACTAAAAATTAGAACTTCCTCTAGGTAAGAAAACCAATTAAAATACAGAACTTGGTCACAATTTGGTCACACCGCGAAAGTGTCCAATGAATCTTCATTTCATAACTTTTAGATAAACAAGAAGTTACATCCTTGCGCCCGTCCCACAGGGACGGCGCGAACGGGAATGCCCTTTCGGGGCCCTTATTAATGCGCCCGTAGCTCAGTTGGAGAGAGCAACAGCCTTCTAATTCCTTCGGACGATTTCCATAAATTCTGCAAAATCAACGCATTGCGAAATCACGCCTCGAGTTACAGAAATTTTTTTCGTTCATCACTTTTCGTTGTTGATCATCGCTGACCTGAAAAAATGTCAACACAATGTCAACATGGTTTTTGGGATGAGAATTTTCAATGGAATCCTGGGAAAGCACAGATTTCCTTCTCAATCAGTAATGCCTCTATTTTGTGCAAATAATCGTGTCAAATTGTGCATAAAATATTGTTGTTTTGTGCATAAGTTTTTGGTAGGCTTATACAAGAAGGAGACTCAGATATGAAGTATATTCCCCGATGGCTGGAAACAAGGCTTGATGAAGTGCTCGAGTCACACCCTGTGGTTGTATTGACAGGGCCAAGGCAGGTTGGCAAGAGCACCCTTCTTGAGCATGCACAATTTTTAAAGGATTGGCGGTATATCACCCTGGATGATCCTGATGCGCTCGAGCAGGCAAAAGAGGATCCCAAGGGTTTATTATGGGAGGACAAACCTACCATTATCGATGAGGTGCAGCGATGCCCGGATCTTTTACTGACGGTCAAATATCTTGTTGATAAATCTGATCGCCGCAGGAATTTTATTCTTTCTGGCTCGGGGAATATATCGTTAAGGCAAGAGCCACGAGAAACGCTGGCGGGCCGCGCCAAGTATTTGCATTTGACCGGGTTTGGCTACAGAGAAATGCACGGACTTTCAACGCACGGAATTCTTGACCAGATATGGGCTGGACGAGAGATTAAGGATTCGTTCATCCAGTCTAATGCGGATATGGCTCAATCCGTGTGGCGGGGAGGTCTGCCGGGTGTGGCGCTTGCTTCAAGTGAAAAAGTAGCCCTCGAGCGGCTGAGTGGTTATATCGACACTTACCTCGAGCGAGACATTCAGGATTTGGTTAAAATCAGACATCCCGAGAATTTTCGCCGCTTGATGAAAGCGTTGGCGCAAGCAACCGGTTGGGAATCTGTTCAAGAAGAATTATCCAAAACCTGCGGCGAGACCAGAACCAATGTCAGCCGGTATATGAGTTTGTTAAAAGATACGCAGCTTTTATATGAAATAAAAGGCTATGCCGTTAAAGGCGAACGCTCATACAAACAATCAAAATATTTCTGGTTTGATTCAGGGTCGGCATGCTTTCTTGCCGGGATTCATCGATCCAGAGAACTTGTAAATTCTCATGTCAAAGGACGGTATTTTGAAAATTTTATTTTACAGCAAATTTTATCATGGACATCTTTGCAACTCACGACACCCGAGATATTTTATTGGAAGCCAAAGTCCCAAGAGATGGAGGTCGATTTTGTCATTTCGGGGGCCGCGAAGACCCTAGGAATAGAGGTGAAATCTTCCAGTCAGATTACATTTGGTGATACAAAACAGATGCGAGAGTTTCTGAAATCTCATCCGCAGGTTTCAAAAGGCATTATTGTCTATGCGGGAAACAGAGTTTATCCGATCGCATCAAATATTTATGCTGTTCCCTGGACTGTGTTGTAATCGTTGACAAATAACAAGGAAGAGCTTTTTGCGGTTTTGATCGCCGAAGAGCGCAAGAGTTTCGATCTCGATTTCGCACTTAAGCGAATCAATAGCATTTTTAGAGAGTCTGATTATCACGTGTTGTGGGAGATTATAAATTTTTTTGGTATGCGTGGGAGTAAACATGACAGTAAGCGCCTCTCCGTAGTCTTCGACGAACTAGAAGAAGAGGATCCGTCATGAAATCGACAAGGGTGTATCCTAAGCAAGATATTTTCTTATGGTTGATCTATTTGTGGGCTTCTTTGCTTGGGCAATTAAAGAGGAGATTTCCAGTGACTGAGCATTTGGCTCCTTGATCAAGAATATCAATGAATATAATTAAACGTTGCTAATTCCGAAAAGTAAAAATGTCAGCAAATCGTCAACAAGAAATTTTTGATAAATTATTTTTATTCTGATAACCTTCTGTAATTAAATAAATTGCGCCCGTCCCACAGGGGCGGCGCGAACGGGAATGCCCCTTCGGGGCCCTTATTTATGCGCCCGTAGCTCAGGTGGATAGAGCAAC
Source organism: Candidatus Omnitrophota bacterium (assembly GCA_016214265.1). Lineage (GTDB taxonomy): Bacteria > Omnitrophota > Omnitrophia > Omnitrophales > JACROU01 > JACROU01. Next base: position 20,169 of record JACROU010000050.1, read on the forward strand.
AGCCTTCTAATCATCCCTCGAGATTTTTCGTAACCCCTTGTCATCACTCAAAATCCCTTATGGCATAAGGTTTTTCTGCGGAAAATATGTTTAGTTTTGTTTGGGGTATTTCAGGGGCATTTGGGGCATTATGTGATAAAAAATGCGACAAAAATGCGACAGAAAAATTGATCTCATTTATTATGCAGAATGCGACATTGGGTTTGCTTTCCACACTAAATAAATCTTCGGACCATACGAGACGCCCCACCTTGCAAATATCACTACTATTCAAGGTCTTCTGCTTTTATAATTTGCTCATAATACGCATCCCTAAAGGGACTCGACCTGTAATGAGCACAATACTTCAGAACTAAGGGTTACAGGTTCAAGTCCTGTTGGGCGCATTTTAAGCTACATATTTAATTAGACAGAGAGGGTACCCCTCTAGAAGAAAAAGGAATATGAGCGCGCGAGAAGAAGCCCGAAATCACATAAAACAGCTGGTCAAGAAATTTAATGCTAATAAGGCCGAATTCCTTTCTTCTGGTTACAACGAGACGTTAGCGAGGACAGATTTCATAACACCATTTTTTGCTGCTTTCGGTTGGGATGTTTCTAACGAAAAACAATTGCCATTAGATTTACGTGAGGTTGTACAAGAGCCCACCGTTGAACTTCATGAGGAGAAGTTATTTAAGAGGCCAGACTATGAATTTCGTTTAGCGAGACAAAGAAAATTTTTTGTCGAAGCAAAGAAACCCTCAGTGAGGATTGAAATAGAAAAATATCCGGCATTCCAGGTCAGACGGTATGGGTTTAGTGCGAGTTTGCCTATTTCGGTTCTTACGAATTTTCATCAAATTGCGATTTACGATTGTGTTCCAATACCGCGAGAAGACGATAACGCGAGAATTGCGCGAGTAAGAATTTATTCGTTTGAGGAATACGACAAGCATTTTGACGAGCTTTATGATTCGTTGTCACGAGAATCAGTATTTTCGGGAGCTTTTGATAAGAAGTATAAAATTGAAGCTACTGCTCGTGGCACAGCCCAATTTGACGATTTCTTTCTTCGGCAGGTTCGGAATTGGCGATTGCTTTTGGCCATCGATATTCAAAAATGCAACCCCTCCCTTTCAATTAATGAGCTTTCTTATTGCGTCCAGCGAATATTAACGAAAATAATTTTTTTACGCATTTGCGAAGATAGAGAAATAGAAAAATACGAGACATTAAAGAAATTGCCATCAAAGAGTGCATATAGGGATCTTAAGGCAATTCTTGAAGAAGCGGATAAGAAATACGACTCCGGGTTATTCCGTTTATTGGATGACATTTCTATGAAAATCGCCATTACCGACGACGTTCTTATTTCTGTCATAGAAGAACTTTATTACCCCAAAAGTCCATATACATTTTCAGTCGTCAATGCGAGCTTGCTTGGGGATATATATGAGCTTTTTCTGTCTGAAGAGATAACGTTAACGGCATCTGGTGATATCACGACAATTGAAAAGCCTGAAATTAGAGAAAGCGGAGGAGTTTATACGACGCCCGCTTATGTCGTTGAAAGAATTGTTTCTGATTCTTTAGATGCTGAAAATGAAACCGCAAGTATTTGTAATTTAAAGATGCTTGATATTTGTTGTGGGTCAGGAATTTTCCTTTTGAATCTTTATGAAAATTTATTAAATGCGTACTTATTGAATTATACAAACACAGACTTGTCAAAACATAATGGGAAGGAGGTGTATGAGATTAAAAAGAATGATTGGCGATTGACGCTGAAAGAAAAGCGGCGGATTTTATTAAATCATATATATGGCGTTGACATTGATTTTCAAGCGGTGGAAGTCGCCAAATTTAGTCTGCTCCTAAAGCTGATAGAAGATGAAACCCATGAAAGTCTCGAAAGTTATATTGCCACCAATAAAATGGCAGTCCTTCCTTCGCTCGATGACAATATCAAATGCGGAAATAGTCTTGTGGATTATCCAGCTCTCATGAAATTCAATTCGCGTTTGGAAAGGGAAGTTGTGCGTAAGATTAACCCTTTCGATTGGATAGCTGAATTCAGCAAAATAATTGCACATGGCGGATTTGATATTATTGTTGCTAATCCTCCATATATTCGAATTCAAAAGATGGTTGCATACTCGCCCGAAGAAGTTGAGTTTTATCAAAGCAAGCATTCTCCATATTTGTCATCACAAAGCGATAATTTTGATAAGTACGCATTGTTCATTGAGAGAGGTTTGGCCTTATTATCAAAAAATGGTGTCTTGGGTTATATCGTGCCTCATAAATTCATGACAATAAAAGCTGGTAAGTGCTTAAGGAAGCTTTTGTCCGAGAGTAACAATGTTCGGAGGATTATTCATTTCGGAGTTCAGCAAGTATTTGGTTCTTCTAACTATACTGCAATCGTAATTCTTACAAAGTCTCCGAACAAAGATTTTGAAGTCGAGCCAGTGGAGGATTTGAACTTATGGCGATATGCGCCAAAGGGACAAAGCGAAAAGTATTCAAATGCTTCAATAAGTGAAGAGCCTTGGACTTTTGTTTCGGCTGGAGCACAGCGAATGTTTAGTAAATTGACAAAAGGTAAAACTATTCCTCTGGAAGAAATAGCAGAAATATTTGTTGGGGTTCAAACAAGCCGAGACGAAATTTATACTGTAGAACCATTAAAGGTTGGGAAAGAGCATGTTGAATTTAAAGATTCTGAGGGCAACATCCAAACCATTGAACCGGAACTCTTGAGGCCTTTTTTAAAGGACGTGCAAATTTTGGGTTTTAGTCAGCCCAAGGCTAACGCTGTGATAATTTTCCCTTATTTGATTGAAAAAGGAAAAGCGAAAGTAATATCCGAAGATGTTATGAAGTCAAAATACCCACTGGCTTATAAATATTTGCTTAAGAATAAAGCGACATTAATTAACCGGAGTATACAAGGAGGCAAAGAAACTACTTGGTATAGCTACGGTAGATCGCAAAGCTTAACAAAATTCAATGGCCCGAAGCTGATTTTGCCCATTCTATCAAAAGAGCCTAGGTATGCTTATGACTCTACAAACATTGTCGTGTCGGGTGGGGGTAATGGACCCTACTATTTGATTCGTCCAAAAGATAATGTGAAGTACTCTATTCATTTCATTCAAGCGGTTCTTTCTCATCCGGTGATAGAAGCTTTTGTAAGAGCCTCTTCAAGTTTTTTTAGAGGGGGCTATTATTCGCATGGGAAGCAGTTTATTGAAGATATTCCCTTCCCATTTATAGATTTTGAAAAGGAAGATGAAAGTAAAAAACGTCACGATGATATTTCTTTAGTCGCGCGACAACTTATTCAATTAAATTCAGACATAAGTGAGGAACCTTTGCCTCACAAAAAAGAAATCATAAAACGAGAAATGGTTGCCTCCGAAGCGAAGCTTTTTTCTTTGATTGATAAGTTATGCGGCTTAGATGTGACTGATTCCAATCTTGCCAAAACTATAAATGTGATGTCGGAATAATATGGAAACTCAATTAGCAAAAAAAAAACTTAGGGGAGCGTTTTATACCCCTAAAATCATTGCTGACTTTCTTTGCAAATGGGCAATCAAAAGCCCAAGTGATTCGCTACTAGAACCTTGTTTTGGTGACGGTGAATTTCTTTTTTCAACTATTGAAGTAATGCAGTCCTTGGGCGCGAGTAAGTTTCAAATAGCGCAGTGTATTACAGGGATAGAACTTGATTTAAAAGAAAACGCTAAGGTAAAGAATTTACTCAGGGAGAGTGCTTTCGAAATGCCAAGCGGGGCGATTCTTCAAGGAGATTTCTTCTCCCACTATCACCGAAGTCTAAAAAACAACCGATATGATGTTGTTATTGGTAATCCTCCCTTCCTTCGTTATCAAAATTTTCCTGAGGATCAAAGGGAAAAAGCGTTCAGGATTATAGAGGAAGCGGGACTGAAACCGAACCGCCTTACAAATGCGTGGGTGCCTTTTGTATTAGCGGCCTCTCTTTTACTTAAAGAAGAGGGCCGTTTAGCTATGGTGGTTCCTGCGGAACTCTTACAGGTTAATTACGCTTCTCAGTTACGCCATTTTCTTAATGAGTATTTTTCGGAGCTCACGGTTATTACGTTTAAAAAAATCGTTTTTCCAGATATACAACAGGAAGTTGTGCTTTTACTTGCTAAGAAAGGCCAAAAACGTCATGGCATCAATGTTGTCGAGCTGAAGAATGGCGAATGCTTAGTTGATTATGAACACGAATTGCCACAAATTAATGAATTGAAGCCTATCAATCATTCATCTGATAAATGGACGCAATACTATCTGACAACAAAAGAAATTCTTTTATTGAGGAATTTACAGCACAGATTAGCTGATCAAACATTGGGTGCTATAGCTGAAGTGGATGTTGGAATCGTTACCGGACGAAATGAGTTTTTTGTCACTGATAGTGCTGTGAGAAAAACTTATAATTTAGCTACTTATTCTCTGCCGCTTGTGGGGAGGACGTCCCAAATACGGGGATTAATTTTCACTAAAGAAGATTGGCTTCTATGTGAAAAGGGGGGACAAAAAACTTACCTTCTCAATTTCCCACAGTTGCCGATCTCTAAGTTGCCCAAACTAGCTCAAAAATACATTCAGATTGGTGAAAAGGTAGGCTACCATGAAGGTTATAAATGCAGGATTAGAAATCCCTGGTATTGTGTTCCGTCGCAATGGGTTTCTGATGCATTGCTTTTTAGGCAGATTTATGATGCACCCAGACTCGTTCTAAACAATGCCGAGTCCTATACGACTGACACTATTCATCGAGTTCGGT